>JAYTOA010000063.1:0-9341 GCA_043748015.1 Flavobacteriales bacterium
GCCGGGAATTTTAACCCAATGATCTTAAGGTTTTTCATCGCATCTGCTCCAAATTCTGCTCTCAAATCTTCTTTCGAAGGAATATTTTTGGTCGAGGCAATGCAATGTATCAAGGTAATTTGGTGTCCAGCCTCCGCAAGGTTTTTCGCGAGATAGTATGAATGCTTTTGCATTCCGCCAATGACAAACGGATAGATACCGTCAGTGATAATGAGTATTTTCATTGAATCTCGTGAAGTATCTTTTTGCACACATGTTGCCATGTATGTTCGGTGGAAACTTTGTGATGAAAATTTGTGGCCATCTTTTTTGCTTCGTCTGAATGTGAAAGTAGAAACATGATCGCATTTTTCACTGATTCAACATTGTCATTGATCAACAATCCATCTTCTCCGTTTTTCATTACATCCGTGACTGGAATCACGTCTGGTGCTATGATGCACTTTTTCATGATGCCATACTCGAAAATTTTTACGGGTGATCCGTACCAGTTACTTCGCGCCATCACAGTAATGTCCATCACTGCAATGTGGTCGTAAACATCTTTGTGCGGTATGTTTCCGGTGAAATGAACCAGATGGTCAATTGTTAATTCACGTGTTCTCGATTTCAATTCATTGAGAATTTCACCATCACCAACGATAAGCAGATGAATGTTGATATCCGGGTTTTTTTGAATAACTGCGAAAGCTTCTATTAAAAGATCAACTCCGTGATAGGGAAAAATCGACCCGACAAATCCAATCACTTTAGCGTCATTGTCAATGTCAAGTCGTTGTCGAATTGCTTGGGATTTTTCTTCAGTTGTGTTGATGTGTGCAGGATTCACCGCGTTGGGTGTGACAATGATTTTCGCCGAATTATTATTCGTCCGGGATTCCAGATATGTCTTCAATGCTGTCGATACAACGAATATTTTGTGCGCTGTATTCACTTGTTCTTTTTCATTTTTCACCGCGCGACGAAAGAAAATACTCTTTCCTGACATGTCAGATTTTTCCTCCGGATAAGGAGCATTCATCTCGCAACAAAATCTTATAGAGAACTTTTTTGCAGCACGAAATCCGGATCCCATCATGTAATAACTACGCTCATAAATGACGTCGGGCTTCTCCTTTTCTATCAGCGACTCTAACTGTGCTTGAAGTTTTTTATCGAGTCGAAGGAGTGAGTAATCCTTGAGCGATTCCCAAATGATGGATGGAACGAATTTTTTCCACCACCTGCTTTTGACTACGATTCTTGATGATGGTTCCAATTTTTCACCACCGGCAATGAGTCGTATTACTTCATGACCTGCCGATTCAAAACCATGGATAACTTCCCGGATATGCGTGCCCGGTCCGCTGGGTGCGGCCATGTTGATTTGCACATGCGGACTGTAATAAAGGATCTTCATTTGAACATCGAAATTAGTTGTCGTGTGATTTCTTTGAGTTCAAACTTCTCGTAATTGAATTGTTCATTGAAGTTCAACTTTTTTTCATCAATGAGTTGCAAGAATTCAGCGAGACTACCATCGTCTTTATTCAAAACATATCCGAGTTTATTTTCTTTTACAAATTGTGTCACTTCTCCATCTTCGGCGACAATCAAATAGGGTTTTCTAGACGGCAGGTTTTCAAAAAACTTAGTCGTCCGATCATTTTTTTTATTTGGAGAAAGAAAAATGAGAACAGCCGATGCATTGCTCACTTCCTTGAAAATTTCTTTGCCAACTGATGGTAGCACTTCAACCGCTTCAATATCTGCGAAGGTTTTGTCGTTGTGCTTATGCGTGAATATTTTGACCGAGAGTTTCTGATAGAGTAGCGGGTGTGTTGATTTGATCTCCAGAATTTCACTCTTCAGTAGCAATAATTCTTTTTCAATTCCCTGGTAAAGATCGCCACCATAGATCAGTGTTATTTTTTCCTTTTGAACGACTTTTGAAGCCTCGGTATCTGCTTTATCATAGAAATGTGTCAACACTCTAAAATCAGGATGATTTTTACAATGCAGGAGATTCCATTGACGCAATTCTTCTGTTAGATATTCGTACGGAGTAACAATTACAGATGCATTTTCAAGGATGAAAGTTTGTTTCATTTCTTCAATGCGTTTGCGGTCCGCATTCAATCCGGGAATGCCATAGTTGAGTGCTTTCAACCATGGGTCGCGGTAATCAATGATGAGATTGAGATGGGCAAAGACGGATTTCAATCCTGAGATGTCGTAAAGCATTTTCCATGGTGCGCCGGACGCCATCACGTTGACTATATTGTATTCACGAATCAATGATTGCGCTTTACTCAGTAATTCATTTTTCCAGCCGATCGAAATATCATAAATAGTTCCTTCTTCATTTCGTTCTAGTCGCCATTTATGAAGTCGGTATTTAATTCTTGATACAACATCTCTTTTCGGATGGGAGAAATGCACAGGATATTTTCTTGGTAGAGAATAGACATGTATGTTTTCATGTTCAACATCATGTTTCCATACGGATTGATTATTTCCTTCGATTGGATCTGCTTTGATGACATGTACGTCGTAGCCTTCAGCAGCGAGTTGCTTGGCAAACTTGGCCCAACGCCTGCCGCCAATGCCTTCATTCGGTGGGAAGTCATAATTGACGATTAATATGTGATGACCATTTTTCAAATTGATAAAATGAAATGGCGGATTTCTTATGGCTCCGGAAAATGTATTGCTCTGAAAGGCTCAAGCATTGTCCTCTCGAAAAAGTATGCTTCTTTTTCCTTTGAATATTCATCAATCAGATTTGACATTGCTTCATATGTCCTGAAACAAATATTATTCAACGCAGTGTGATTCATCGGGAATTCTTCAATCGCCATGTTGCCGATAAGTGTTTTATATCCGCAGTATAATCGCTCATAGAGGATGGTGCTGAAAGCCGCCGTCGCAATATCTACTTTGTCGAAATGTTGAGTCGTCCCTCCTTGAAATTGTGCAATCTCAAATTGATCATGTCCTATTGCTGATCGATAAAACGCGTGCATTTTTTCACTCACCTGTGGTTTCATTTCTCGCGGATGGGGGAAAATAATCAACCGGAATTCAGGATGTTGCTTCACGTAGTTTCCGAGATAATTGAGGATGGTAGATTCTGCTTCACCTATTCTTCCTCCATAAGCAGAATGCTTTTCCTGCCGGCGCAACCACTCACCATGAGAATAGAACCCAAGCGTCTTTTGTTCCGGAACAGGGAATTCATTTTTGTAGCGTGGGTAATATTGAAAAGCGCGCTCAGGTGGCCACATGAGGATGGATTTAGCGCGAAAGGAATCGCTGAATTTTTGTCTTTCTTCAAGATGGTATGGCGTACTGAAGACAACGGCATCTGCTAACAAAATTCTATGATGCGTCGCTAACGGACCTGAAGAGGGAATTTTTATGAATTCTATGCCGTATTCACGCATAATGAGATACATGAAATTACTGTCGATTTCATAGGGCACAAAGTCATACACCTTTTTGATCTTATGCTTCATGATGTAGTGCATGATGTATGCAATCTCCGCCACTTCAGCGATACTTAACGCAATACCCAATCTATGTGGACTGAACACGCATCGGATAGATTGTTTCATTGCAAATGGAAGTATGGTCAATAACAACCTCCACTTGCTGACACCGTCGAATGACATGATATCCTTTGCGATATAACTATGCAATTTCGCATCGCCGGATCGTCTTATGTATTCTGTAACCCGATCTTGAATGGCAATGGTACCGCTTATGACAAGGGCATCGGCAGATTTGTCGAATTGAAATATTCCAGCGCTACTCTTTATTGTTCTTCGGAGAACTCTATAGAAAACGCGAAAACCTAAAAGCACATCTTGCTTATCGGATTCAAGTAATCGATAGGAGAGGTATTCGAAAAGACATGTCGCGGCTAAATATTCATCCGTGTTTTTAGCCGACGATTTCCATGCGGATTCAAGTCGGTGATAACCTCGAATGACATTTCTTAGCTCATTTATCATGACCTAAAACTTTTCGTATTCTCTCGAATTCGAACGCAGTGTTTTTGATTTCCGCAAGGTCATTCATGTCCATACTTCCAAGGTGCGCTTTTTCTGTTTCATATTGAAACGATTTGCGCAACGTGAAATGTTTTTCCAGATACTTCGCTCCATGAGCTGATGCGAATAGCGCACCCGCATTTCCCAAAGTGTGATCACTGATGCCTTGAAAAATGGAATTGCCAAAATCAGGCATGGCAAACTCGTCTACTCGCGTAGGATATTTTACAACACAGTAGAGATAAGTTGAGTGATCAAATTTGATGACTTCATCTGTGTTCAAATCTGATGGAATACTCACGAAAGTTGGTTTGCCGTGGCTCATGATCGCAGCTGTCAAATCAGCAAATTCTTTGTGCATTCTGGCAGCCACTTTAAGATAGGGTAAGTCCAGAGCGATGCACCAGTCAAGTCTTTCAGTGGTGAAGGGTGTTGCAAAAAGTGGAATGCCTACCCCATCAGCGTATTCCTTCAATCTTTTTAAACCGTCTTTACTGAGCTCAAGATATCCGCGCTCAGCGCCGAATTGTGTTGCTGTATATAGTTGAACTTTCACTGCATCGGCACCGGCCATTTTGCTTTGAAGTATCATCTGTTCGGCTACCGCAAGGCTGCCACCATGTTGAGGGAAAATTTCTGAAATAACAAACATATAGTTCGGATTAATTAGGCCAGCAAAAGTAATTAAGCCGTACTGTTTTACACTTATCATCGCTCATCTGTGTTTCCATCGTACTAAGAAATAGTTCCCTGGATGTCTATTATCGCTTTGTCTGCCTGTAGCTCGCGACTATCTTTGCCCACCTCAATTCGAATTTTACCTTATGGCTCAAGACATCAAAATCAAAACGCTCGCTTCTGAAAAGGAATTAAGCGGCAGAGCTCGTGCATCTGCAGCGATGCGCAATTGCCCGATTCCTGACAATGAATTGCTAGCGAACGCCGGACTGTTTCTGAAGAGACAGGAATTGACCAAGCATTTATTTTTCGCAGAGTTGTATCGCGATCACATCCTTCCGGTGCACGGAGTGATGATGGAATTTGGTGTTCGTTGGGGACAAAATCTTGTAACACTCAGTAATCTTCGTGGCATATACGAGCCGTTCAATCACAATAGAAAACTAATCGGTTTCGATACGTTTGAAGGCTTTCCGGTTCTTTCAAAGAAAGATGGCGCTCACGAAATCATTGCGGCCGGATCGCTTGCTGTTACCAAGGGTTATGAAGATTACCTCACAGACCTGCTCGATTTTCACGAGGGCGAAAGTCCATTGCCACATATCAAAAAGAATTCACTCAGAAAAGGAAATGCCATCATTGAGTTGGAAAAATATCTCAGTGAACACCCTGAAACAATTATCGCTTTCGCATGGTTTGATATGACATTGTATGAGCCAACCATGAAGTGCCTTGAATTGATCAAACCTTACATCACAAAAGGATCTGTCATCGGTTTTGATGAACTCAACGATGTGGAATTTCCGGGAGAAACTGTAGCAGTTCGTGAGGCATTCGGGTTGAAGAATGTGCGCGTTCAACGAAACCAATACAGTGGCGCTCAATCTTATGTCATTGTCGAATAATAGATTTCGGTGCATATTTTATTCAACCAACGCTGCTTATGATCGATGGCCGCTTACAAGAACAAGTGAAGCACTGCAATTTTTGCGGGTCTTCTGATCAGCGCGTTTTGCATCACTTTCCTGCAGGATTTTACAGTCATAAAGCGTATACAACTTATCCGTGGGACGGCCGACAAGAGGTTGATCTCACCATCGTGAAATGTAAAAAGTGCAATCTTGTTTTTCAAAATCCAAGATTCAAAGCCGAACATCTCGGTCTGCTTTATACCGATAGTGTCGAACAAAAACTAGACATTGAAAAAGCGGTAGCGAATCACAAATTTGCGCCGCTCATCGATCTCATCACTCAACATTGCCAATTCAAAAATGCTGCTAAGCCAATTTCATTCGATATCGGAACAAGATACGGACTGCTTCCGGAAGTCTTACGCCGCGTAGGTTTCAATGCCTATGGCATAGAGTATAATCCACTCTGTGTAGAAACCTCAGTGCGAAGCGGATTTCAAAATGTGCACCAGGGAACGATCGACAACCTGGAAGAAGTATTGCAAAATACCGGCGTCAGCAATATTAATCTTGTAACGATGACTGACGTCATTGAGCACTTGCTTGATCCTTTGGCAGACCTGAAGAAACTTTCTTCGTTTCAGTCATCCGGTGATTACATGGTGATTCAAACAGTGGATGTTGGTTCCGTTGGTTATCGCATTTTTAAGAGTTGGTGGTATCATCTGCATGGACAACATACATACTACTTCGACATCAATACAATGAAGGCGTATTTCGAAAAAATGGGATACGTGATTGATGCAGTGCTGAAAGTTGGCAAGTTGAACAATCTCACGTTGCTTCCATCGGTGATGAAAAAATTCAGTTTTCACAAGAAACAAAGATTGGAATTGAACAGAGGAGGAGAGTTGGAAAAGAAAATCTGGTTTGCGGAAACGCGACCTACATTGTTCGACATTTTTACTGTAGTCGCTCGCAAGCAGTAACTCACTTGTATTGCGAAATTGGTATTGGGTTTTGGAAGTGTGAAGGCACTGAGACTCGTTATTCGTGCTTCTTTTCAAGTAGTATTCGGTTTCTGAGATCAATTAGTATTTCAAAGGAAATGTCAAGTTCGGCGCGAATGTCTTGGTAGCCCAGGAACCAATCTCACACTCCCAATACCTACTATCCAATACGGTTAGTGATCATTCTTCATCAACCACTCAATGTCTTCTGCGGTATGAACGTCCATGTTTTCCGCAATGACAAACCCACAATGCGCACTTAAGAATTCATTGAAAAGTGCACGGTAGCGAACGATTCGAAACGCGGCATTCTGCACTCCATTTTTATCAGTACTCATTACTTCCCAAAGCTTATGGTCTGTCATCAATTTGAATCCGGCATCCATTTGCGCCGCTGTGATTTGTGGTGAATTTGCCTGAGGAATGATGACGATGTCATCAGCCAACATTTCGCCTACGATCTGATCTTTCACCGCTTGTCTAATCGCAATGATTTTTGGTGTGTGATCGTCTGCCAGTTGTGCCGGTCGCTTCAAAGATTTTGCACCAAAGCTTTCGCCAACGGCCAATATTTCATCGTCATCTGAACTCACATAAATGTCTTTTATGAAAGTGGATTGTGCACATGCTTCAATCGTGTAAGCAATGAGCGGCTTATTTCTATATGGAAATATATTCTTCTTTGGAAGTCGCTTTGAGCCACCCCGAGCGGGTATGATCGCAATGATTCTCATAAATAATTCATCATGTCTTTTACGATCACTTCAGCGCCATTTGTTGCGATCTCGTGATCATTCATCATTTCCTTGATGTGAAGATATTCATGTTTGAGAAATGATGGCAGGAATTTTCCAAGTCCTGATTCGAAAGTTTGAATGGATATGAAGGAACCAAGATGCTGACGCTTTAGCAATAAAATGTTTTCGTTCATCTCAGGATTCATTGCCTCGCCAATAAGCAACATCGGTGTGCGAAGCCCCACGCATTCTGAAATGGTATTGAAACCTGCACGGCCTATTACGAGGTTCATATCGGCAACATAATCCACCATCAAATCATTGGATGGAATGGTTTGAACATTCGCCTGATCGTTTTCAAATTTGTCAGAAACAAAAAATAAAAAGTCATCGAGATATTGAACGCTCAACAATGCTTTCTTGATGGATTCGCTCAGCACTCCTGCACCACTATCCATAATCAAAACACGGAATTTTCCCGTGTGATTGCTTACCTTGTGTTCAATCTGCTGGTGAAGAATTAATGGAACTTCCAAAGCTTTTCCGCGATAGTGGTGTATGATTTCTTCGGGCGTGAAAGGAGGAAAATAGAGCTTGGTTGCTTTTGAAGCCATTTGCATGAAATGCGCAATGACATCTGTATGCACAGGTGGCGGATACAATTTGGAAAAGAACCAGTCCCAGGTAAAATGTGCTACTCCAAATGATGGCTTTTTCTTGCGTTCTGCAATTTCAAAAGCCTCATACACAAAGTCTGAAATCGCGTAATCGAAATCAAAATCATCAACTTCGGATGCTACATAATTCTGCGATGTAGTGATATAATCTTTATATCGTTCTGATATTTTTTTCAAGTCAGGAGAACCGTTCTCTTGCTTATCCCATCGGATGTTGTTGAAGCGCTCAATCAATTGTGCGCTTTCAATGAAACGTCCGGCTGCTGCGATCTGCGTGCCCGTCTGAACGGTAATTTTTGTCGAAGGACTTTCGAGCAAAAGTTCTTCTACAACAGCACGCTGCCGCACAATGTGGCCAAAGCCTTCATCGGACAAATAGATTTTACACCGAGAGTTTTTTTGCACCAGTTAGTCTTGTTAGGAAGGGCGAATTTAACATGTGAACTTCACTCTTGATTCAATTGTGTTTGAGCCACGCCTGTGTTCCGCCTTTTAAATTGTACAGATTTTGAAATCCATACTGTTTCTGTAAATATTGGATCACATATGCACTTCTCAATCCTGCTTTACAGTGCACAATGACTTTTTTCGATTTCGAAATGTCGCTCAAATGTGCGTCAATGCTGTTCATCGGCATCAATTCTCCACCAAGATTGAATTGTTCGAATTCATCCGGTTCGCGCACGTCGATGAGTTGAAAATCTTCTTTCGAGTCCAACATTTTTTTTAATTCTTCAACTTTGATTTCGCGAATCAAATGCGTATTTGTTGATTCCGAATTATCTAAAGAAGTGGTTTCTAAAATCTCGCGTTTCTGAATTTGAATTTTATGCATCGTATTGTCATGGAGGTTTACCATCAACAATTTTCCATCTAGAGAATCCCCAATTCCAGTAATTAACTTGATAACTTCATTTGCCTGAATGCATCCAATCGTTCCTGCCAATGTTCCCAATACTCCGCCAGTTTCGCAGTCCGGAATTCGGCCTTCAGGTGGCGGTTCGGGACAAATATCTCTGTAGCGTGTTTTGGTTTGATGATGAAAAACACTCACCTGTCCTTCGAATTTGTATAGCGCACCATAAATAAGTGGCTTTCTAAGAAAAGAGCAGGCATCGTCTAGAACATATCTCACTTCAAAATTGTCTGTGCAATCCACAACAATATCATAGGGTGTGATGATGGATTTCGCATTCTGTGAATGGAGTTTTTCGTGGTGGGCAACAAATTTTGTCAGGGGTTGCAATGGCTGAAGCCGCTGGATGGCCGTTTCGACTTTAAACTTCCCTATTTC
>JAYTOA010000064.1:0-14811 GCA_043748015.1 Flavobacteriales bacterium
CACAATACTGCACATCAAGTTACTTTACCCGTGATAAATAAGCAGGACATCGGCATCGTCATTCCCTGGGATGGCTTCATCTCATCCACTGATTTATCGCATACACATCACATTATGTCGCCCGGTGTTACCGCTGATGAGCGCGCAACATTCTTATGTAAAATTTTCATGACGAAATGAAGAAAGCCGTCATCATATTCATTCCGATTTTCGCGTTGCTGATGGCATTTAAGCCACTGAAGGAATTGCAATGGAATAATCCCAAAGGTTGGCCGGAACCGCATTATGACTTCACCAAAAATCCATTGTCACAGGCGAAGATAGAATTAGGAAGAGCGCTTTTTTATGATCCCATCCTTTCTCTTGACAATACCATTTCGTGCGCGTCTTGTCATTCTCCATTCAACGCATTTGCACACACCGATCATGATTTGAGTCACGGCATACATGACAGCATTGGCACACGCAATGCTCCTGCCCTCTTCAACGCTGCATGGCAAAAATCCTTTATGTGGGATGGGGCAATTCAGCACCTCGATATGCAGGCAATGGCGCCATTGAGTCATCCCGCAGAGATGGGTGAAGACATTGTACATGTGGTAAAGAAGCTACAGCAGAGCGTCATTTATCCATTGTTATTCTTTCAAGCTTTCGATGACAGCACAATCACCGGTGAACATTTATTAAAAGCGATTTCTCAATTTCAACTGACTCTTGTTTCCAACAAATCGAAATATGATGACGTAAAATCAGGTAAAGCTAATTTCACTGAACAAGAAAGAAACGGCTATGCTTTGTTTCTAAAAAACTGCAACAGTTGTCACGCTGAACCGCTTTTTACTACATACGAATTTGCGAACAACGGCTTGGCAGTATATTCGACGTTGAATGACTTTGGAAAATTTGCCCTCACCAAAAATCCTGAAGACAGTTTGAAATTTAAGATTCCTTCTTTGCGGAATCTATCATTCACCTTTCCATATATGCATGATGGAAGATTCAAAAAACTGAATGAAGTATTGAATCACTACGCAAGTGAAAAATCACAGAACACTACCCTTGCTCATCAATTAAAAAAACCAGTGATGCTTTCATCGAATGAAAAAGTAGATCTCATCGCATTCCTTCTCACGCTTGATGACAAGGAATTTGTGTTTGATCCGAAGCATCAATTTCCAAAAGAAATTTTACTCAGAGCGAGGGAATAACAAAACAACGTCGTCTAACAATACACAATCACATCATAATGAAAAAAATATTCTTATCTCTTACAGCATTCGCGCTTATCGCGTCAAGTTTCGGACAACTGAGTCCGGTTATCACTTCATGGCTTCAGAACAATACTGTAACGGGTACCTATTACGTAACCGGCAACTCTACAGCAGTCACAAATAATACCTTGGTGAATTGTCAACTGGTAGAATACTCCACAGACTTTGTTTATGTGCACACCAAAGGAATTCCAGCGTACCCGACAGGCCCGTTTCAGGATGGCAATCCGTCACAGGCGACTGATCAGAATGCCATCTTCAAAATGCCGCGCAATCCGCAGCAAAACACAGGAACAGCAACTACGACAAATGGTGGTAACATCGGTATATTCATCAATGGCGTAGCACTCTTTGATTTTCGCGATGGTGTAGGTTGGAATTCAACAACCGGTGCGCCTTGCGGTGGTCCTGGCAATATACCTTGTCCCGGAGGACCTGCGGCTATGACATCATGGAACAGAGATGCAATTCCTGCGGAACGTCCAGGATTTGATTGTTCCAAAGCGCACCCCGCTATGGGCAACTATCATCATCATCAAAATCCCTCTGCCTTCAAATTAGATTTGAATGTGATCTCTACAATTTGCAATTTGTACGATGCCGATGGTTTGTACGCCATTGATTCAACTCAGCATTCACCGCTTATCGGCTATGCTTACGACGGATTTCCAATGTATGGCGCTTATGGATATAAAAACGCGAATGGTTCAGGAGGTATCGCGAGAATTAAATCCGGATATCAATTGCGCAATATCACAACTCGCACAGTTTGGGCCGATGGTACTGACGTACCGGATGGTCCGGCTATCAGCACAACATATCCACTCGGATATTACAGAGAAGACTATGAGTTCATAACACATGCTGGAGAGGAAGATTATCTGGATGTGCACAACAGCAGATTTTGCATCACTCCGGAATATCCAAACGGAACTTATGCTTATTTCGCAACCGTAGACGCCAATTGGAATTCTACATACCCATACATCGTTGGACCAACATTCTACGGCGTTTCAGCGAACAGAAAAGTCACAACAGTATCAGAAAGCACAACTGTTTATACTGCTTCTCCAAATGCGATTTCAGAAAGTGACTTGAATAACATGAACATTACAGTTTATCCAAATCCTGCGACAGATTTGATCGCAATTCAGATTGGTGGACTAGTGAAAAGCAATATGCAAATAGAATTGCTTGACAACAAAGGAAGAATTGTGCGCTCGACCAATATCAACAGTGGTAGCACCGTTGCCTACTTTGATGTGCAATCCATATACGCCGGTGCATATCTGATTCGTATTTCCGCAAATGGCGTCAGCACCACGAAAAAAGTAATGATTCAGAAGTAAGTTCAGTTTAATTATCATAGCGAGGTTTAGGTTGAAAAGCCGTTTCAAAAGGAGCGGCTTTTTCTTTTTTCGTATTGTGGATCAGGAATTAGGAACTAGGATTCAGGGGTTGGGAGTTATGGCTAACCTGATGAACTTGGATGAATAAAAAAAAGTTGAAATTTCCATCTCGAAAAGAATTGTGAAGCATGAATAATTCAGTTATCCGGAAATAAATTTTACAACACTTTGCTTTGAAGCATCATTCAAAAGCAAGAAATAAATGCCAGACCGTACATTGCTATTTACATCAAGACTCAATGGATGATTTGAGGCGATGTTCAATGAAATCCATTGCTGAAGGATTCTGCCTGTGGCATCTAACAATACAATATTCGCGTTGTAGTATGTTTCATTGGTGAAAATAGAAAGTTGATTTCCTTTTGAGTGCGCGCTGATGGTTACATTGTCCATTCCACTCAGCTCATTTACATCGGAAATTATGTCGCAAGAAATCTGAGAAGGATTTATTTCTATAGGTGGTCCAGGTGAAAGCACTTGCCCGATGAAACCTTCATAATCCGGTGCATACAGCGTGCATCGGAATACTGCATTCTGAGCCGGTTGAGAACCTTGACTCAAAATACTTCCTTCCATTGTAACAGGACTGATGTATCTCCAAACCACTACATTATTGGTATCAATTTCAAAAAAATCACCCGACGGACCGGTGCAAATCAACGTGTGGCCATTCCATAAACGCTGCGCCCCGGAAATATTCATTCCATAAAAATCCGTTGGAATGGGCGCAGTGTATGACCAATACGCAGCATCTGGTAAATACGCTTCACCAGGCGCAATACTGTAGTTTCCATTCTCGTCAAGAGGAGAATCAATGATGTCAACTGAAGAATAATTTCCTTCAGGCCGCTGAAAACCGTTGTTGAACAAGATAATTTTTCCCTCATCAGGATACCCATCATTGATCCATTGCGCGTGGTGTTGACCAAACAGTTTTTTATCGGCAGCGACTCCTCTTCCGTAGGTTTCGGGATTGCCCCAGCGGTATAATAAGTCGCCACCATGACCAGAGTTTCCGCCGGAATGTGTCGCAGCTTCTTCAGTTGTTGAGCTGTGATCAATGATCCAGAATTCATCCAAGCCATGAGAACTGATCATGATTTGATCCAACGCTTCATTGTAATCAATACCGTTGCAATGCAGCCAATCCGCCACAGGCGGACTTGTATTATAATTCACGTTGATGAGTTCCGGATGATCAGCAATGACACCATAATTTCCTTGCGTGTTATCAAACTGCTGAACAAGATGATCCCACACGCGCCATTGCCAAACAACGGTTCCGCCATTTAATCCTTGCGGTTGTATCTCCACAATTTTTTCACTCCACAATGCAGTGCCAAACAACAAAGGATTTCTTCCTGCCGCAGTTGCTTCCTCTTCCGTTATTAATTCATTCACGATGGCAAGTACATTTCCATTCGGCAACATGCGAATGTCATGATGTTGATTTCCATTAGACGAAGAAATAACATAGCTCCATGTCATTTGTCCATTCCAATTCATTCGTTCAATAATACCTCCTTGACCACCTGCAGCGAACGAAGGATTGATCACTTTGCCTGCCCTGAGCAAAACTTCCATCCTCAAGAAAATAAGCCGACAATCCGGCGCTATGTGTACTTGCCCACGTATGAATGCGGCGTCCGCATTTATCAATGAGATAGGTTGTATCAGAACTATTCGGTGCAAAAAGCACATAGCCGTCTGTTGAATTTTCAGCTTGTGTGATGAGTCCAATTGTGTTTTGAGAAAAACCCGTTGAAGAAAAAAGCAATACACAGATAGTAGTATAAACCAATAGCCTCATGTCAAAAATTTTCATCGCGACCAAGAATACGTTCAATGGTTTAATCATTCCCTAAAAATAAAGAACCGAATAACATTTTTCATTTAATGAATTGATGATTGGCCGAATGACGCAGAGCGCACTCCCCTATAATCCCAAAATCCTATATACCTACAATCCTATCCTCCGTGATCTTTTCGTGATGACTCTTTCAATCGAATGAACGAACTTGCGCATTGAAAATCTATGCCTATGTCAAAAGTGCTCGTAGTAGAAGACGATCCAAACATTGTGAGTTTGTTGACGATTCATCTCAAAGATCTTGAGCTGGATGTTGACTCAACCATGAATGGTCGTGAAGGTCTGGAGCTTGCAATGAAAAACGATTATGACTTGATCGTACTTGATTTGATGCTTCCAGAAATGGATGGATTACAGATATGTCAGAAATTACGAGCCCTTGAATTTAACACGCCCATTCTCATGCTTACCGCCAAGTCGGAAGAGTTTGACAAAGTGATGGGTCTGGAATCTGGAGCAGATGATTATCTCACCAAACCATTTGGAGTAAGAGAATTCACTGCAAGGGTAAAGGCGATTTTGCGCCGATCTTCTTTAAACGCCGCGGATCAAAGCAAAGATCAAAAAGACATATTCACTTTCGGTCAACTCACCATTATCAAAAGCAAATTCAAAGTATTGATTGGTGATGAAAAAATATCTCTGACACCGAAAGAGTTTGAGTTGCTGAAACTTTTAGCGGAACACCCGGGCGTAACATTCTCACGCGAGCAATTGCTGGAAAGCGTTTGGGGATATGAATTCAATGGTTACGAGCACACTGTGAATTCACATGTAAATCGACTAAGAGCGAAGATCGAACCTGACATCAACAATCCAATTTACGTAATCACAACATGGGGAACCGGCTACCGCTTCACCGATGAAATACCACTCACATGACAAGCATATTTAACTACCGCAATAGTCTCTTCTTGCGCATCTCTGCATCACTGTTGCTTTTGCTGGTGATCATCGGCCTCGCCTATGTTCTCATCACTGCATTCGCTGCGCGCGAATACTATAAAGAGACTACTCAGCGCCTCAATGCAACCGTAGCTGAACACATGCTTCACGAAGTAAATCCATTTGAAAACGGCGAAGTCAATGATGAAGCGTTGGGTAAGATCATGCACTCTATGATGGCTGTAAATCCGTCGCTGGAAGTGTACCTGCTCAACCCAGAAGGAACGATACTCAAGTATGTTGTACTGGATAAAAATGTACGACTAAAGTCTGTTGACACCGGTCCTGTCAAAGACTTTATTCAAAATGCGGGAGCTAAATATGTTCAGGGAGATGATCCGCGCAATCCAGGCAAACAAGTCGTATTCTCTGCAACAGCGATTCACGAAAACGAAAAATTACTTGGCTATGTTTACATGGTATTGGCAAGTGAAGAATTCGAAAATATTTCACAAGCTTTATTCAGCAGTTACTTCATGCGCATTGGAGTGATGTCGTTCGTCTTCACCTTGATTGCTGCATTCGCACTTGGCTTGTTGCTCATTTCATTGCTAACGCGCAGTTTGCGAAAAATTCAAACAGGAGTGCGCGAGTTCGATAACGGAAATTTACAAGCACGCATACTGGTAAAAGGACATGGAGAGATGGCAGAACTCGGACGATCCTTCAACCATATGGCCGATACAATTCTCAAGAATATTGACGAACTAAAAGAAGTAGATTCCTTGCGCAGAGATCTTATTGCCAACGTGTCGCATGACTTGCGCAGCCCTATGGCCGTCATACACGGATATATTGAAACACTCGCTATCAAAGAAGACAAGCTCACGGTGGATGAGAAAAAAGAATATCTGGAAATCATTCTCAAGAGCAGTGAGAAACTTAAAAAACTCGTAGCTGATTTATTTGAACTATCACGGCTCGAAGCGAAGCAAACAGAGGTGAAGAAAGAGCCAGTCTTTCTCAATGAGATGCTCTATGACATTACACGTCAGTTCGAATTAATCGCAAAAGAAAAAAATCTCAAACTGAATATTCAGATACCCGAAAAAATGCCGGCATCATCTGCTGATGTGAATATGATGAATCGCGCGTTTCAGAATTTAATGGAGAACGCTATTAAATACAGTCCAGAATCTGGTGAGATAAACGTCAATGCAAAACTGGATGAAAACACGTTGAACATTTCTTTTGAAAACTCAGGTCGTGGAATTATGGAAGATGAAATTCCACACATATTTGACCGATACTACAAAGCCGATGCATCTCGCGAAACCCTCAATGGCACAGGTCTGGGACTAGCGATAGTAAAGAAGATCATTGAATTGCATGATGCGGAAATAAAAGTTTTTAGCAAAGCAAACGCGAGGACAAGGTTCGAGATACTCATGCCCACGGGTCAATAACATGGGCCGACGCAGGGATTCGCAGAGGAAGATAATTTGCGATTTGTAATTTGCGATTTGAGCGCGAAAATATTTTGTGAGTTGATGATTGGGTGATTGAATTCAGAACACCCCACGTTATACTTCAAATCATTTTTTCATTTCAAACTCCTTGTCCTGCCGCAAAAAAAAACTCGCGCCACCAGGAACAAGGAACTATAAACTTTCTGCACGTTCAAAAAAATCGCTCGGGATTAAACGTATACTTTCCTGTTATGCTTTCGTGACATTTGAAAAGGACTTTTGGGAAAAGAAACAAATACCAAATTTTTATGAAAAAAACACTTTTCCCCTTTGCTCTAGCAGCAATGTTCATCTTCTCTTCATGCAAGAAAGATGAAGAAATGGTGCCTACACCCGTGACACCAATTACAGAAACACCACTTGATCCGGCAACAGCATCGCGCGCATCCATTGATCGCTTCAGCACTGCAGCAGGTACATTGATGATACGTGATGGTTCGAATGGATTGCCTGCAGCAAATGCAGCCGTCAATTTTGATCAGGCTCCTTTCATCACCAAAGGACTCGGTCCATCAGGACAAATTGTTGAATATTACAATTTCGATGTACAGTCAACAACAGCAGCACCCATCTATGTATTGTTTGTATCAGGTTCTGCAACTCCGGTTCCGGGTCAATTAAATATTGTCAACGTTATTCCCGGCGACGCAGGCTACAACGATTTCTGGAGAGTAGTGAAAGTTACCGTTCCATCAAGCTATGTAGCGAACACCGTCACAAGCCAGGCGGAAATTTTCTCTAAAGGATATGCACTCGAGACAACCAACATGATCGTGAATTGTCCTGTCGTTCCCGATGGATCTACAGCAACAAAGAGAATGGCGGGTGCTTCAACAGCGCTCACTCAAGGATGGTACAGAGACAAAGTTTGTGTCTACTTCAACTTCTCAGAAGCAGCAATCACAGAAAACGCAACGGGTATGGTACCAACATCACCCATCTTCGTAACGTTCAATGTCAATCCCCCTACCGGCGGACCTGCATCAGGATTCGTTGTTGAAGCAGGAACAATGCAAACACACAATGTAATTGCGACCATACCTTCTGAATCAACCTATTCTCCTCTTTGGTCCGTAACTGTTTATGACAATGCAGACTTTAGCATGGTGAGCAATTTGGCGAGTATATCAACAGCAACCATACTCGGTTCCAATCTTATGAATGTCAATTGTCCTGTAGTATCAGTCAATTAATATCTGGGTTTTTGGTTAAGTAAAAAAGGCCTCCACGTGGAGGCCTTTTTCGTGTACATATTTTCAGAAGCAACGACATACTCAAAATAATATCGAACCCATTTTTCAATATTCTTCATCTCAAATACCTTTACCACAATGAACAAGTTGAAACTTCTCTTTTCGATTATTATATTGTACCAAAGCACAAGCGCGCAAAGTTGGCAAGTGTCAACACTTTCACCTATGCCCGAACCTATAACAAACAATGCGATATGCGAAGGCTTTATCGATGATACGACATTCGTTTACTCATTTGCGGGGATGGATTCAACGAAGCTCTCTTCAGGAATCCACCTCAGAAGTTATCGTTACAACACCAACACGGACGAATGGATGCAACTAGCCGATTTACCTGATGCATCGGGTAAAATTGCAGCAGGTGCATCACGAATTGGCTCAACGATTTATATCATTGGAGGTTATCACGTATTGGCAAACGGCAACGAAATTTCTTCCAACAGGACACATCGATTCGACATCACGACCAATTCATTTTTGGATGATGCAGCCAATATTCCAATCGCGATTGATGATCAGGTGCAATGCGTTTGGCGTGATAGTCTCATTTATGTTATCAGCGGTTGGAGCAATACCGGTAACGTTAACGCGGTTCAGATTTATGATGCGGTAAGTAACAACTGGCAAGATGGACAGAGTGTTCCTAACAACAACACATTCAAATGCTTTGGAGCTTCAGGAACAATTGTCGGTGATACCATTTATTACTTCGGCGGTGCTTCGATGGGGGCAAATTTCCCCGCACAAAATTCTATGCGTAAAGGAATTATTGACCCGTTGAATCCAACGCAAATAGCATGGAGCAGTAGCGTTCCCGACCCGACAATGAAAGCCTATCGAGCCGCTTGTACAGATGTTGATGAATTCGCAGTATGGATAGGCGGTAGCGATATTACTTACAACTATAATGGAATTGCTTACAACGGAAGTGGTGGTGTTTCGCCTGTGAACAGAACCATCTGGAACTACACGCCAACGTCAGCTTACGCAATAGATCTCGCCAACAATCTACCGATGGACCTTCGTGGAGTGGCCAATGCGAGCAATCACACCAAGTACATCGCCGGTGGAATGAACGCCAATCAACAAGTAACAGATGCGTTACTTCGGCTCGACTTTGATAGTTCCACTGCAATTGAAAATTCTAAACGCACGGCATTTAACATTACCATATTTCCCAATCCTGCCACGACCATTATTCATGTGGCAGGCGCGTCCAATCAATCAACATTCGAAATAGAAATCATGAATGTATTTGGGCAAGTGTTGAATAGATTTTTCAATGAAATAAGTATCGACGTTTCAAAATTTCCATCAGGAAATTATTTATTGAAGTACACCGATAGAAATGGCATTGCGGTTAAACGTCTTACTATCCGTTAGCACTCAAGGTTAGCACAATTTCGCAACTCAAATCGCGAATTACAATTCAAAAAATATGATCCTACAGAATCACCCCCAAGTCGTCATTGGGCATCACTTTTCAACCAACAACACATCTCTATTCACAAGCTGGAGATGAATGTAAAAAGTGTTGCTTCAGGTGAGACAAAGGAGATTCCACACTCAACCGCGAAGCAGCTTTGATTTTGATTCATCTTGAAAGCAACTTGAAGAATCGATGTGGGGGTATTTCTGGAGAATCATTAAAACAAATGGTCGATGAACCCGTGAAAATCAAAGTATAAAAAAAAACGGATTAACGTGTTACTTCGCATTGGCCTGTATTTGTTTGTATAAGTTAAGAGTGATGCTTAGGGGATATACATTCCAAATGATTTTGCACCTTAAAATTCTACATTCAATGAATGTTCAATTTTGAAGTAGCACCATCAAACGTTGGGGATCGGCCTTGGAGAAAATACGTAGAAATCCTGACACCGCAGGGCTATAGACAAATCCCTGTTTGACGACTGATTTCAAAAAAGAAAAGAAGGGAATTTAGCTTGGCAAATCAGTGCCGGACTTTTTTGAAAGCAGGAGGAGTTTGGATTTGTCAGCCCGCAGGTGGCATGGATTTCAAGTATTTTCCCTACAGCCTTGAATTTTTTGGTTCTTTTTTTTCAAAAAAAAAAGAACGTAAAGTAGTTCATTCACTCAAACAGAGAGGGCTTTGCGAAGTAACCCGTTAATCGTATTCACCCTTCTTCATGAGCTCGGGTATCATACTAAACGAAAGCAAAAAAATAATAATCCCAAATAAGTATCGGCACAAATTGGAGTACTGTCCCGGAAGCGGAAACTTTTTTCTCTCTCTTTTTGACATTGAAGTGTATAAAAACTTTTGAGCAAGTTTTCCAATTCCATCTAACGGAAATCGTCTATTAGATTCTCCTCTCTCAGTTGTGTCAAATCTCTGGATTGCTCATTAATAATTTGATTGGCTGTGTTTGCATAGCTTTTCAAACTGTCAGGTTCATCTTCCGGCAGAAAATGTATTAGTTCAGTGTTGGTCAAATCATCTTTGATATGTCCGAAGCAAATTTTTCCTGATACATTCTGGCTGTTTTTGCCGTACGCCCACCTTTACTAATCTGTTCCCATGGCGCAGGGACTTACAACTGACATCGATGCGAATAAAGCCTAGCTATGTGCCGTTATATCAATCGCATTTTGATTTGAATCAATTCATCTTGACTCATCTTTTTATCGATAAAAAGATTGCTGACAAAACCGTCGAACATCAATCCCTATGATCGACTATCATTGACTACGCTACCCCAAATCCTTCGGGCTTCCCACATACGTTCATAAGCCTGACTGTTTATGAAGCCAACATGAAAAGCCACAGCCTGCCGCCAACGGATACCGGCAACCATGGAATAACCACGCGAATAATTTCATAATAATAAAGAGCCGCAAAGACTTCCATTAAGATAAGAAGCCCAATAGCGTGATGTGCCGTTGACTTAAAAGGCCGTTGACACTAATACCTTTTGTAATAATCAATCTGGTTTTACCTTCTGCGTTCCTAAATCATAGATTTCCTGAATCCCTTTGAGCTTCTCTGAGAAATTTATTTTCAGATCAATCAGTTTTCCGGTTTCAATATCGAACACCCATCCATGAACAGTTGGCTGGCGGTCGCGAAGAAAATGTTTTTGCCATACAGCCATTTTAATAACATTCACACATTGCTCCTCCACGTTCAACTCCACAAGTCGTTTGTATTTCTTCTTCTCATCATCAATACTGTTTAATTCATCTTTGTGAATCCGAAAAACATCTCTGATATTCCTCAACCACGGGTTGAGAATGCCGAGATCAGCAGCTTGCATTGCGGCCTTTACGCCACCACAGAAATAATGTCCGCACACAACGACGTGCTTCACATCTAAATACGCAATGGCATATTCTATCACTGAAGAGGAACTCAAATCATTCGGAGGCACAAGGTTCGCGATGTTGCGATGGACAAACATTTCGCCGGGTTGAATGCCCGTCATCTCTTCTGCTGTCACCCGACTATCACTACAACCTATATATAATATTTCAGGATTTTGTCCTTCAGCAAGATGCTTAAAGAAATCAGCGTCGTTGACCGTGTTTTCTTCCACCCATTTTTGATTGTTCTCAAATACTTGTCTGTATAATTCCATTGATTACTTACTTAAATGAACGCGACAAGGTATCCATATTCATTGCAACTCTATATAGGCGTGTTCCCGGTTCGCGTTCGTTTTTCCTTTGCGCTGATCAAAGAATTTGAATAAGAATTGAAAGTTGCAAATTGAAAATTGAAAATTGCCGCTCTTCATTCTCCGGCAACATACATGACTTCCCTTCGCATATCAATGATCAAATTACCAACTCAAAAAATCTTTGCGCTTCTTCGTGTTTCCGTGACTTCGTGGCAAAAAAACCAACAAATAAAAGTGTGAGGGAGAGTGTGAGTTTTGAGGGAGCTAACTCTCAACTGTCTATTTCACTCTCTTAAACATTCTGCTCCAACGAACAGCACCGCTCTCCTGATATTCTATACTTTCTTTTGAGAACCATGTGAATACAGGCTTTCCTACGACGTGATCCTCAGGGACAAATCCCCAGTAGCGCGAGTCAGCACTTTGATGACGATTGTCACCCATCATCCAATAATAATCCTGCTTGAATGTATACGAAGTAGCAAGTTGATCATTGATGAAAATCTGACCGCTTCTGATTTCAAACTTGTTGTTCTCATAGGTCGCAATCACTCTTCTGTAAAGTGCAACGTTGTTCTCGTTGAGTTCAATCGTTTCTCCTTTAGCAGGAATATGTATCGGTCCGAAATTGTCGCGGGTCCAACTATTGAATGGCTCCAAAGGTGAATTGGGATAAAGCGCCAATGGCTCCGTGCTGACAGTATCGTTGTTTACTTCAACCGAAATAACATCCGGCCAAGTCTTCAGTTTTTCATAATCTTCTTGGGTGAATGAAGAAAGCGTTGCCACATTCCCGTTCTCGTCGGTTCCGCGATTTCTATCATTGACATTTACTTTAAATTCCTTGTAGATCTTGTCTAGAGCTGTCACGCTACTAACGCGAACAATGTAACTAAACATCAAACCATGTGGATTGTCAATGGGTTGATCGTTGATGTGAACTTGCCTGTTGATGATCGTAAGATTTTCACCCGGCAATCCAATGCAACGCTTCACATAATTCTCCTTCTTGTCCATCGGCCTTGCTCGAACTCCATTGACAAGATAATTCTTCATTCTTTTCTCACGAGCACAGATTTGACAAGTATGTTTAGTCTCGAAATTATTTCTCGCGAGTTTATCATATCCATCAGGATCAAGTTTGTACTTGTCGTAACCACCGGCGAGGAACATCCCTTCTTTGCGCACGTAGCTGAAATAATCGTGACCTGCATAAAATGGATCAACAAGAATGGTATCACCATTTGGAAAATTAAATACCACAGGATCGAATCTATTCACGTGACCGAAACCTGGCAAACGCAGGTAAGGCAGACTGAACCAATCGACATAACTATTGGTCATGCCACCCGGCATTGCGTTGTGCACAAAAGGAACGGACATTGGTGTTTGCGGAATCTTCGCACCGTAACTCATCTTGCTCACAAATAAATAATCACCTACCAGCATACTCTTTTCCATCGATGGAGTAGGGATAGTGAATGCTTCAATGAAGAACGTGCGAATGACAGATGCTGCAACAACGGCAAACACTATCGCTTCACCCCATTCACGCGTAACAGATTTTTTCTTGCCAGTCCAGTCGCGAGGTCCAATGTAAAGTGCATCTATATTCTTGAAAGCAAGTTGAGGTAATGCGATCCAAGGTAATGCGCCAAACATCCATTGATCTTTCATACTGCGCTTGCTGAATGCAAGTCCAAATTCTACGTTCATCACCACGAGCATCAACAGATTCACACCGGGACAAAGTAGAAGTAAAAACCACCACCATGGGCGTTTTATCATTTTCAAAAATGGAAAAAAGTTGGCGATTGGAATATATCCGAGTGCTGAAGAAATTCCAGCTCGCTTGAGCAGCACAGGCAGCGTTGCGCTATATACAACTATCAACAATAACAAGACGACCCAAGGTATCATATATAAGATTTCGTTTTATTCCTTTTAAAATTTGAGCATGTCGGTCATGGTGAAAAGGCCTTTTTTTTCCTTCAGCCACTCCGCTGCTTTTACGGCTCCCAAAGCAAAGCCTCTTCTGTTGTTTGCCTGATGCACCAAGCTGATGTTATCAACGTCCGAAGTGTAATTAATGACATGTGTTCCCGGTACTTCACCTTCTCGCTGCGATATGATGGTGAGCTCATCCGATTGCTCAGCAAGATGATTTACCCATTTCGCTTTTGTCGGATAATTTTCCAATACACCTTCCGCAAGCGTAATCGCCGTGCCACTGGGCTGATCGAGTTTCGCAAGATGATGCACCTCCAATATGCCTGGTTCGTATTCAGGAAATTGCTCCATGATTTTAGCGAGTTCCTTATTGAGATGGAAAACAACATTCACTCCAATGGAAAAATTAGTGGCATGAAAAAGCGATTGATTACGCGATAAACATTCATTGCGAACTTCAGGCATTCGCGTGTACCAGCCGGTAGTGCCCACTACTACCGGACAATTCGCGTCAAAGCATTTGAAAATATTATCAACTGCGCTTAATGGTTCTGAAAATTCAATAGCGACATCTGTACCAATAAGATCTTCAGACTTGAATGGTTCGAAGGAGGAAGAACGCAAAGTGATCTCATGACCACGTTGTTTCAAGATTTCTTCAATCTCTTTTCCCATCTTACCATAACCGAGCAATGCAATTTTCAATTGACGCTTGTTTTTAGTTAAAATCAAATTTAGAATCCAATGGTCAAACCTAGCGCAGTCTTTATTTGTCCGGTGTTCACGAAGGATGGATGGAACTGAAAGCTCAATTCTTTTCCTACATCGAAGTAAAAAAGATGAGCATCCACGTTGGCATCGATTATCTGAAAAATGTACACCGCGGCAAGACTCATATAACTGACATCCATCCAGCGATGAAATTGGTCCTGCACTTTGTTGATCTGATTGGGATCACCATTCAGCGTGGGAATAGTGTTCGGATCATCGTCAGCATATGCAA
>JAYTOA010000065.1:0-5011 GCA_043748015.1 Flavobacteriales bacterium
TTCCATGTCGAAATTTTTCGAACAGGGCGTTGCAACTTTTTCCGCAAGCAATTCAAATTGATCGTAAACAGCGTGCATGTTTTCACTGCCTTCACCAAATAATTCGTTGCCAATAGTGATGTGATATTCTTTCACCGTCTTCAATTCGGATTTGTAATCGGCACCATGAAAACGAGCGTTGTGCAAGGCTTCCAGCGCGTTGGTGATTTTACCCATGGCACTGATCACCACCACTAATTTTTCACCTTTGTACAACTCGAGAATGGATGCGACATTTCGAACAGCATCAGCATCTTTAACGGACGCGCCACCGAATTTAAAAATCTTAAGTGATGAATTCGAAGATGTTTTTTCAGACATAATTCTGTGGTGTTGACTTGACGAAATTAGCAAGAGAAGGCATCTGCCTCATTCTATATTTTGATTCAGCGCGCTTTGATATCCAGCATTTGTGCTCTCGTCAATTTGCCGTTGAGCCATTCCGGATCAAGCGTCGCGTCGTATTTATTGTAGAAGTTGATAGCGGGCTCATTCCAGTCGAGCACCTGCCACACCATTCCCGGATAGTTTTTTTCGATGGTCAGGTCAATACATTTTTCAAAGAGCAATTTACCGATGCCTTGCCTGCGAAGCGATTCTTTTACTACAATGTCTTCCAAAAAAAGCATCTTGCCTTTCCAGGTCGAATAGCGAACGTAGTGAATAGCGATACCGACAATCTGGTTTTCGACTTCCGCTACAAACAAGCCATAGACTGGGTTTTCGCCGAATCCATCTGCGAGCATTTCTTCCACGGTGTTTGTCACTTCCAGTGGAGCACGCTCGTATTCTGCCAGTTCTTTCACCAATGCCAGCACAGCCGGAATGTCATCCGGACGGCCCTGGCGTATTGTTGTTGTATTCATTTTGCGAAGCAACGAAAAAAAGAGGTTGTAGCGTAATTTCCTGAACACAGCAATAGACCTTTACATTTGTGCAATGGCAACAGTAAGATTAGAAAAAATAGGCTCGTTGATCAAGCGCGAATTGTCGCTCATTTTTCAGCAAAACATGAGCACCATGTTCAAGGGAATGATGATCACCGTGACGAGTGTGCGCGTATCACCCGACATGGGCCTTGCGAAGTCCTACCTCAGTTTTTTTCCCACGGAGAAAAAGGAAGAAGGATTGCAGATGGTGGAAGAGAAGAATCTTCACATCAGAAAGCTTTTGGGCAATGCAGTAGGAAAGCAGATCCGCAAAATTCCTGAGTTGAGTTTTTACATCGATGACTCGCTCGATTATTTTGAAGAGATTGATAAACTTCTCAAGAAGAAGTAGTTTCCTTGAACGTTTCCTTTTTCATAGCACGCAGGCATTTGTTCGCGAAGAAATCGCGCGGCATCATCAACCTGATTTCAATGATCTCGATGTTGGTAGTTGCGTTTATCACCGCGGCGATGATTTGCGTGATGAGTGCCTTCAACGGAATCGACGATCTCGTAAAAACGCTTTTCTCGAATTTCGATACGCCGCTCACCGTCATTCCTGTCGAGGGAAAATCATTTGCTGACACACTGGTGCTGGACGAAACCATGCTGAATATTCTTGGTGTGCGTGGCGTGAGTCGTGTGATTGAAGAAGATGCTTGGTTGAGTTATATCGATCACAACGCTGTTGCAACTGTGAAGGGCGTCGATAAGAATTATCTCACCTATTCACCCATCGACAGCATGATCTACGAAGGTCGATTTAAACTGGAGGACGATAGTTTTTTCTATGCTGTGGTCGGTCTCGGCGTTCGAAGTGAATTGTACATGCCACTGTTTGATTATGCGCCGACGTTGATGAGTATCAACGCTCCAATTCGCGGAAGAAAATTATCGCGATACAAAGAGAATGCTTTCAACAGAGAAGCTGTAAACGTCAGTGGTATTTTTTCTGTGAATGCAGAACTTGATTCGCGCTACATCATTGTCCCGCTCACGTTTGCAAGTCGCCTGTTCGAAATGGAAGGAGAAATTTCTGCCATTGAAATATTCCTGCATGATGACGATGACGCCGAACGCGTAAAGACTGAATTACTTCAACGGCTTCCACCAACTTTGAAAATTGAAACGCGCTATGAAAAAAATGCATTGGTTTATAAGACGAATGCATCTGAGAAGTGGGCGACGTTTCTGATTTTACTTTTCATATTGCTGATCGCTTGCTTCAATATCATCGCTTCTTTGACGATGTTGATCATCGAAAAGAAGAAAGACATTTTCACGTTAAGTAGTATGGGAGCGTCTTCCGTAGGAATTGAGAAAATTTTTGTCTACGAAGGAATACTTATCAATTTAATTGGCGCAATACTCGGAACTTCACTAGGCCTTGTGCTGTGTCTTTTGCAAAAGCAATTTGGATTGATTACAATGGAAGGCGCGATGGTGAATTCATACCCGGTGAGTTTGAAATGGCTCGATGTAGTAGGGATTTTTATCACAGTTGTTGTGGTAGGTTCCACGTTTTCAGCAACGCTGGTTCGCATGCTTGTGAGAAGATTCGCGAGCAACAGCATGATGAAGGTGGAGTAGATGAATATTTAGCGTTCGCATTTTTTGTAGAATACTGTTGAAGAATTTTGCGTTGTTTGTACCCAACTAAAATCGATTACATGAAAATTTTCAATATAAAATGGATGGTTGTCATGATGAGTTTGACGATGTCATCCTGCATGGAACTTGGATTTAAAGAAGCCATGCCCTTGAATGGAACGGACATCACAGAATTCCCGGCTGAACTTCAAGGTTGGTATGTTTCTATTAATGACAGCAAAGACACAATGGAGGTGAAATCCACCAGCGTTTCGGAAGATCGTTTTGCACTCGATGGCAAAAACGTGATGCGGAAATTCGACAAGTATTATGTGTGTAATCAGAAGAAATTGAATAGATGGAACATTGCTTTGATTAAGGAGACGTGCCGTGGGTTTTCACTTTATTCCTTCGACATCGACGATAGCAAGCACCGCGAGATCATTCGAAAGTTGACGACTGTCACTGAAATCAAAGATGAAGACGGCGGTCTGGATTACTTGTTAATAGCGCCTTCCGATGAAGAGTTTGCGCGATTGGTGAAGTCCAATGCGTTTGTCAGGGTGGAAAAATTCAAGCGGATCAAGAAATAGAATCAGCTTGTACTCGTCAACATTTTCATGTCAGAATTACGTTTGGCTTGAAATTTATTCGCGCATTATCAGTTCTACTTTCACGCGCGACGTATATCCACCTTGAGAATCATTAAGCGAATATTGATCATCATCGGCAGCTTCATCTTACTGCTGTTTCTCAGTGCGTTTATTATTTTGAAATACTTTGAAGAGGATGTAGTGAAATTCGCTGTGGAGAAAGCGAATTCGCAGTTCACGACTAAAGTTGAAATGGGAAAAGTGGAGCTGGTATTCTGGAAAACCTTTCCGCATGCTTCACTTCATATTCATGATTTCTATGTGGAAGAGACATTCGCTTCAAAGGATACTTTGATCTTCGCTAAATCTGTTTTTCTCGAGTTCAGCTTGAAAGATCTTTTCAGAGGGAAGTATGATATAAAGACAGTGGCTGTTGAAGATGCATTGTGTCAACTTGCGCAGAACAAACTTGGCGAAGACAACTGGCATTTCTGGAAGTCGGACGCAACAGACACGAGTGCGTTCAGCATGAATCTTCAAAAGGTGCGCATTGATAATACACGCGTGATTTATGAAGACCGACGTTCGGAAATGTATTTCGATCTCACCTCCGATAAATCAACAGGCAAAGGGAATTTTTCCGGGAAGCAATTTGATCTGAATCTCGATCTTGCAGGAAAGATGCATAGTCTTATCAGTGGCAAAGAGAATTATGCGGTGAACAAAAATTTCAGAGCCGATGCGAGTATTTCTGCGGACACAGACAAGGAAATTTATCGATTCAACAATTGCGAGTTGCGGGTTGAGAAGCTGCCATTTCTTGTCAATGGACAGGTTGATGTTTCACCCAAATCATCTGTTAAACTTAAAATCACAGGTCGCGATCTTGATATGTCGAAGTTGGTGGAAAGTCTCACAACGAAACAACAAGCTTATCTGAAGGATTACGCTCCTTCGGGTGACATCAATCTGGATATTTCCATTGAAGGAGAAAACTATGGCGGTAAGAGTCCTGTAACAGAGGTGCACGGTGTGATGAACGATGGTAGATTGAAGCATAGGCCCAGCGGAACAGTACTTGATAATTTGTCATGGGACATCAGGTATGCCGCTAACAAAATCGGTGACCACTTGCGTGTGAACAGTTTCTCCTGCACGCTTGAAAGTGGATATCTGAAAGTAGAAGGAACGATAGATCAGCTTTTGGAGCCTTCAATCAATCTCAACGTGGAGGCGCAAATTGATTTGTACGGATTGAAGAAATTTCTCGCGATGGACACATTGGAAATTTGTCAGGGAAATATTTTCGCCAAAGCAAGTATCAATGGAAAGTTGCAATATGTCGAGGCCGATAGTGCGTATGATTGGCGTTCACTGCTCACTTCCGGAAGTGCAAAACTTGACGGCGGTGTGTTGCGACTCAAGAATTCCAACAGAGAATTCAATGGAATGACAGGAGGAATTTTGTTCGATAAGAAGGACGTAAGCATTCAACACTTCAGTGGCAAGGTCAATGGAAGCGATTTTACCATAGATGGTTCACTCAGGAATATTTTGCCTTTCTTATCCAGCGCAACTGAACGTTTGTACCTGGATGCCAAGATGCAATGTGCGCTGATAGATTTTACAAATCTTGTTGAAACTGAAAACTCAACGAGCAAGAACAACGCATACAAGTTTGAATTGCCGGAGAGAATTGAGTTCAAATTGCGCACTGATATAAAGAAATTTGTTTTCCGAAAATTTGAAGCGACGGATGTCAAGGGCGTTGCATTATTGAGCAATGGAAAGTTCACTATTGATCCTGTTTCCTTCCATACGGCTGACGGAAAATTCACCGCGCAGTTTGTCATGGAGCGC
>JAYTOA010000066.1:0-20749 GCA_043748015.1 Flavobacteriales bacterium
CCGCAATGGTCTGTTGCAGTCCAGGTGCGAATGAAGTCATAGCCACAAGAATTCTGAACGGTGATAGCATCAAGGGTAATATTGACATCTCCATCGCAATTATCCAACACCGTCGGAATTGCTGTTGGAATGTTGTCGCCACAAGCTATTGTGATACTTGCAGGCACATCAAAGATTTGTGGAGGTGTATTGTCGACCACTGTGATGGTCCATGTTTGCGAAACACTGTTGTCGCATGCATCTGTCAACGTGTAAATGAACTCGATGATATAGTTGCCGGGACAATCACCGGGGGTTATTTGTTCCTCAACTGAAAGCTGCGTATTCGTGCAGCCCGCAATCCATTCTACATCCGGCATCTGCATTCCATCTACCAGTTCGCAGCTCAACATTATGTCTTCAGGAAATAGCGTAAACTCTGGCTCGCCTTCGCCAAGAAGATTGATAATCTGATCGACCATCACCATGTTTCCGCAAGCATCGGCAACAGTGTAATGACGAATAATCTGACCGCCGCAACCTGGTGAAACGATCTCGTCAACATAAGTGATGATTACTGTTGAACAATTATCAGTCGCAGTTAAAAAAACTCCATCAAAAGAATCGCAAGGCATTGTGATCACCAAATCATAATCATCCACCACGGGCGCAACGTCATCCGTTACTGTAATAGTTTGGCTTTGAAAAGCCAGGTGATTGCATGCGTCTTGTGCGCGACATATTTGAGTGAATTCTGTAGATGCACAACTAGGATTTCCGTCGTTGCAATCTTGATCAACATTCACATCACCATGACCGGAAACAGCCTGACCGAGGTATGTTCCTGAATAGGTAAACCATCCGCTAAATCCATCATTGCCGTTCTTATTATTTGCTCCAACACCCATTTGAAAACCATAGTAAAAATTCGCCGGCTGATGATTCAATTGAAGATGGCTTCCTGCCAAAGAGCCTATTCCATGAAGGTTTGCAAAACCCGGGACCAATTCATAATAATTCCAGTTGACATAATTCAATCCTGCAAATCCAAGGTCGTTCTTATAACTGCGACCTAACGCAGACCAGTCAGCCCAGTTCTTGCCGTTGTGAAACCACATGTCAACTTCCCATTGCATTGAAGCATTGGAACCATTGGCAATTGTTCCCCAGAGATGGCCGGTTCCATCTTCATAAACCTGAAGATGACCATCACCCACAAAGTTCCACGAAACGTTTGGTGCTGCAAGTTCCGGCAACCAGATAGCCCAATCCGGACCCGGACCATAGGCAGAATTGATAATGCAATCGTGAACGATGGCACCCGTTTCACTAGTGAAGGTGGTAACCGTCACAGGCCCCGGACAACATTCGGATGTTGCACTGCAGGCGTCGAATGAAGGTACATTTTCTCCACACGAAACAGTAGTATTATCGTTGGATGAACTGAACACCGGATAGCACTGTGTGAATCCTTTCGTCGCAGTCAGCACGCACAACACAACGATTATGTGGCGGAGAGATGCGAGAATCTGATGTTGTTGAATAGCGAATAGAGACGTTCTCACGTAAGTAAAGATTAGGTTAATACAATGGTTATGCAGAAGCCAAAAGCTCCTCCGAACAAAGTAAAGCAGGCTTTCCTTTCAAATTATCATTAAAAAGGTGTTTCTTATCAACCGAGTTGCCAACGAAACTAAATCAATGCATATCGCATTACCAAAATATTTCAAGCAAAATTTCTTCATCGCAAGAAAAATTGAAATGTCTTCTAAATTCCCGTTGAGCTTTCCCAAAAAATTCCTCTATGCGCACTTTCCTGAAAATTTTTCTTTGTTTAGTCGTGCCGTTTTTTCTTTGTCAAAATGCCTCTGCTCAGAATAATTTCAAACTAACGGTCAAAGATGAAATCAGCAAAGAATCACTCATCGGTGCTTTGGTTCAAATTCCTACATTGAACATTGGCAAAACGACCAATCTTGATGGCGAAGCAATTTTAGATTTACCTAAGGGATCGTTTATTATGACGGTGTCATACCTCGGATATATGACAAAGGAAATTACGATTGTGGTTCCCGATCAATCCAGCGCAACTATTGAAATGAAGGCTTCAATAAGTGAAACCGAAGAGGTCATCATTTCTTCTACGAGAACAAATTCGCGTCTTGAAGATTTGCCTTCAAAAATAGAAGTGCTTGGTCTCGAAGACATGCACGAAGAAAATGGAATCAAACCAGGAAACATCGCGAGTATTCTGGGTGATCTTTCCGTGATTCATATCCAGCAAACCTCTTCGGTTTCGTCGGGATCAGTTGTAAGAATGCAAGGTCTTGGTGGAAGATATACGCAACTCATGCGAGATGGATTGCCACTCTATGACGGCTTTTCCGGCAATCTCAACATCATGCAGATTCCACCTTTGGATTTGAAACAAGTTGAAATAATCAAGGGATCCGCATCCACATTGTATGGCGGTGGCTCCATCAGCGGCATGATCAACTTTATCAGCAAGACACCTGCTGACAGCACTGAACTTGCCGCGACATTGAACTATTCTTCCCTAAATGAAGCAAACGCGAATGTCTATTTCGCAAAAAAAATCGGCAAGGTTGGAATGAATCTTTTCGCATCACACACCAACCAACAAGAAGCTGATGTCAACAAAGATGAATTCTCTGATGTTCCCAAATTCCAAAACGTGCTCATACACCCCAAATTCTTTTTCAATTTCGGAAAATCCACTGATCTCATTATCGGATATTCCTACTTCAACGAAGACAGAATTGGGGGAGACATGAAAGTCATCGCAAACTCCGCAGATTCAATTCACCGCTTTTTTGAAGAAAATATTTCGACCAGGCATACAGCCGAAATCAGAATGGAGCATCGCTTTAATTCCACGGTGAACGTGAATGTAAAATCTTCATGGTCACAACTGAATAGATTTTATGCACGACCCGAAGCTTCGTTGAACGCGAACCAAACTACAGGCTACAACGAAATTTCTTTTCTGAAAAAATGGAATCGCCATTCTCTAGTCATAGGGTCGAATTTTATTTTTCAAGGTTTCGATCCTGTTGCAAAAACAGACTTCACTATTGAATCATATACATTCCAAACCGTTGGAACTTTTGCACAGCTGTCTTCAAAACTCAGTGAAAAATTTTCCACCGAGGCCGGAATTCGATATGACTCTCCTAAAGAATTTTCGGGACAATTTTTACCACGAATATCTCTTCTTTTTAAACCAACAAGACAACTCAGCATCAGGCTGGGATCAGGTTTCGGATACAAATTACCTGATCCTTTCGAGTATTTTACTATTGACGATCTGCGTATTTTTCAAAAGTCGATTTCCACCATTTCGCCCGAAAAATCCATTGGCATTAATAACGACATCGCTTATCATACTGTTTTATGGGAGAAATTATCCGTGCAGTTTGACCAAGCCTTTTACTATACGAGAATCAACCCTATTGTAGGAAGCGCTAAGCACATTCTTCTCAATGAGCCCAATCAATTCATTCAATCTCCCGGCAATATCACTTCCTATGGAACGGACAGTTATCTGAGATTGGGATTGCATCCGTTCGAGTTATATCTCGGGTACAATCATACTATTTCTCAACAGCAATATTCTGGCGATTTAAGATATGCTCCGCGTGATAAATTTGCCACCACACTGGCCGTGGAACCAGGTCACGGCTGGCGAATTGGTGTGGAATCCAGCTGGGTGGCAAATCAAATTGGTGCTCAACCGGGGACTAACGATGTGTTCAAACCTAACTACTGGTTTGTTGCGGCCATGGTTGGCTATCAAGTCAAACATTTTCGTTTTGTACTCAACGCAGAAAACATTTTCGACTTTCGTCAATCGCGGTTAGAACCACTTTATACAGGAACTATTTCATCACCCTCCTTCAATGCAATATGGGCGCCTATCGAAGGCCGCGTCATTAATTTATCAGTGATGTATCGACTTTGATCACTAAATTGGGTGATGGGTGAATTAGTGCGTTCAAACAATAACTTAATAACCCAACTAACCTATTAATTCCAACAACCCTAAAAGCCTGCCTCTCTGGAAAAGAAAAAGGCTGTCCATTACAGACAGCCTTCATATCGTTCGCCGAACTACGCCGGCTTCTTCTTCTCAAGAACTTCATCGATCATTCCGTATTCTTTTGCTTCATGAGCAATCATCCAATAGTCGCGATCACTGTCCTTCCATACTTCATCATATGTTTTTCCGCTGTGACCGGCGATAATCTCATAAAGTTCTTTCTTCAACTTCTGAATTTCACGCGCTGTGATTTCAATGTCACTTGCTTGTCCGCGGGCACCGCCAAGTGGCTGGTGAATCATCACGCGTGTGTGTTTCAAACCGGTGCGTTTTCCCTTCTCCCCTGCACACAACAACACAGCTGCCATACTCGCAGCCATGCCTGTGCAAATTGTTGCAACACTCGGGTTGATGTATTGCATCGTATCGTAAATGCCTAGTCCGGCATATACACTTCCGCCCGGTGAGTTGATGTAAATCTGAATATCCTTTTTCGCATCAGCACTCTCGAGAAAAAGCAATTGCGCCTGAATAATATTCGCGATATAGTCGTCGATCTCTGTTCCCAAAAAGATGATCCTGTCAGCCATCAAACGCGAAAACACGTCAACCTCACGGAATGGCATGTTGCGCTCTTCAATCACCGTGCGTGTCATCATTTCCGGGCCGTAGAGATGACTTACAACGTCATCCACCACAGTACCCGTAATGCCTCTTTCACTCGTAGCATATTTTCTGAATTCTTTTCTTGTAATCATGTTTACTCCTTTGGATTAATAATTCAAGCGCCAAAGTATTGCAGTGATTCTATCAGAAAAGTTGAAAAATGTCAAGATGTTCACATTGATGTGAAGAATCGGAATCCCTAACCGCAATGAAATGATTTGATCGTTGTGGATAACGACATCTAAAAGAAGTCCCTGAATGCGTCTTTTCAATTGTCCTCGCTTTCTAAATACCAAATCCAACTCTTTGCCTTTAGTTTGCACCCTCATGCGAAGATTGACAATCGATCAGGGAAATTCTTTCACCAAACTCACTTTTTTTTCTGGAGAAAAAATGGTGAGGCATATGATATTGGATGATGATCACATGGCAAAAGACTTGGCCACTATACTCGATGATGAACTTACTTCTTCGGCCATTTTTTCTTCCGTGCGCTCTGATGTTGCCTTTTTAGAAAATTTACTCAGAAGTAGAACAAATCTGATCTCGTTGCATTCAAAACTGAGACTGCCTTTTGAATTGAAATATGCCACACCGCAAAGCATCGGAACAGACCGCCTGGCCAATGCAGCCGGCGCTGTCCGACGTTATCAGAAAAAAAATTGTTTGGTTGTCGATTGTGGAACTTGTACTACTTATACTATTTTACAAAATGGTGCACTTATCGGTGGTGCTATTTCTCCCGGACTTGATATGCGCTTAAATGCACTCAATCATTTCACAGGAAAATTACCTCTGGTAAAATTCGATAATCAATGGCCTGAAATCATTGGTGATTCAACTGAAGCTTCTATTACCGCAGGTGTGATACGAGCCATCGTCATTGAAATGGATGGAATGATCAAACAATATTGTAGTGAAATCAGCGATTTGAACGTCTTGCTCACGGGCGGAATGATGCAATTCTTTGAAGCGCATCTTAAAAGCCCGATTTTTGCCGCCCCGTTTTTAACCCCAGAGGGTCTACATGAAATTCTTTTACTCAACGAAAATTAAGTTTTTTCTCGCCGCAGTTGCATGCTTTCTGTCGGCTTCTGGCTTCAGTCAAAGCAATTTCAATTCCGCTTATTCTAGATTTGGATTGGGTGTGCTAACGAATCCCGGATCGTTTACTCACTTTGGTATGGGCGGCGTAACAACGCCTATTATTGATCCGCTTGTTGTCAATTTTGCCAACCCTGCTTCATACGCTTTCCTTGAGTCAACTACGATGCAAATTACTGCAAGAGGCGGATATACAAAAGCATCTACTCAAACTGAACAATCAAAATTCGGCTCTGGTCAAATCAGTGAAATGGGCTTTGGATTCAAAAAACCTGGTAGTCTTTGGGGAATAGCTATCGGTGTTTCACCCTATAGTTCAGTGGACTATCAATTCAAATCGACTACACAAGTCAGTGATTCTATCTCGGCGAAATATTCATACACCGGATCTGGTGGATTGAACAAAGCTTCTGTTGGCACTTCAAGACTTTTTCGCTTCAGCAGAGGAAACAATGCTTTGGACTCAACAAACGTATCCAACCCTGATACAACTTTGAATGCCCGAAAATTGCACCAACTGGCATTGGGTGTCAATGCCAATTATATATTCGGAAATATCACACGCAACAATGTGTCATTCCTCAATTATTCCCAGTACTTTGCCACACATGATCGCACCAATCTGTGGGCTCAGGGTTTCATCTTCGAAGCGGGACTGCTTTATAAAGTGAATCTGAACACGCGATATGATGATCAGAAAAGAATCAAAAGTGGATCGGCTTTGCAAATTGGGGCCGATTACTCTCTTAACTCAACCCTTTCGGCAACCTACGATCAACTCACTACCTTGACTGATACAATAGGAGCGGTCATCCTTTCTGACACCTCACTTTCTATTCTGAATCAAAAAGGTGATTTAAAAATTCCTCAGAATATTTCCTTTGGCTTCGCCATTAAAACGTATAATAAAAAATGGGGAACGCTCACGATCGCTGCTGATTACAAAATGCAGGACTGGAGCAGGTATCGCCTCATTCTCAACAGTGACGCGCAACTGGATAAAGGACTAAAAGCTGCCTCCACAATTTCTGTCGGGCTCGAGTACAAACCATCTACGGATAATTCTACTGACCTTATTCATCGACTCAACTATAGACTTGGCGCTAGGTCCACTGAATCGTCGCTATTACTGAATGACACACGTATCCGACAAAGTGGAATCAGTGGAGGTATTTCAATTCCTGTCATAAAATCTTCGAGCAAGTTTCATCTCGGGGCAGAATATGGCTCTACAGGAACAACGGCCGCAGGACTAGTCAAAGAAGACTACCTGAATTTCATGATCGGATTTTCACTCACCCCATCTGCATTCGATCGCTGGTTCCGACAAGTAAAATACGATTGATAACTTCATGAAATTCATTCGCGTCCTTCCACTTTTCATTGCTTTCACGCTGATCATTTCTTCGTGTAAAAATGAAATTTCAGAAATACGTGCTATCACTGACATCAACAAACTCCCAATTCAAACAGGCTACAACGCAGAATATACTTTCTCGGAAAATGGAAAGGTCAATAACAAACTGATTGCAACACAAATAGATCAGTTTCAGGGCGACGAAGATTACATCATTGCCAGCGGCGGCTTCACTATGCTTTTCTTCGATTCACTGGAAAAAGAAGAGGCGCGTCTTACTGCGCAATTCGGAAAGTATATTGAGAAAGAAAAAAAACTCATCGCATGGGATAATGTAGTATTGCTTAATGTGAAAGGCGAAAAGCTGGAAACTGCAGAATTGATCTTCGAACAAGACAGCGCGCGCATCAAAACCGATAAATTCGTTTCCATTACTACCGAAAATGGAAGCATCATCCATGGAAACGGATTGGTGAGCAACGACACTTTTACAAAGTATAAGATCACAAAACCTACCGGAGATCTTTATCTCGACGAAAACAAGGAAAACAAAAATGAACAAGGCAAATAATATCATCGAAAAATTCTGGCTGATCTTCAGTATTGCATCTTTTCTTTATGCATGCTATACCATTCTCTTCACGGAAGGATGGCCTGATGGTGCCCGCAATTTCTTCATCCCGGCAATCGCCTTCTTTTGGTGGATGTTTCGCCGAAACATGCGTCTGAGAATGGAACGAAATGCTTCTTCCGGAAACTCCAATCATTGATATCCTTCTGAGGTTTGTCAGAACGCAGATGTTCAATACATCTGGCGGCAGAAAAATCACGTTCTGATTTCTCGACTAACTTTGACCCGCCGGACTATCAATCCCACCGGCATTCATGGAGCATTATTGGCTGTTAATTATCATTCTCGCACTCATTGCTACAGCATTCTCCAGCGGCATGGAGATCGCCTTTGTCACTGTCAATAAATTAAAAATTGAACTGGACAAGAAACAAGGCGTATTCGCTTCCGGTATCATTAGTCACTTTATCAAGCATCCCAAAATGTTCATCACCACGATGCTCGTGGGTAACAACATCGCCATAGTCGTTTATGGTGTTTACATGGGTGAAGCCATTGATAATTGGATCATCGCATCTTTACCAATTTTGTCCCAAAACATCGGCCCTTTTGGTCTTCTGTTTACCCAAACTTTGATCTCTACTCTTGTCATTCTGGTGTTTGCAGAGTTTATTCCAAAAGCCATTTTTAGCATCAATCCAAACAAATGGCTCAATCTTTTCGCAATTCCAATTGCTATCTGGTACGGCGTCATGTATGTTTTTGCATTAATCGTAACTGTCATTTCCGACTTTTTTCTAAAAACGCTTTTCAAAAAGCAAATCAAAGCGGAGGAAGTGCAGTTCGGAAGAATCGATCTGGACAACTATCTGCAGCAGGCCACTGGAAATATTGACCAGAACAAAGACATGGATCATGAAATTCAGATCTTTCAAAATGCACTCGATTTTTCATCTGTTAAAGCGCGCGACTGTCTTGTCCCTAGAAATGAATTGGTCGCTGTGGACATCAACGAAAACATTGATCACCTTCGCAATCTTTTCGTTGAAACACGCCTATCAAAAATTCTCATCTATCGCGACCATATTGACCACATCATTGGATACGTGCATTCGTTTGAACTTTTCAAGAAACCCACAACAATTCAGCAAGTTCTGAGACCCGTTTCAATCATTCCGGAACCGATGACGGCCAATGAAATTCTCAAGCTATTCATTCAAGAGAAAAAAAATATCGCTGTTGTGGTCGATGAATTTGGCGGTACTGCAGGTGTCATAACCATGGAAGATATCGTCGAGGAAATTTTTGGTGAAATTGAAGACGAACACGACAAAGAGGAAACAACTGAAAGGTCAATTGCTGAAAATGTATACGAGTTTTCCGCGCGACTTGAAATAGACTATCTCAACGAGAAATATAACCTCCACCTTCCTGAAAATGATGAGGAATATGATACCCTCGGCGGGCTTATTCTTTTCCTCTATGGTGACATTCCTGAAGAAATGCAAGTCATTCCCTCCGGCATTTTCTCTTTTATCCCGATGAAGGTCAGTGAGACAAAAATCGAAATCGTCAGAGTTGAAATCAAAGGCTGACGTACGCTTTATCACATCCCAAATACCTTCAAAAACAAGCCTGTACGTTTGACATTCAATCTTTTAATATCTGATAGCTGAATTAACCGGTTCATTTACGATATTCGCACCCCGAAATTTTAAGCATATACTGAATTATGGCAATGATTGAAAAAATCAGACAGCACAACTGGTTGCTTCTGACAATGATAGGCATCGGACTTCTCTCCTTTCTGATTCCTTACGACGCAGTGATGTCAATGTTTGGCAACACTAACACTAACGTTGGCGAAATTGATGGTCACTCCATCTCCGCTCAGGAATGGCAAAAAGCTTTGCAGGATCGCGAGCCTCTTTTCCAATATCAGGGTAATCAACAAAACCTGTCAAATGACACGTGGGGTCAGCTCACAGAAACCATGCTCTACGGAGATGAGTACAGTGCATGTGGATTGAATATCTCTGATGAAGAATACGACGAAATCGTTTTTGGTCAGGTTCTATCACCGTTTGTATTGTCTACTATTTATGGTGGCAAGGATTCAACCGCATTGAAAGAGCAAGTTCGCAAAAGCTTTGACGGTATGGATCCGAAAATGGCGTACAACTGGAAAATTCTAATTTCGCAAAAACGTCAGAAAGAAAAGTATGATGCCATGTGTAAAAAAGGTATTTATGCTAACAGCATCGACGCTAAATGGGCGTTCAAACAACTCAACGATAAAGTTACAGTCGACTATGTCGTAAAGTCTTTCGTTGAAATTCCGGATAGCACGGTTACCTGGACAGAAAATGACATTCGCGGCTACTACAACAAGCACAAGAAAGATCGAGAATACAAACAGGAAACAAGTCGCTCCATAAACTTTATCAATTTCGCTGTTCAAGCTTCTGCCGAGGATATTCAGGTGATTGAGAAGAACCTTGCTGATTTGAAAGAAATGTTTATCACCGCAGCGAATGATTCAATGTTCGCCGGAAATAATTCTTCTACACCTGCAAATGCATACACCAATTATGTAGATGGTAGCGTTTCTCCGGAACTTGAAGCTCAAATTAAATCTGATTCTATTGGCACGGTAATCGGCCCTGTTATGGAAGGTAACAGCTACCGCCTTATCAAAATCAGCAAGCGCGGATTGGATAATAATCAGGTGGAAGCGCGTCACATTCTTATCAAGGATAAAGCAACAGGTAAAGCGACACTTGACTCTTTGAAGAAAGTCATTGAGAAGAATAAAAACTTCGAAGAGTTGGCCAAAACTTTCAGTGAAGATCCGGGAAGCGGCGCAAATGGCGGCGGTCTCGGTAAATTCAGCCGTGGTCAAATGGTGAAACCTTTTGAAGATGCTTGTTTCAACGGTGCCGTTGGATCACTTCAAATCGTTGAAAGTGATTTCGGTTTTCACCTCATCGAAGTAACCGGCAAAAATTTCCCCTATACCAAAATTGCTGAAATTCAACGACTCATCGAGCCAAGCAGTAAGACAGTTAAAGCGGCTTATGCATCAGCAAAAGAGTTCACTCTTAATTATACTGATACAATAGCTTTCAGAATGGCTGCCGACACTCTTAACGGTGGAACCCCTATCACTTCTGCAAAAAACATCAAGCCGAATGCTACCAGCATCACTGGTATCTCCGAAGCAGGCGCAATTGTGTCATGGGCATATGGCGCTGAACTCGGTGAGGTTTCCCAACCTATGATGGCCAATAACCAATATGTTATTGCGGCTCTTACTGAAATTCGTGAAGCAGGTGTTCCGACTCTTCAAAACGTATATGACAAAATGAAGGAAGAAGTCATCAAAGAAAAGAAAGCAGAAAAATCGATGCTGGAAATGAAAGGCAATGAATCTCTCGCGGATCTTGCTACGCGCATCGGAACCAATGTGAAGAAAGGCGAAAACATCACTTTGAAGTCAGGCAGCATTCCAGGATCCGGTATCAACGTAGCTGAAAACGTAATCGTTGGCGCTTGCCTTGGATTGAAGACGGGTAATGTATCTGCTCCAATTGCAGGCAAAGGCGGCGTTTATGTTATTCAACGCACCGCAGATGTAGTGCTTGGAACTTCTGCTGACAATTATCTCAGTGATCAGGAAAGAACAATGACCAATTACCAACAGCGTGCTGCTTCCAGTATTTTCAATTCATTCAAAGAAGCGGGTGACATTGAAGACAATCGATACGTGAGAAGATAAAAAAATCTCGAATATTGAAAAAGGCTGTCTCAAAAAGACAGCCTTTTTTGCATTCGGAAATTGGGATTGACTATTGGGAGGTCCAATGAAATTGAATTCGATTAGAATATGCGCTTTTCATGAATGGTTGGAATCATTCATTGCGCTCATTTAGTTTCCCTTGCTACAAGCAATAACCCAATAACTCAATTTTCTAAGCTTGAACCTCACCACGCTGATCAGCTCCACCAAGCTCATCTGCCCAAGTGATATTGCGCGACAAATACATCGCAACTGCCAACACAAGGAACAATCCAAGGCTTCCCACTAACAGTGCGTATTCCTGCATCTGAATAATCACGAAAACGAATCCATATACAAGTACGAGAAATAGAAAATTGAACATACTCAGTTTTCTGTTTTTGAAAATTGCCTTTACATAATATCCAACCAGTGCTATGGTCATCGCCGCGGCAATGATGTACGCCGGATTGAAACCTATGTGTTCCGTGAACGAAAGCAACAACACATAAAACAAACACAATGCAAGTCCAACAAGCAAGAATTGTATTCCATGAATGCGAACGCGATTCAACACTTGCACAAAGAAGAATACCATGAAGGTGAGCGCAATTATCAAAACAGCATACTTCGCTGAGCGCTCATTTTTCTGGTAATCTGTAACAGGAACATATAAATCCATCCCAAACTCCGACTCGTAAAATCCGGCTGGAATTCCGGAGAATTGTTGCGGATAAGTTCTGTTGAGATAAATCATCTTCCAATGCGCAGCGAAACTGTCATCCGTTACTTCATGCTCTGGAAAAAATGCGCCCTGAAAACTAGGTGAACCCCAATTGCCCGACATCTGTACTTCTGTTTCCTTTCCTACGGGAACAAAATGAATACTGCGACTTCCTCTTAAATGAAAGGTGATGCTGAAATTTACAGTGCCGGTATCTGTGTGTGTTGTAAGATTCAACGGAACACTAACCCCACTTTCTATTACTTCAGCATGCTCGACTCCCGGCGAGAGAGCTAGTTGCTCGCCACCCCAATCTAGGACCAATAAATCAGCAAGATTGTGGAGATCGCTGATACCTAGTGAAATGAATGCATTCTCAGGAAGCGCCAGTCCGGCATTTTCTACGATACTCAAATCTGGTCGGCGGAATGTTCCACTGAGTTTTATCTCTGTTGAGTATACAATCACGTCAAAAATTCCGCGCGAACGCTTTTCGGTTTTCAACTCTGATTGAATATTCAACTCGTCAGGCAGAAAGTGATAGTAGTTCTTCTCGTTCGCAATAATTCTTTCTCCATTCACGCCCTTCGAAGCGGGTTGATATGGAATCGTAATCATTGGACCAGTAATGGTCTGATCTCTTCCCCAAGTGCGACTAATTTCATCAATTGCCTCATCCTGCCGCTGTTGTCTTTCGCGCACTAGACTCGTCACGAAAGTCAATGGAATAAGTAGAAGCAGAATGATGAAGCCAATGACAAAAAGTTTGATCGTCGCAGATTCATGCAGGAATTTCTGGAAGCGCTCCCAGCTGCTCATTTCGTTTTTTTCATACATAAGATTGATTGTTTGGTGTTGGTAGGAAACGCCGAACTAAATGTACTGTCAAATTATTCCAAAAGAAACGTGAACAGGTGTTAAGACTTTTAGATCAACATGAAAATTACATCATCTCGCATGCGTATTTCTCGCGAATCACAACTGCCTCATAACTAAATTCGCACCCATGAATCACTTATCTCCGGAAGAAATTGTTCGCAGAGAATCACTGGATAAACTCCGCGCATTCGGCATTGATCCCTTTCCTGCTGCAGAATACAAGACCAATGCAACAGCTCACGAAATTCTTTTAAATTATGTTGAAGGTAGCGAAGTAACCATCGCCGGGCGCTTGCTCAACATGCGCGACATGGGTAAAGCTTCTTTTGCGCACGTAAAAGATTCGACGGGTAAGATTCAGATCTACATCAACATCGATACAATTTGTCCCGGTGAGGATAAAACATTCTATAAAGAGGTAGTAAAACATTTGCTCCATTTCGGTGACTTCATCGGTGTTACCGGAAAAGTATTTACCACCAAAATGGGTGAGATTTCTGTCAACGTCAATGCACTAACGCTGCTTGCAAAAGCTGTGAAGCCATTGCCGGTTGTGAAGACAGACAAGGAAGGAAATATTCATGACGCATTCACCGATCCGGAATTGCGTTATCGCATGCGTTACGTCGATCTTGTAGTGAATGAAAAAGTGCGCGACACTTTTATCACCCGCACAAAAATCGTCAACGCCATGCGTAATTTTTTCAATGAAAAAGGTTACCTGGAGGTTGATACACCCGTGTTACAAGCTATTCCAGGAGGTGCAGCTGCGCGTCCATTTATCACGCATCACAACGCCCTCGATGTGCCTATGTATTTGCGTGTTGCCAATGAGCTTTACTTAAAACGATTGATCGTTGGTGGTTTCGACGGCGTGTATGAATTCAGTCGCAACTTCAGAAATGAAGGAATGGATCGCACTCACAACCCGGAATTCACCATCATGGAAATCTATGTGGCATACAAGGATTACCACTGGATGATGGACTTTACAGAAGACATGATACGCGCAGTGTGTAATGATGCACTTGGCAAAACGTCTGTGGAGTTTGGAAATAAAACTCTCGACTTTGGTTCAAAGTTTCATCGCATCACTATGACAAATGCCATCATTCAATTCACAGGTTTCGATATTACAGGAAAAAGTGAAGAGGAACTGGCAACTTTCTGCAAAAGCATCGGCATTGAAGTGGACAACACAATGGGTAAAGGAAAACTCATCGATGAATTATTTGGTGCTAAGTGTGAAGGCAACTTCATTCAACCAACTTTCATTACCGACTATCCAATCGAGATGTCTCCGCTTTGTAAACGTCACCGCGAAAATCCAGAACTCACTGAAAGATTCGAGTTGATGATCAACGGTAAAGAGGTTGCCAACGCTTACAGTGAACTCAACGATCCAATCGATCAACGCGCACGCTTTGAAGAACAGCTCAGCCTGCAAGCGCGTGGCGATGATGAGGCAATGTTTATCGATCAGGATTTCTTGCGCGCACTTGAATATGGTATGCCACCAACCTCAGGAATGGGTATCGGCGTGGACCGACTTGTCATGTTTCTCACCAACAATGAGACAATACAGGAAGTGCTATTCTTCCCTCAAATGCGTCCAGAGAAATTTGAAACTGAGCCTGACCCGAAAGAATTTATTGCGATCGGTATTCCTGAAGTATGGGCAGAACATGTAATCAAAGCGGGATACGACACTATTGAAAAATTGAAAAACACCAAGCCTACAGCCATTCACCAAACACTAAACGGATATCGCAAAAAAAATAAACTGGAGATTCCTGCCGTGCAACTGGAAGATGTGAATAGTTGGATCGGCCGGTAACAATTCTATCGTGTGATTGTACTTTCAGTCACCCTTTCTGCGCATCTCACAAAGCATCGTTCAAAAATCGATGGTGCATTCGTGCGTTTTCAGCACTGAATGGACGCATTTTTGAACTTCAATAATTCTAAGAATAAACTCAAATATGAATAAGCGCATCCTCTTCTTCGCAGTCATCATTGCCGTAATGGTTCAAAGCTGCGTACCGCAACGCAAATACGCTGAAATGTCTACGCGCAAAGCGGAAGTAGAACAAGACAACGAAAATTTGCGCGCAGCAAAAGAACAACTCGAAGCACAAAACAAAGAGTTGAATACCACGATTGCCACGAATAAAAAATCACTGGATCAATTAATAGCTGACTCCACAAAAATGGGCGGAGAATACCGCCAGTTGCGCTCGCAATATGACAAGATCAATGAACTCAATGACATCCTTTCTACGAAAAGCAGCGAACTTCTTGGTATGGCCACAGGCGAAAACAAAAAGCTCGTGGATGAACTGAATAAAACTCAAGAAGCGCTTCAAAAGAAAGAAGATATGCTGAAAGGTCTTGAGAAAAGTCTCAACGAAAAGCAAGCAGATATAGATAAAACAAAAGCGGAACTTGAAGCAAAACAAAAGCGTGTTGATGACATGGAAAGACTTTTGGCGGAACAACAGGCCGCAAGTGAAGCGCTCAAAAACAAAGTACAGAATGCATTGCTTGGCTTCAAAGACAAAGGTCTCACCGTAACTGAAAAAGACGGGAAAGTTTATGTGAGCATGGAAGCCAAATTACTCTTTGCTACAGGTAGCACTGCTGTTGATCCCAATGGAAAAAAAGCATTGGTGGATCTTGCTAAAGCAATTGAGAGTGAGGCCGACATGGAAATTATCGTTGAAGGACATACCGACACGGATAAACTTGCTTCATCAACTTATCCAAAAGACAACTGGGACTTAAGTGTGCTTCGTGCAACTGAAGTGGTGAAAATCATGCTCGCAAGTAGTTCCGTAAAACCACAAATCTTAAGCGCAGCTGGTCGAGGCGAATATTTTCCCATCGATCCAAACAACAAAGCGAAAAACCGTCGCATCGAAATCATCCTGCAACCTAAGTTGGATGAACTTTACAAACTCATTGAAAGGAAGTAAATAGGAAGGCAGTACTTCAACATTGACTAGCTGTCCTTTGAGTAACCAGGAACTAGGAACTTATCTGTGTTAATCGTTTGGATTGGTTTCGAGAATTTACTTCTGGTGTTATCGAAGTAAACTAACTTCCCCCTTCACCTTAATCGGCTCTGACATCATACCGTTGTCTTGAATAACCTGATAGACGATGAGGTATGGATAAATACCCGGTTCCATGTAGTACTCGCCATCACGACGCTGACCAAGCCATGGCTTCTCGATATCGTATGACTCAAAAAACAATTCGCCCCAGCGATTGTAAAGTCGTAAGTGGAAATTCAAAACGTTTTCCCCTTCCGCTTTCCATACATCATTCAATCCATCACCATCCGGCGTGAATGAATTTGGAATGTAAATCGTTACCGGACAATCGCCTTTCACTTCAATACCAAATGATGCGCTGCAATTGTTTTCTGTCGTTACACGCACTGAATAAATTCCAATGGATGTTGCAGGTAAAATTTGAGAAGTAGATCCTGTATTCCACAAATAGGTTGAACCGGAATTCTGCGCATCCAACGCGAGTTGTGATTGAAATGCGAAGCAATGATTCACCTCTGAAACAAACGGATTAACCGGTAAAGTATGAAACTCAACATTTATTTCATCAGAAGTGAAACAATAACCATTATCAACCGTAACAGAATAAAGACCGCCGGAAGTCACGTTGATTTGACTTGTTTGAAGTCCGTTGCTCCATACACTGTTCAATCCGGGATTGCCCGCATTGAGCACAAGCAACTCGCCGGAGCACAAAGAAGAATCGCCACCAAGTTGCACAACAGGATAAGAAAATTCAGTAACGAGAATTTCATCTTCCGACTGACAACCTTCAGGGCTTGTGACATCCACATGGTATATTCCCGGTTGATTAACAACAATAGAAGATGTGGTCTGCTGCGTATTCCAAACCACAGAATAAGTTGATGGCCATCCGGTATCAAGCGTAACTCCTTCACCAACACAAAAGCCGGTATCAGTTCCAAGAAAAGTAATTTCTTCCGCTTGAGTTATGTTGATGGATGCAACGGCGATACATCCTGTTTCACTTGTCGCGGTCATTGTCAAAACCCCATCTGCATTGCCGGATAATGTCGTAGAAGAAGATGTTGCATCATTTACAATATTCCATGGGCTCCAATTCCAGTTCAATACGCCATTATAATTACTCGTTGCATTAACAGGCATTCCTGCGACAATACAACTCGCTATTTCATTCGGCGTGATGCTCACAGAAAATGCCGGTGTAACATCAATTGCAATTTCTGATGACAATTGACATCCGCTCGCAAGATGTGTAACAGTGCACAAATAAGTGATATCATCCGTTGGTGAAGCATTCGTAGATGCTTGTTGTGTGTTGGTCAATCCAATCGCCGGTGACCATGCGTAAGAAACACCTAAAGGATTGTTGGCGAGTGTAGCTGTCAATTGGGTCTGCTCGCCTGCACAAAGTGTTGAGTCAGTTGCGCTCAGTTGCAAATTCAATAAAGCACTTACCGTAATGTTTACGTCCTCAGTTGCTGTACATCCTTGTTCCGATGTTGCAATAACCTGATATAGTGTTGTGCTTGTCGGCTGCGCTATTGGTGATGACCCGTAGAATCCTGTCAAACTATTTGATGGCATCCAATTGTAAGTGTAGTCTCCTGCAATCGATGGAGTTGCATTCAATTGAATACCCTGGACATCGCAAATAGTAGCGTCATTTGTTGCCGTCAAAGTGAAAGGAGCTCCTACATTCACAAGTACTGAATCGCGATAAGTACAACCAGAAGGTATATCTGTCAACGTTACTTGAAATACTGTTGTGCTTGTTGGTGTCGCTGTTGGCGCAGACGATGATGCATTATTCAAAAGCGATGATGGCGCCCAGGAATAATTGTAATTTCCGGTATTCGATGTGCCGATATACATATTGTCCAACACCCAGTTGTCTTGATTGACCATATATGTTCCAACTTGTCTCCAACGGAAACGCGTATTGTTACTCATTGCAGCTGCCGGAATATTCACTGCCAATTCCACAAAATCAGGATATGCTGACTCATAGAATGTCTGAAGATTCACCCAGCCTCCATTGTTCACGGAATAAGATAGAACAATATTATCCCCCGGTTCTGCATCATCACATGGTGCAACGCCATTTGCAATCTTCAGTGCAAAATAAATGGTACCACCTGTTGAGACATTGAGAGGATTCGTGATCGCCTCACGCGGAAAAATTCCATTGAAGTAAAGTCCGTTTCCACTTGCTGCAGAGCAAATAGAATTGGCCAGGGCATTCTGTATGCTTTCCCAATCACCCCACGAAATTCCGGGTTCAAAATCATCCGACCAAATCTTTGTTTGTGTCGTCACACTCAATGGAACACTCGCTCCTGCGCATATCGAAACTTCTTCAGGACTCGCAACCAGGTTTGCAATATTTCCCGGATTTACTGTAACTGTGATTGTTCCTGAACCTGCGCTGCAAGCACCCGGTGAACTAACTGAAACATTATAGGTTGTTGTGTTACTCGGCGATGCCACCGGTGATGCAACATTGTTGTTATTCAACGATGAACCATTGCTCCAGTTGTATTCATACATCGCTCCTGATGCGGATGTCAACGCATTCAATTGCACTTGTTGATGCTCACACACTGTGATCACCGCAGGATCCATCACAACGGGAATTGGATCTGGTGAAGCTACACTGTAATAAAATTTCTCCTCACATCCGGAAATCAACTTTGTACACTTCACCACGTAAACCGCATTCACAATCGGTGCTGGAACGTTGTATTGGAAATTCGTACCGAGAATTGTAGTTGTGTCAGAAACATTGTACCATTTCGGATTGAAATATTCGTTGCTCAATTCCAATGTGATCGCATTGTTGGTGCAATGCACTTGCTCGTATTCGATCGGGCGTGGCTCATAATGTGCTCCTATCGAAAATGCATAGCTCTCGTTCGGACCATTGCCATAAGCATATGCTGTTACGCCACCACCTGTGGATGTCAATGTGTGATTGCCCGCAGTGATTGGAATACCGCACCACACTTGTTCTGTGCAATAGGGGAAAGATTGAAATAGCGACGGACTAATCGGTGCGCCATCTAATGTCAAACTTCCAAGATCTTCGGTATTGATAATTATATTGAGATAGTGATCTGCGATGATAGATGAAACGACTGTTCCGAATGTCACACTATCAATTTTCTTACTTCTGTCGTCGAGAATCACCATCGAAGGATCGCCATTTCCTCCACATTGAATTCCTTCCATGTACTGAATCACAGCAATTGGTTGATTCGATATAATGCAGTGCGCAGCAATTTCATGATTGAATTCCTGGTAATTTCCTGCATTCAAATTGAAAGCCGCAACACCATCAATGTTGATGTTTGTGTTATTGGCTTGCGCTAAAATTCTGTAGGTGTATTTTGGTTGTGTAACTGTCCAATCAGGACTTAAACTAAACACCCATGGAGTAACGTAAAACTCCTTTCCCCACAATTCCAACGGATAATTCTGTTCGAAAATATGGTCGCATGCAAAACAATCCGCGGGGACTGAACTGCATCCCGAACCGCTGAATACAGCGAATGGTCTGCACTTTCCACTCGCTTCTGTTGCCTGAATGCTTGTTCCTGTTAGATCGCCCGTTCCGGCAGCTTTCACCTGGTAACATTCTCCCTTCTGCAAACCCACTTGAAATGGAATGCCTGCAAGATTGCCTTCGGTGGTAGAAACTTTTGGCGTAATAATGACTTGCGTATTGTCCTCAGTTGCAGTAATCAATAACTCGGATTCGTGACCTGCTGTTCCCGAATAAGACGTGACGATATAACTCGTTCCTATGGCAGCCGTTGGTAAAATCTTAGTGGCATCGGCGGTGTTCGTTTCGAAATTGATGGCGTAAACTGAAACCGGCTGGTCCGTGAAAATGTGAATAGCGCGACCTTCAACAACTTGACTGCTCAATACTTCTGCTACGTTGTTGGGAATGGTAACGGTGGTAGTTGCATTTGCAACTACCACGAAATTTTGTGACCAGTTTTGACCTGGAATTTCCACCGTACCTGAGGATGGCGAGCCTGACGTTATAAACAGGGATAGAGATTCTGAACTGCCGTTATCGTTATTCTTCATAAAACCCATCCAGAAATCAGTTCCTTTTGTGGACGTAGCAGATTGCGCATGCCCGAAAGCATGAAATAATGTCGTGCATAGCACTATGAAAGCAATCCGCAGAAGTTTCATTTGCCCGAAAGCGTTTTATAGTAAATCAGTTAGGATAACAAATATATGTCAAAGACTTCCTCTTCCGACAAAACGTTGCATTTTTCCTGTGAAATTGTCATTTTCTTCGACTAGATACCGAATTCGTGGGCTGGATGCGTTTCGTCCAGATGGGTTTTTCACGCAGATTCGATATTTTATTCACGCAGATTCGGCAGATTTAAAGCAGATTTAAAGCAGATTTCCAAAGAAGTAATTTTCGAAGAACTGAAACAAGTCAATTTTATTAAATTGATTCTTTCGGAGTTTACAAGTTGTAAATAGGTTACGATCGTCCATTGCAAGTTTACAGAAAAATAATGCAATGGATATTTTAAATTTTTCAAA
>JAYTOA010000067.1:0-17167 GCA_043748015.1 Flavobacteriales bacterium
TTTGTCCAGTTTTTCTTGTGCAAATACTTTTGGTAAAACGCCACGCAGAGAAGGATTGTCTTTTTCAATAGCGTCCATTGCATCGTCAATGTCTTTGCCGATTGTTGGTTGAGTTGCTCTGCCCTGTATATATGACCAACGAGCTGTAACAGGAACAAAGAATACTTTCTCGGCTAAGTATTCATTTTTGTCTTCAGGATCGGCTCCTTCACTTTTTTGAGAAACTAGTTTCTGATATTGTTCTTCAAATGCATCTGATATATATTTCAGGAATATCAAACCTAAAGCAACGTGTTTGTATTCGGCAGCATCCATATTTTTACGGAGCTTGTCGGCTGCTTTCCAGAGTTTTTTCTCTAGCGGTTCTTCCTGTTCTGTCTTTGCTGTTTTAGCCATTATTGTCTTTTAATATATTATTCGTTTTTAGGGAGTAAAGTTAGTTTTTTAAAACCTGTTATTGTCAAAAGTTGCCGTCAAAGTGGCAACCGTCCACTGTGTCGTGTGGTGGGTGGACTTTGGGTGCGGTTGGGCAAAATTAAATGTGGTGTTTTTGGGTCGGCAAGTGCGATGGCAAAACACCTCTTTTAATTTTGCGAAGGGTTGGCTGTCGAGGCGTTTTTTCTGTCTGTTCATTGTTGCACTGTCGGTCTTTTAGGGTTGCTTGTAACAATCATATACGATAATATGTGCACAGCTAAAAATTTACAGGCGTTTCGAAGGAGATGGTGATACCTTTTTTAGGACTGACGTAGTTCTGAAAAACGATTAATTACCACCATCCCTTGAGCATAATAGCCGATAGGGAACAGAACATTGAACTGATTGCTAAAGGGATGACCTCTAACGAATTTAGAAATAAAACTATTGGAGAAATACGTACGGCTTTGACGGCGATGCGTTTACTGAAATCACAAAATCAATTTCAAAAATGATTTCAAAGTGAAACTATTGTACGTTGGAATATTCTTCACTAAAAGTCCGTGACTTAAGCATCCACTATCTGAGTCCACGTTCCCATAACCAATTTCCCGATACCCAATACAAAAAAGGCTGCCAACATTGGCAGCCCTTTTCATTCTCAAAAAATATCTTATTGCTTGATCAGTGGCATCGTTTGCACGTTTGTGCCATTAACCACTTTCACAAAATAGTATCCTGCAGAAAGATCACTCAGGTCTAACTGGAAGCGACGGAATTTTTCAGCGTTCGCTTCAAAGATTGATGAAATCAATTTGCCATCAAGTCCGGAAATCAATACGTTGATTCCTGACTTTGTGTCGAGGTTGTTGAGATTAACCGTTATTCCTTCGTTGGTTGGATTCGGGAAAAACGTGAACTCAAGTTCAAGTCCTACAGAATAATTTGTGTTCATTCCAGGATTGAAACTATTGTAGATACAAGATCCATCATCATAGTTGGCTGCAGGATTGTAATTCACTGCTGCGTTATCCATACATCCTGCGACTGAATTGCAATCTACGTTGATACCAATCAAATCAGTTGTAGTTGATCCATAGAACAACGAACCTTCATTAAAACTATTGGCACTGCTGATCATATAGTAACCTCCATTCCATCCATCACCCCATGAGTCATTCATTTGCAACTCATAACAACCATCAGGCAAACAGAGTGTTGTGGTATATGTATTCCAGCTTGAATATCCACCACCTGATGCCACCACTTCACCGGCAGCATTCGTGAGATTCCAGGAAATTTCCGAGCCCCATGATTCGGTCACAATTGTGATAACTACCGCGTTCGACTCGCACGGCTCAGCATAAGAACATGAGCCATCATCAATAGTTGCTGATGCATTGTAATTCAACGCAGCTGGATCAGTACAACCGGAAACATCTCCACAATTTCCGTTCAAACTGAATTGAATGGTTTGCGTTTGCATCGCGGCATCAAGATGCGAATTGATGATTTGAATTCCTCCTGCATTGATCCAGAAATATCCGTTATACCAACCGTTCAATCCCGCTGAATTGGTCATGATGGCTGTGTAACAAACACCTGCTTGCAAGCAAAGCATTGTATTTACAATAGAGTTATTGTTATAGTTATTTCCAAAGTAGACAACATTGCCATCAGCATCTAAAATCTCAAGTTGCACTTGGTTGCCATTGGCAAATGTGCATAGATACAGCTGTGCATTCACACTGCCAACACCATTGCAATATGTGCAACTTCCATCATCAGATGTTGCAGCAGGATTGTAATTGGTCGCCCCTGAATCTGTACAACCTGTAATGACACATGAACCGTCATCAAAGATGGCTGCGGGATTGTAATTAGAAGCAGCAGGATTCATGCAACCGGAGATGACATTTGCTGTGCATCCTTCTGAGTTAATACTCAATATTCCAACACCAACATTTCCACTTGAAATGGTGTAAGTTGTAGTAATACCGAGGGCGGTGATTTGCAGATAGCCACCATTCCATCCATCACCAAATGAATCATTCATCAAAACAGTATAACATCCATCATTCAAACAAATCGATTCAACAATAGATCCGCTCACCTGATAATTAGCACCTGCGAATAAAACCTGCCCACTTTCATCTACAATAGTGAAAGAACATTCACTAGCGAAAGCGGCTGTCGTCATGTTAACGACTGCAGTTACTGCAGATTCGCAATCAACAGGGAACACGCAACTTCCATCGTCCAAATTTGCATAGGCATTGTAATTCGCAGCTTCCGGATTGGTGCAACCGGGAATCGAAGTGCAAGTGCCGTCTATGGAGAAGATTGATAATTCTGTGGTCAAATTGGAATTCAAAGATTCATTCATGATTTGAACACCGTTGACATTTATCCAGAAATAACCATTGCTCCATCCCGTAGCTCCAACAGCATTTGCCATGATGGCTGTATAGCACATTCCGGCTTGCAGACACAAGGAGAAATAAACTATCTGACCATTGCCTAGTCCGGAAACGTGTTGTACAACATTGCCATTGCTGTCCACAATATCAAGTACAGTTTGAGCGCCATTGGAGAATGTGCACACATATAGTGTAGCAATGGTGCTACCCTCGCCATTGCAATATTCACAAGATCCGTCATCTGTATTTGCACTTGCATTGTAATTCAATGCCGTTGGATCAGTACAGCCCGTGTAAATACAAGATCCGTCATCCTGGGTGGCCAATGGATTATAGTTGGAAGCAGTTGGGTTCGTACATCCACTTACAAAACTGGCGCAGGTGAGGTTAAGCACAAAAGCGCCATTGACACCACCAAAGCCACCTACACGAATGAGATAATTCACTCCCGGCTGGCTGGTGAAATTCAGTGTACTGGCCAGACTGCTGCAACCATCATCATTGCCTGCTATACATGCAAGGGAACCGCATGCGCCTGAGTATACATGAATCTTGGTGTCGAAAGTTGTTCCTGCGCCGCACGTAAATGCAGTAAGTTGATGAGATTCTGTATCCGAAAATGAATACCACTTTTGACCGCCTGTTCCTACAGAAGTGATGCATTGACCCGCTCCTGAAGAGACGTTGTCATTCAAAACGTCTATGGTATTTCCACTTTCTATGCTTCCACATTGCAAAGGAATAGCTTCCGAACAGCTGTTTCCTGTTGGGATTTCCTGTGCGTAAGTGAAGAGTGAAATGAGAATAAAAACGAGAACATGAGATAAGGTATACAATGTTTTCATGCGTGAGTAAGAATTTTTGGTTGCTATATAAGGTGTACTTTGAATAGCCAATAGTAGGCAATATTCAACTTGGTTGACCTAAAACTCTGTAAAAAAGTTGCACCGTGTTCACAAATCAAGAAATTACACCACTCCCTATGAGTTCGTCATCTTTGTACCAAGCTGCAAACTGACCTCGTGCGATACCACGTTGATTCTCACTGAATACAAGATAAAGTCCCATTTCTCGTCTATATAATTGACAGCCAAACAATGGTTGCCTGTATCTGATTCTTACTTCATAAGTTACCTCTTCGCCAATGGCCAATTCCAGATCAGGTCTTATCCAGTGAATATCGGAAGTTGGAATGAACAATCCCTTGCGCAACAGTGCGGGATGATCTTCTCCCTGACCTACATAAACAAGATTTTTTGTCGTGTCTGTTTCTACAATAAATAGCGGAATAGCCTTTCCTCCAACACCCAATCCTTTGCGCTGACCAATCGTGAAAAAATGCGCTCCAGTATGTTCACCTGCCAACACTCCATCTGATTCCTGAAAAACATACGGATCAGTAAATACTTTGAGCTCTTCTTCAGAAATACCGCTGAAATTTTTAGTGGGGTAAAGCAATTCGCTTGGCGGCAATTCGATAATTTTTCCCTTCTTGATATCCAACTGTTGTTGCAGAAAAGTCGGCAATTTCACTTTACCAATAAAGCAAAGTCCCTGAGAATCTTTTTTCGCTGCATTGGGCAAGCCAATTTCTTCCGCCAGGATTCTTACTTCAGGCTTTGTTAGATGTCCGATAGGAAAAAGAGCATGCTTCAATTGTTGTTGATTCAACTGACACAAGAAATAGCTCTGGTCCTTATTTGTATCAATACCCGCAAGCAATCGAAATATTTCGTTGCCGTTTTCATCCATAAAAGAATCCTTGAGACAATAGTGACCGGTGGCTACGCAGTCAGCTTTCAGATTGATGGCCGCTTCGAGAAATAGATCAAATTTTATTTCCCGGTTACAAAGCACATCCGGATTAGGCGTTCTTCCTGCCTGATATTCACGAAACATGTAGTCGACTATTCTCTCTTTATATTGAACACTCATGTCGAGCACATGAAATGGAATGCCCAATTTTTCAGCTACAAGCATTGCATCGTTGCTGTCATCAATCCACGGACACACATTATTGATGGTGACAGATTCGTCGTGCCAGTTGCGCATGAAAATGGCTACCACTTCATAGCCCTGCTGTAATAACAGATGAGCAGCAACGCTTGAATCAACACCTCCTGAAAGACCAACGACAACCCTTTTATTCATGTGTGGGCAAAGTTAGTTCGTTCCCGTAAGAAAGAAAATTGAGGTGAATCAAGGTGAAAGTTCTAATTGATATTCCGAAGATATACATTTGTGTTGGCAACCAATTCGGTTAATCATCGTCTAAAAGAAGAACCTTGTGACAGATAATAAGCAATTACAAGCATTAATTTCTGGATGTCTCAAAGGAGACAGGCGTTCGCAGCAGGCCATCCATAAACTTTTTTATGGTAAGATGAAAGCCGTTTGCATGCGTTATACAAGGGATTCTGATCAGGCAATGGACATTCTTCAGGAAGGATTCCTCAAGGTTTTTAATAATCTTGAACGATACTCCGGAGTAGGAACATTCGAAGGTTGGGTCAGAAGGATAATGGTCAATCTCTCCATTGACCGTTTTCGAAAACTAAAACACGATTTCATCCTTTTAGGGGAAAATCAAAGTGTTGAAGATTGGGGAGAAGAAGTGGAAGATGAAGAACAAGCGGAGAATGACGAGATATACGACATCACTCCTGAACAGATAATTGACGCAATGCAGCAATTATCGCCGGCCTATAGAACTGTTTTTAACTTATACGTTTACGAGGATTATACGCATCAGGACATTGCTGAGGCATTGGGAATTAGTGTAGGGACGAGCAAAAGCAACTACGCGAAAGCCCGGAAAAACATGAAGAAACTATTACTTAAGAATTTAAAGAATCTGAATGAGCAAAATTCTAACTCCTTTTGAGAGACATCTGAAAGAGAAAATTGCGGACTACGAAATGCCTTACGAGTCGCGTAGTTGGTTCGCAATTCAGAAAACAATGAGTCTTTCCAAAGCCGGAAATTATCCTTGGCTGGTGGCTCTTGTGGCTGCAGCTGTTGTGACTGCTGGCGGTTCTATCGCTTTGTATCACACACAACACAGTCCATCTTCTGCGCACGTTGTTATTACGGAAACCCGTTTTGACAGCCCGATCCAGATTTCACAAATGATTTCTTCTGCTGCAACTCTCAACGTTGCGGAGTACGAGAAATCTATGTACGGTTCTGAAATCCTTGAGAAGAAAGTTTCAGCCAATCAATCTCTCAATACCGCTCAAAACAATAGTACTTCTGTTGGAAGTAATGATTTGAACATAGGCGCTTCATCAACAACAAATCAAGCAGTTAATACTGCAAATGATACAAATTCAGGTGGCACTTTAGACCCAAATTCTGCAACAGATAAAACTGCCAAAGCAGACATTGAAGCGAAAGCTGCAAACGTGATTGGTTTCGCAAGCAATGTGAGAAGTGCTTGTGAAGGAATTGAAGTGGACTTTGATGTAACCAACGGACCTAAAGACGGAAGCTATCTGTGGAATTTTGGTGACGGTCACTTCAGCGATGCGGTGAATCCAAAGCATAAGTATGCGAAGTCAGGAAGCTATGATGTTTCTCTTTCAGTGACCAGCGACAAAGGTCAGATCAATACGACTGTTGTCAATGACATGATCAACATCAGGCCTGCTCCAAATGCAAGTTTCCTTTGGGAGTTTGTGAATGATATACCTGATGCTCCGGCTGTTCGAATCATTAACGTAAGCACAAATGCTATCAGCTATGACTGGAACTTTAATGACGGCGCCAACTCAAAGCAGATGAATCCTGAGACGGCAATAGATATTAAAGGAAAGAAAATGATCGCACTCACTGCACGTAACGAGCACGGTTGTATCGATGCAGCTGTAAAGACTATCAGTATCAACAGTGACTTTGCGCTCAATGCTCCTTCTGCTTTCACTCCTGGAAGAGAGACTTTCATGCCTTCTGGCTTGAAGCAAAGCAAAGCCAACTTTGTGATGACTATCTACACTGTAAGCGGAGAGAAAGTCTATGAAACATCGAACAGGCTGAAAGGATGGGATGGAAAAATTGCCGGAATTGGCGTTGCCTCTTCTGGTGAGTCTTTCCGCTGGAAGATTATTATTACCAACGATTTGACGAAAGAACAAAAATATTTTAACGGAACATTGACGGTTTCTCCTTAACCAAAACGAACATCACTTGACGTGTGTTTGTTAATACCCTGATCTTAAACCGGTCAGGGTATTTTTTTGAATTAATTCTTGCTTTGTTGCGAAATCAAGTGTCATGACCCAATTCTGCATTTTTGAAAATCACTCACATTCCATTATGAACAATGATTCGAGGTTAATTTCACCTTAATGCGCATCAGCATCCAACTTTTGAGTATATTTTTGCGACTCTTCTACTGACGCTTTTTACTATCAATCATTTTCGAACTGTTGACAACTAAAAGATTTTTCATATTTCTTTTATTGCTTGGTCCTGTGATTTCAGGGTTTTGTCAGATTGCAATTACACCCTCCAATGCCAACGCGTGTAACTGCAGTGGTTTCATAACCTTCACAAGTCCAACCGGCAACCCTGTTAGCTATGTGCTTTATGATTATTCCAATATCTCTGTAGCTTCAGGAAATAGTGCTTCAGGTAATTTTATTCTAAGTGGACTTTGTCCTGAGGTATATACCCTTGAATTGACAGAATCGGGAAACATTACGAATTCAATTTTCAATATTCCCACCTCAGGTCTAAATCCCGGAAATGCAGTAACTGCGGCCATCTGCTCCACCTCGCCCACTGTTAATCTCAATAACCTGATTCCCGGAATTGCTCCTGGCGGCGTTTGGACGAATCCACTTCAACAAACCATTAGTAATTCTCTACCTGCCAATACCTTGATGGATGGTTGGTATTTGTATTCCATTCCTTCCAATGGCTGCAGTGTGATAACAGGCGTGATGATGGATTTCATCCAAAACGCCAATCCCGGTCAAAGCACCACCTATTTGATTTGTGAGAATTACTTACCGTTTCAAATGGTAGATTTTCTGGCCGGTAGCCCGAATCCAAATGGCCAATGGTTCAATTCGCAAGGACTCCCCATGAACGGCACTTTCAATCCCGCAACGATGAATAGTGAGCTCTTTACTTACATGGTCAACAATGTTCCGGGCTGTGGGCCTGTTTTTTCAACTTTATTCGTTAGTGAAAACCAACCGCCAAATGCCGGCACGAACGCGACGATCAACGTTTGTCAGAACGGCACACCATTCAATATGCTGAACTATCTAGGAGGCACACCCGGCACTGGTGGACAGTGGTTCGGCCCGACCAATGCACCTGTCAGCGCAACTTTTAATCCTGCAGTAAATGCTCCCGGGGTATATCGTTACAATATCAATGGCTTGACACCATGTGTAGATGCCAATGCTTATCTGACCATCAATTTCATCAGTCCAAGTCCTTCAGGATTGCCGGCAACGGTTACCACATGCGTTACTGGGAATTCTATAAACATGTTGAATGCACTGAATGGAAATCCATTGCCGGGTGGCACCTGGACGAATTCAACCGGTGCAACAGTGGGTGGAACTTTCAATCCGCAAACAGGTACGTCCGGCAATTATTTTTATTACTATCCAAACGTGGGATGTCCGGAACAAGTGCAACTCACAATTGTGCTGGAATCGCTTCCCAACGCTGGTAATGACAATAGCGTAACGATTTGCAGAAACGTGACCTCGGTTAATCTTAACGGATTGATCAGTCAGGGTACAAGCACCGGAGGTACTTGGCTGAATGCAAGCGGCGTGACTGTTCCTTCTACATTTATTCCTCCGGCAACAGGAAATACTTTCACATTTACTTATAGCGTAAATGGAGTCGTGTGCCCCGCAGACAATTCATTGATCACTATCAACATTGAGAATCCGCCGGTCGCACCACCATCAATTACACTCTCTGTCTGTAGCGAAGATGCAGCAATCAATCTCGCCGGTTTGTATCCACAATTTCCCAATATAGCTTTTGAAAATTCGAACGGAACACCCGCTGGTTCATTGTTTGATCCTTCGGGTGGAAACAATGCAAATTTTGTCGCTGTCCAATCTTCTTTGAATAGTTGTCCTGATGGTGAAGGAACTGTAGCTATTGTAGTGGTGCAACCGCTTTTTCCTATAAGCTATCTGGACATGGAATTATGCGCATCGTTGGTGAACTTCAATCTGGAATCGCTGGATCCTGATGCGAATGTTGCAGGTGGCGTTTGGACAGATGATAGCGGCAATGTAATTGCTCCACTGGTTGATCTCAATTTCAGCGGTATACAGCATTACACATTTACCGCAAATAATGGCAACGAATGCGGAAGCAATTCGCTCGACGTTGATATTGAATCGTTTGCAGTAGTGAGCGCAGGTCCGGATAATGCATCTGTCTTTTGTTATTCGGATGAAGCAGTGCCGTTGACGCAATTGCTTCCGGCGAGTGCTTCAAGTAATGGTACGTGGACGTTTAACAACCAGAGTTTCGACGCAACCGTTTTGGATCCTGCTATACATACAACTGGTTCTTATATATATAGCCTTGAGGCGAATGGTCCATGTCCCGCTGATATTGCAATACTCAATATTGTAGTGCAGCAAGGAATCGATTATGAAGCGGGCGCAAATATTGAAGTCTGTGCAGGAAGTAGCGCCATTCAAATTGGTCAGGCACCACTTCCGAATACTTCCTACTCATGGACGCCCGCGATCAATCTCAGCAATGCAAATTCATCGTTTCCTATTGTAACAATTCCGACTGCTGTTGTTGCAGATGTAACAACCAATTACCAAGTACTGGTGACAGATGGTGTTTGTCAGATTGTAGATGACTTGCAGGTGTTGGTGCATCCATTGCCTATTGTAAATATTGGCGACTTATATGAAATCTGCGAAGGTGAAAGTGTGAGTGTCAGTTCTAATGCACCGGGAGTTTATTCATGGTCGCCATCTTTTCTTTTTGACAACAGCAATGCACAGAGTCAAACTTTTATACCACAACAGGATGTGACAATAGCGCTCACGATTACGGATAATTTTGGATGTGCTTCAAGCGACGACGCTTTGGTAAGCATTCACCCCAATCCAGTCATCGTTTTCAACCCGGAAGCACTCGCCAGTTGCTCTCCACTTGAGGTTTTTTATGCGATAGACAGTGCTAGTCAGCATGTTGATTTATTAACGTGGACCATTCCTAACATTGGTAATTTTTATGGCAATTCATTCAGTTCAACACTTCACACGCCGGGTCAGTATGATTTGATACTCAATGCAGGTACATCTTTTGGTTGTACGTCCTCCCTTGAGTTTTTCAGTTTGATGGAAGTATATGATTCACCAATAGCGAATTTCAGAAGTGTACCCGATGAAATCACCACATTAAATCCTATAGCGAGATTCAGGAATATGTCAATTGGCGCAATTGTATATCAATGGGATTTCAATGGGCTCGGCACAAGTAACGCATTTGAACCGACCTTTGAATTTCCTAATACACAACCAGCCAATTTCACCATCTGTTTGAAAATCATCAACGAATTTGGATGCGCCGATAGCACATGTGAAGTGCTACATCTCGACAACGAGTATGTTTTTTATGCACCCAACGCCATCACTCCCAATCAAGATGGCACCAATGATTTCTTCTCGCCGAAAATGCTCGGATTTGATGAGTCTACCTACTCGCTCGAAATATTCGATCGATGGGGAAATCTGGTTTTCTTCACCAAAGAATATGGTACGCCGTGGTCGGGAAATGTGCGTGGTGGTGAGTATTATGTGCAGGACGATGTGTATATCTGGCAAGTTCAGGTGAAAGACAAAGAGCTGGCCGACTACCAGACATTTCGCGGAACACTCACTGTTATCAGGTAGTTCAAGGCCGGCATTCCTTTTTAGTATCCAAGACTTTCGTTTTTTTTCTTCTAGCTAAGATTCAAAACATTGTTTGAACATGTGGTCTCCATGTTTCATTTGCAACCTTCTTGATTGATTCCGTATAAATCGAGGCGCTCACGCCCCACCCTAATGAATTCACGTAAAATCTTACATGAGATAGTTCCTGTCATCAGGAGGCTGTTTTCCGTTAGCCCATTTTATTGGATCATTTTGCTATGTCTTTCATTTCAGGTTTCCGCACAGGAAAATGCAATTAGCGCAGGAAATGTGAATTCATGTGGTGGATTTCTTGTCGATTCCGGATTGAGTGCAGCAGACTATGGCAACAACGAAAATTTTACTTCAACCATTTGCGCTACAGCCCCGCAAACAATTGTGAATCTCTATTGGACTGTTTGTGTATTGGGCAATGGTGATTACATTGAAATTTTCGATGGAAACTCAACGGGTGCAACATTGCTGGGAGTTTACTTCAATAACGAATTGCAAAGTTTGAATATCACGTCCACCAATCCGAGCGGTTGTCTTACAGTACATTTTGTATCTGACGCCAACATGCAAGGAAACTTTGCTGCTGAAATTTCTTGTGGTTTGCCATGCATAAGGCCAATCAGTCAAATCACTTCTGACCAGGAACCAATACCGCTGATGGTTTGTCCGGGCGAGTTGATCACATTCAATGGCTCCAATACACAATTTTTCAACTCTGCTAATCTGGGCAGTTTTCAATGGGTATTTGATGATGGAACCACAGACGATGCTTCATGGCCGAATGTGTCTCACGCCTTCAACCAACCTGGCGGTTACAAGGTACAATTGTCTATTACCGATAGCAACGGATGTACAAATACCAACCTGAATGATTACATCGTTTTTGTAAGTACACCACCGGAGTTCGATCTCATCACAGATATCACTTCGCTTTGTAGCGGTGGCGAGGCATTTTTGGGCGTAACAAATTTTGCACAGGATTCTCTTTTTGCGGGTGATAGTCTCAATAACTGGCTGAGTGTTCCATGGATTGATTTTCCCGACAACGAAAATTCTGAAGGATATCATTTAATGGATGATCAATCGCAGTGTTTTGATGTGTACTTCACGTACAATGGTTTTGCGCAAGGAGAAATCATTGATAATGTCTCAGACATCATGAATGCTTACATCAATTTCGAGCATTCGTTTATGCAGGATTTGGTAATCTCAGTTATTTGCCCGAATGGTCAATCAGTGATACTTCATCAGCAAGCTGGTGGCGGCGCGGATCTCGGAATTCCTGTAGCCGGAACAACTGGTGAAGCTGGAACCGGATATGATTACTATTGGTTGCCAACAGCTACGAATGGAACCTGGGCGACAAACGTTGTAGGAACAGGATTACCTTCCGGTACTTATGAAAGCCTCCAACCATTTACCAACCTAATTGGATGTCCGCTGAATGGAACATGGACATTTGAATTCTGTGATATGTGGATTGGAGACGATGGATTTCTCTTCAACTATGGAATGAATTTCAATCCTTCACTTTATGGTGAAGTTTTGAATTTTTCGCCACATTATGGCGCAGGTTGTGATTCCACATTTTGGTCGGGACCAGGAATAACAACGGCAACTTCCGGTTGCGATTATATCAATGTTGTAATGGAACAACCCGGAACTTACAGTTACACCTACACTGCCATCAATAATTTCGGATGCAGTTATGACACCACATTGAACATAAGTGTGACCGTAGCGCCGCAGGTTACTGCCGGACCTGATCTGATTTTTGACTGTAATAACCCAAACATTGTTCTTCAAGGCGGATTCAGCAATCAAACCTCACCTGATTTTGTTTGGAGTTGGTCACCTGCACAATACCTGGGCAATTCCACTTCATCTGTTACTCCGGTATCCGGATTGATGGAAACACAAGTGTTTACCTTAACCGGATATCCTTCCGGGCAGCCAAATTGCTTCAGCGCAGATGAAATGACCGTGACAGTCAATTCGGATTTCTCCATTCAAGTTTCTAATCTGCATCAAGTATGCGCAGGCGATTCAGCACATCTTGAGGCGCCAGAGATTTCCGGTGGCACTGCACCTTTTCAATACAGCTGGATCACACCGGAAGGAAATATCATTTCGCAGCCTAGCATAGATATACCAGTTGCGTTTTCTCAACAATATTGCGCCTTTGTTACCGATGCTTGTGGAGCAACGGATTCAGCATGCACTATGGTAAATGTATTTGATCAGATCGCTGCAAGTTTTGTGGTGGATGAGCCGTTTGGATGCGATCCACATTACGTTTCTCTGTCTTCAGACTATACTACTTTTCAGAACATCACTTCCATGAAATGGTATTATGATGATGGAACCACCGGCAGCGCAATAGCTTCTACGAATCACTTATACTCCATTCCTGGATGGTATTACCCGTGGCTGGAGATAACTGATCATTATGGATGTAAACACAGAGATACGCTTGAAAACCCGGTGGTGGTGTGGCCAACACCGCATGCTCAATTCACTGTTGATGAAGATCTCGCCATTCTTCCAAATACCTCATTCCGCTTCACAAATACTACTATCACCGGAGAAGATTATTTGTGGACATTTGATCAATTTGGTGAGACTAACGCTAACGACACTACCTGGACATTTCCAGCAGAAACAGAAGGCAACTATTTAATAGGCCTTGTGGCATATAACCAGTTTGGTTGTAGAGACAGCGTTTATAGATATGTTCGTGTTGACGAAGAAATTGACCTGTACATTCCAAATGCATTCACACCGGACAATGACGGAATCAATGATGTTTGGCAACTGAAAGGCAAAGGATTTCAGAGGAATGCATTCAAAGTCGAAATCTTTAATCGTTGGGGTGAAATTCTCTATCAATCAGACGATCCTGACTTTGGATGGACGGGAAATTATGCAAATGGAGATCAATATATTCCGGATGGAATCTATTTCTATCGCGTTACGATTCGCGATACCCGCAATGATGTGAACCATCGATACGAAGGGCACATTACCCTTGTGCGGTGAGGACATTTCCCGATTGAATTCTTTGTTGGCGAGAAAATATTCTGCTGTTTTAGACACATTCTGCGGTTTAAAAACTTATGTGAAAAACTATTCATATTTCCTGAATACACATGCAACTTCTTTAGATTTGTGAAGTCTTTGGATAGTGTTTATATACCAAATTCACAACGTATGAAACGGATTCTACTCTTTCTCAATTTATTGATTGTTGCTAATTTGATGTACTCACAGTGTGGTACTCCGGGTTGGTTTTGCATGGAAACCGGGAATTTTGTCGTCTCGGATGGCAACATCTTGACCGATGACGGCGGCGGCGGACCATACACTGACGCCAATTATACGATGACGCTTTGTCCCGACACACCTGGTGACGTTGTTCAGTTGACATTCAACGCATTTGCAATGCAAACAAGTCCTAACGCCAATAACAGTGACTACGTGAGCATTTTCGATGGAGACAACACATCAGCTCCGTCATTGGGAAGCTATACCGGCACATCTATTCAAGGATTGCAGATTACTGGGACAGTGTTCAATGTCAGTGGATGTTTAACGATCGTATTCAATGACAACAGCGTAGCAAATACTACTTTCCCCGGTTTTGAAGCAGAAATTCAATGTACCACGCCATGCGCCAATCCAACGAACGGATCACAAATTCTGAGTCCTGATTTGGTTACACCAGGTATTCAGACTGTTCAAGTATGTATGAATGCCGATGTTACCTTCGGTAGCCAGGGTTCTTTTGCTGAACCGGGATTCAACTTGACAAAATACATTTGGAATTTCGATGATGGCACCATACTCAACAATGCCAATGGCAATCCTGTTACACATGCATTCAGTGAACCGGGTGAATATGTTGTTACTTTAACTGTTGAAGATGACAATTTTGGCGACGATCCTGTCGGATGTCAAAGCTTAAACGTTATTCCGCTTCAAGTACTTGTAAGTACAATTCCAACCTATAGCGGAATGACTGATTTGGTATCTTGCATTGGAGAATCTGTTATTGGCACAGTGGTAGTGGGTGATCCTAATGCCATTCCCATTGGAACAGAAATCGGAGGCGGAGCATCAGGAACAACCTGGACAGCTTTGCCGCCTCAAGTTGTTGCCGGTCAAACGTATCTTGCTGACGGAGCCGGATTTGCATATTCAACTTCTTTGACATTTGACTTCTTTGAACCTGGAGCGACTCTGACGAATTGCAATGATTTGCTCAATATTTTCGTAAACATGGAGCACAGCTACATGGGGGATTTAGGCGTATTTATCACGTGCCCTGATGGCACTATGGTAAATCTGGTCACCTGGGGAACCAATGGCGGAGGTGGAACTTATCTGGGTGTAGCCATTGACGATGAAAACACATCTCCGGGAGTTGGTTGGGATTATTGGTGGACACCCACTGCAACAAATGGAACTTGGGGTCAAAATGCGACCGGTAATACATCACTTCCAAGTGGTACCTATCAACCTTCAGGAAATCTTTGCGACTTAGTCGGTTGTCCATTGAATGGGCAATGGTCTTTTTCTGTAACTGATAATCTCGCGATTGACAATGGATACATTTTCGCATGGGGTATCGGTTTTGCGCCAAGTTTATTTCCAGACATTACCACTTTCACACCTATCATTGGCGCAGGACCTGATTCATCTTATTGGGTGATAACACCTCCGACTTCAGGTGGGCAATGGATTACTGATATTACGCCTGATGGCGATGAAATATCTATTACAGCTACTACGGTTGGAACCTACGATTACACGTATGTAGTAATAAACAATTTCGGTTGCCAGTTTGACTCCACTATTCAATTGATTGTACAACAAGCACCTCAGGTGAATGCAGGTCTGGATCAGCTTTACTCTTGCGGAACAGTCAATCTGAATGCAACGCTGGATGGTGGAACCCCAATGGGCGCCTTTATTTGGGACTGGAATCCTACAACCGGATTGAGTTCATCCAATACTCAGAATACAACGGTTAATACACTAACTCAAACTACAACATTTCATGTCACTGGCTATCCGACAGGTCATCCACAATGTAGTTCAACGGATGAAGTGATTGTGAGTATAGATCCATTGGGAGATCCCGGTGAAAACGCGACGATTACCCGTTGCAGCACAGATGCGCCATTTCCTATGTTGCCACAGCTTGGCGGAAATCCTGTGACATCCGGCGTCTGGTATAATCCTTCCCTAGTTGCTATACCATCCGGTCAATTTGATCCTATGGTAGATCCTCCGGGAAACTATCTCTACAGCGTGCAGTTTGGAAATTGTGAAGCACATGCTGTATTGACCATCAATATGGCCGGGCCAACGATCATTTCAATTCCAAACGATACAAGCATTTGCGAATTGGGATCAGTGAATATGGAACTCTATTCACTCTTCAATGGTCAACCAAACTTTACATATACCTGGACATATGATGGTAATGTAGTGAGTGGTCAAACCAGCGCAACATATGCACCAGCTAACAGCGGCGAAGTTTGTTTGAATGTGTTGGATGCGTGCGGCTATTCGGTAACGAATTGCTTTCAGGTAGAAGTGAAGCCTGCAATAGATGTTCAGTTTTCATTTGATACCACTGCAGCTTGTTGGCCACATACATTTCAAATGACCAATCTCGTGGATCCAACGCTCTATTCATCTTCAATCTGGGAGATCAGTGATGGAATCACCTACCAGAATACACCGCTTCAATCACATGATTTCCTTGCGCCGGGAACTTATACCGTGAAGTTAACGCTGACAAATATTCTAGGCTGTTCGTATTCCAACACACAAACTGTGATAGCTTATCCTGAACCTGTTGCAGGTTATAGTGCTACTCCACAACCAACAAACATTCTTGATACGGAAATACATTTCACCGATGCTTCGCAGGGAAATATAGTTGCGTGGAACTGGCAATTTGGGACTGGACTTGCTGCATCTGCTTCAGCCAATCCTGTTGTAGAATTCCCCAATGGTGCTGGTGATATCTATCCTGTTATGCTTACTGTTACTGACATCAACAATTGTGTGGATGTAATAACTGCCGAAATTGTAATCAATGACATTCTTTCTGTATACATCCCTAATTCATTCACACCAAACAACGACGGCATCAACGACGTCCTGTTTGTGATGGGGGCAGATTTTGACCCGAAAAGATTTTCCTTTATGGTTTTCAACCGCTTTGGAGATAAGGTTTTCGAAACTAACGATCACACCATACCATGGGTGGGTGATACCTACAATGGAGAATATTTCGTTCCAAACGGCACCTATAACTGGATTGCGGTAGTTGTTTCAAAAACCACCGGAGAAAGAAAAGAATTGTCAGGTTATATCAATCTGTTCCGATAGAATTAAAAA
>JAYTOA010000068.1:0-17944 GCA_043748015.1 Flavobacteriales bacterium
CAGGTTCAGGTGAATAACTTGAAATAATTCCAATTTGGAATATTATATGCCTTCCCATTCGGGAGGGCTTTTTTATTTTCGGCCATGAACAGTGAAGCATTCTAGTGAATTTCCGCCTGGATTGATACTATCGCTGATGTTGCATCATGGAAGAATTAAAAAGTATTAAATCATGGTCTGTCAATGACCGTCCTAGAGAAAAGCTATTGGCAAAGGGCGTGTCGAGCCTCAGCGACGCTGAATTGATGGCCATACTCATCGGTTCTGGTTCACGCGAGGAAACTGCTGTGGACCTCACACGTAAAATCCTAAAGTCCATTGACAATGATTTGGTAGAACTTGGAAAGTTGGGGCTCAAACAATTGATGACTTTCAAGGGAATGGGTGAAGCCAAATCGGTCTCGATTCTCGCTGCACTGGAGCTTGGCAGAAGAAGAAGGGCGGGTGAATTCAAAAAAGATAATAAGATTCGCAATTCCAAGGATGTTTACGAACGATTTCTGGAGTTCATGAATGATCTGCCGCATGAGGAATTCTGGGTAATGTGCCTCAGCAGAGCCCAAAACGTCTTGGCTATCGGTAAAATAGGTGAGGGAGGATTGAGTTCGACTATTGCAGACCCGAAGAAGGTATTCAGACTAGCTTTGGAAAATAACGCAGCAAGCATTATCGTTGCACACAATCATCCAAGTGGAAATCTTCGCCCAAGTGCCGAAGACGACAAACTGACACAGAGATTACGGCAGAACGGTACTTTGATGGAATGTCCGCTACTTGATCATCTGATTGTTACGGATGTGGGTTATTACAGTTATGCCGATGAAGGTAATTTGAATACATGAGAAAAAAAATTCTGACTGTTGTCGGTGCCAGACCGCAATTCATCAAAGCTTCTGCTATCTCGCGGGCTATAGCCGGCGATTTTTCCGATTTGCTTGAAGAGGTGCTCGTGCATACCGGTCAGCATTACGACGATGACATGTCGCAGGTGTTCTTCGATGAATTACTACTGCCGGCTCCGAAATATCATCTTGAAATTAGCAGTAAGGAACATTCAAATCCAACTGCCGCAATGATGCAAGCTCTGGGCAAAATTTTTGAAGCTGAAAATCCACAAGCGTTACTTGTTTACGGCGATACCAATTCTACTCTGGCGGCTGCGCTGGAAGCGTCATTCGCCGGAATTCCGGTGATTCACGTGGAATCGGGTTTGCGATCCTTCAATAAAAGTATGCCCGAAGAAATCAATAGGATTTTGACCGATCATGTCTCCACAATGCTCTTCGCACCAACGGAATCGGCTATCTCAAATCTGGTAAATGAAGGTTTTTCGAAAAGTATAAATCTCAATATAAGCCGTGATCATCCGGCTGTATTTCATTGCGGTGATATCATGCTTGATAATGCTCTGTTTTTTAAGAAGTCCGCAAATGACAAGTCTTCGATTTTGAGTGAGCTCAATATTGCCGATGGGGAATTTTTTCTTGCAACTGTGCATCGAGATCACAACACGGATAATCCTGAAAATCTTGCAGCTATTATGGCTGCTTTGATCAAAATTGGAGCTGAATCCGGAAAACAAATTATTCTACCTCTGCATCCTCGAACCAATAAAATGTTGCGTTCAACAGCGATGAGAGAAACAATGTACCGCCTTGATTCATCTCCTCAAGTGAAAGTGATTCCTCCTGTTTCTTACCTGAATATGATTTCCCTTGTATCAAACGCGGCCATCATTTTTACCGATAGTGGAGGAGTCCAGAAGGAATCTTTTTTCTTTCAACGACCATGCGTCATTTTGAGACCGCAAACGGAATGGATTGAGCTCGTGGAAAACGGAAACGCCATCATCACTGGTGCTGATACCGGTCGCATTTTCGCAGCATACGAATTTTTTAATACCAAAATGGAATTGACTTGGCCTTCTTTCTACGGAAACGGAAACGCGGCAAAGTTTATTTGCGAGAAAATTGTTTCCGCGTTTTGATGCCAATTGATGCATCCGCATGTGCTTTTCTGTAGGTTGTTTTGAAAATCCGGCGACATTCAAAATACAACTGTCAATTACTTTTCTCATTTTCCATGTCTCAGCTTGTAATGATGATTAGGTTAGCCTGAATTCAATTTTACTTATAAAAATTACAATATGACTTACATTACGAATTGGTACATTCTGCTTGTTGCCGCAGTGATTCCATTGTTTACAGGGGCTATCTGGTACAACGCAAAAGTTTTTGGCGGTGCACTAAAGAAGATTTCCGGAGCAAATGCTGAAGGTGAAAAAGGCGGACATAAACCCATCATTTACATTCTTGCTTATGTGTTGGGATTATTTCTTGCAGTACAAATGATGACGATCACGATTCACCAGATGCACGTGTTTTCATTGTTCGATGGCGTGGCAAATGCGAAAGAACCGGGTTCGGACCTTATGATTCTCATGGAGAAGTATGGTCACAATTTCCGATCATTTGGTCATGGTGCATTTCATGGTATTCTCTCCAGCGTATTTTTCGTTTTACCTGTTGTGGGTATAATTGCACTTTTCGAAAAGAAAGGCGGAAAGTATATTTTCATTCATACGGGATATTGGGCTATTACAATGATGCTCATGGGTGGACTCATCTGTCACATGATGTAATCCTTTTTAGCAAATGTGAATTGGAGTTACGCCGCGAATGTCTTTTCTTTGAATGATGTTTGCAGCCAATCATAATAGATTTATTGCAGGAGCCATGGCGCTCCTGCTTTGCTTTGGTGCTTGCAAGAAAATTGAACCGGAAATTCCGATCGTCTATCCGACTCCAATCGATCCTGCATATTATGCCGGTGGTACAACAACAGTTTTCAATCAAAGTTCTTCTGCATACATTCAATGGTTGGCAAACGCCTCCGCAACTTCTATCGCTGCGCATCAATTGGGTTCGGAGTTGTTCTTTGCGACATTTAGTGAGTTTGGATCTGCGTCACCTGATGGACTCGGCCCGTTGTTCATTCAAAATTCATGCGTTGGTTGTCATCCAATGAACGGAAGATCGCATCCCCCTCTTACGGAAATTGATTACGACTCTGGCTTGCTTATGCGCATGAGTCTTTCAGGTGCAGGACCAAACGGTGAGCCTATTGGAGTGCCCGGATATGGAACGCAACTTCAAAATAGAGCTATCAACGGAGTGGTGCCCGAAGGTCATTTCCTTTTCAATTATCAAAATTATATTGTCACTTATGATGATGGAACACAGGTGACCTTGCACAATCCTTCGCACCAGTTGATAGATGCATATACGGAATTACCGGCTAACGTGCTTTACTCTTTGCGCCTTGCTTCACCCATTTTTGGACTCGGTTTGCTCGAGGCAATCAATGCCCAGGACATCATGGCCGGTGAAGATGAATCAGACGACAACACGGACTACATCAGTGGTAAGGCAAATTTTGTTTGGAACGTAAAAACTCAACAATTGGAGTTGGGAAGGTTTGGCTGGAAGGCTTCAAATCCAACTATTGCACAGCAGACGGCTGGTGCATTCAATGAAGACATGGGAATTACTTCTGTTGGTTTTTTTCCGCAAGAGAATGGTGTTGGTCAAAGCAATTGTGTTTCTGGTTTTGGTATGGACCCGGACATTCATGAATACATGGTTGCGAATGTTGCAAATTATGTTGCAACACTTGCTGTGCCTGCTCCAAGAAATCTCAGTCGCCCGGATGTTGCGCGAGGAAGACAACTCTTCAATGATCTGAATTGTGTCGGTTGTCATCGTCCTTCCTGGACCACAGGTATCAGCACAATTCCTGAGCTGTCGAATCAAACAATTTATCCATACACGGATATGCTTCTTCACGACATGGGTGAAATTCTCGCCGATGGTCGGCCTGATTTTGACGCAAGCACCAATGAATGGAGAACTCCGCCGCTGTGGGGAATTGGCCTTGCGAAATTGGTGAATCCCAATGCGCGATTTTTGCATGATGGCCGCGCAGAAACGCTTGAAGAAGCAATTCTATGGCACGGTGGCGAGGCACATTGGATCATCGAATATTTCAAATCACTTCCCGCTGAGGATAGAGCTGCTGTGATTGCTTTTCTCGAAGCTTTGTAGTATCATATCATTGTAAATCTTTTGATTCTTTCATGAAAAAATTATTGTCACTGATCTTCTTGTTTCCTTTTTTCGCATCTTCTCAAACTGAGAATTGTTTGCTATGGAAAATCACTTCGTCAAAGAGTGCTGAAACCTCTTATCTCTTCGGAACAATTCACTCTAATGATTCTTTATTGAACACTTTTGACAGCACATGGTGGAATGCGTTCAATAGCTGCGAGACAATGGCTAGCGAAGTAAATATGACGGACATGAACGAAATATTGGCTTCTTTCTCAACTAGCATGATGAAAGATCATGTGCTATCCGATTTTTATTCGGAGACTGAATTTGAACGCGTGCAGAAATTTATGTTGGAGCATCTTGATCCAATGTCGGCAACAATAGTGAGCAAGATGAAACCATTTTATATCATGGCAGCGATAATGGAATTACCCACTTCTGACGGACCCTATCTGGAAATTATGGACATGCGCCTTCAGATGTTGGCAAAGGAAAATGGAAAGTCAGTTATCGGTTTGGAAACTTCTACTGAACAGGCTGCTTCAATTGATGTTATTTCTCTTGAAGAACAAGCTAAACTGTTATTGGAATATGTCGACCACGGACATGAAATGAATACCGATTTGAAGGTGATGGAAAGTTTTTATCTGAAACAACAATTGGATTCTCTCGCTTCTATGGAAATGCAAAGTGAAATTCCGGAAGCTTTGATGGCTTCACTGCTCGAAGGCCGCAACATTCGTTTCGTTGAGAAATTGATTCCCTTCATCAATGATGGAAGCGTCTTTTGCGGGGTAGGCGCGCTTCACCTTCCTGGTAATACCGGTTTGATTGCGCAGCTTAGAAAACGCGGTTTTCAAGTTGAACCCGTTCGGTTCAAATTTGAAAATTGAAGCATTATTGCCGATGGTTTTGATTGAACAATCGATGCATAAGGTTCGCAAATCCATGAATCAAGTTCATGCTCCTCATAGCCAACTTCAAACATGTCGAGCAAATCTTCCATCTCTTCTTTGTATGATTTGGTGGCGTGATAAGTTTGCTGAGCATTGATAAATTTCACCACAGCATTTACCTGTGAATGCGAATAGGACATAGCGGCAAAACCCCGTTGCCAGCGTAATCTCTTTTGCCGACTGGTTAATGAAAATGCAAATTGTAATGATTGCATTTTAAGATCTTTGATGATCTCAGCAATAGAAAATTCAGAGGACGTACTCACCAGAATGTGCACGTGATTGTCAGAGCCATTGATAGCCAGCAATTCATGTCCTTTGAGTCGCAATCGATTTTCAAATAATCTGTACAATTCATTTCTCCAGGTTTCATCGATCAACGGTGCGCTATTGCGTGTGGTTAGTATCAGATGTAAATAGCATTTAATGAAAACACCCATGACATTTCTTTTGATCGAAAATATCATGGGTGCATTGAATTGACTTCGGAATATTATGCTTTCTTTATACTGAAATCATCAATTCTTGAATGATGATAGGATGCATATGAAGCATAAATTTCAAATATCTAAATGATCATCAGATCATCTCCAGACTGCGTTTTACAAATTTTGTAAGCTCCTCACCTTTCAATAATCCTTTTGACAAAAGTGCAAGATCAATGGCTTGTTTTAGCTTTTGTTCGCTCACAGCATCCTTGGTTTCAGCAGCTTTTGCCACTGAATTGAAAATCGGGTGATTCGCATTTGCAACAAGGTTGTAGCTGTCTGGAAGCGTTCCATAGAAGCCTCCTCCGCCCATTGCGCTTTGCTCTTTCATTCTTCGCATGAATTCATTTTGAGTGACCACAAACGGAGCATCTGTTGGTGACATACTCGCAAAGTCAATATTGAACTTCTGCTTGTCTACGAAATTCTCCAACGCAGTTTTTACTGTTGCTTTTTCTTCATCGGAAAGCGCCGACGGCATTTGTTCTTCCTTCTCAATCAACTTGTCCATAACATCTGCATCCACACGCTTGAATTTCATTCCCTGTTGCTTAGATTCTGTCTGTGAGATGTAATGCGATGAAAGAGGTCCTTCTAGCATCACTACTTCATATCCTCGCTCACGCGCTGATTCAATGGCCGCGTGTTGGTCTTCTACATGGCTTGAGTATAAGACTACTATATCACCTGCTTTGTCCTTCTGCGTCTCTTTTATTTTTTCCTTCAATTCTTCAATCGTCATGCAAGAACCTTCTGATGTTTTAAGCAATGAGAATTTTTCTGCCTTCTCGTAAAATTTCTCATCAGTCAACATTCCGTATTGTATGAACATGCTGATGTCGTCCCACTTACTCTCAAAATCAGGACGATCATTGTTGAACATACTTTGCAATTTGTCAGCGACTTTCTTAGTGATATGCGCTGATATTTTCTTCACGTTGGCATCTTCCTGCAAGTAACTGCGGGAAACGTTCAACGGAATATCCGGTGAATCGACAACGCCGTGCAGAAGCGTTAGGAAATCCGGTAGTATATTCTTCACCTCATCAGTAATGAATACCTGATTGCTGTACAGCTGAACTTTGTTTTTTTGCACTTCAATATTGTTTTTCATTTTAGGGAAAAACAATATTCCTGTCAGATTGAATGGATAGTCCACATTGACGTGAATGTGAAAAAGAGGCTCATCAAAACTCATTGGATAGAGCTCGCGATAGAAAGACTTGTAATCTTCGTCCTTCAGATCAACCGGCTTTTTCAGCCAAAGGGGTTGCGTATTGTTGATAATGTTTGGAAGCTTGATTTCTATTTCAGCTTTCTCGCCTTTATCATCAGCTTCTCCTTCAATCCAATCGCTCTTTTCACCAAACTGAATTTCTACAGGCATGAACTTGCAATACTTGCTTAAGATGCCTAGAATGCGCGCATCTTCAACAAACTCAATTGAGTCATCTGCAAGATGTAAGATAATGGTTGTGCCCGGTTCTGTTCTTGTGCCTACGCCCATGGTGAAATTTGGCGATCCGTCGCAAGACCAACTTACCGCTTCCGCGCCTTCTTTATGAGATAAAGTTTGAATTTCAACCAATTTAGCTACCATGAATGCGGAGTAAAATCCGAGTCCAAAGTGACCTATGATTTGCGCGTCTTTGTACTTTTCTACAAACTCCTCTGCACCGCTGAATGCAATCTGATTGATGTATTTCTCCACTTCTTCAGAAGTCATTCCAATACCATTGTCACGGACTGTCAGTGTTTTGGCATTTTTGTCAGCTATGACCTCAACCTTCAAAGCTGAACCGTCGTGCTTGATTTCTCCGGAAATGCTAAGTGTTTTTACTTTCTGACAAGCATCGACAGCATTACTCACGAGCTCTCTAAGGAAGATTTCATGGTCGCTGTAGAGGAATTTCTTAATAATCGGAAAGATGTTTTCCGTGTGGACTTTTAACGTGCCTTCTGTTTGCATATCTGATTTCTTTTTTATAATTCGAATAATTTATTCAATGTAACGGGCTATTCTCAACCGTTGTGCCACCCAACGAATGTGTGTTAAGTTGTCAGTTTTGGCCTTTGGAACATGACGCAAGAAAAAATATCGCCCGATTTCAGTTGATGCAGCCTTTATTTAAGACCTCTCGACTAATTTCACCTCAAAATTAATTTTCAATTATGGCTTTCCCTTCTGATTTAGAAATTGCGCAACAATGCAAATTGAAGCACATCAATGACATTGCGGCTAAACTCAATATTTCTGTGGATGATCTCGAACATTATGGCAAATACAAGGCAAAGTTGCCTTTGAAATTGATCGATGAAGACAAAATAAAGAAGAGCAAACTTGTTCTTGTAACAGCAATTACACCGACTCCTGCAGGTGAGGGAAAGACAACAACTTCCATTGGACTTACAGAAGGTTTGAATGCAATAGGGAAGAAGGCGACCGTTGTTTTACGTGAGCCTTCTCTTGGCCCTGTTTTCGGAATGAAAGGTGGCGCCGCGGGTGGCGGATATGCGCAAGTGGTGCCGATGGAAGACATCAATCTGCATTTTACAGGAGATTTCGCCGCTATAGAAAAGGCCAACAACTTGCTTTCTGCGTTGATCGATAATAATCTTCAAAGCAAACAACACAATCTCGGCCTTGATCCTCGTCAGATTTTCTGGAAGCGTGTAATGGACATGAATGACCGTTCATTGCGCAATATCACCATAGGTCTTGGCGGCACAGCTAACGGAATTCCACGTCAGGAAAGTTTCAATATTACTCCCGCAAGTGAGGTGATGGCCATTCTTTGTATGAGCAAAAGCATTGATGATCTCAAGGAAAAACTAGGTAATATTTTTGTTGGTTTTACTTACGACAAGCTCGCAATCTATGCTCGTGACCTGAAAGCGCAAGGAGCAATGGCGCTTCTTTTGAAGGACGCCATCATGCCAAATCTTGTGCAAACGTTAGAGGGAAATCCGGCCATCATTCACGGTGGTCCATTTGCCAACATTGCGCAAGGAACGAATACGATTATCGCAACCAAAACTGGTTTGTCTTTATCTGATTATGTGGTAACAGAAGCCGGATTTGGTGCTGATCTCGGTGCAGAAAAATTCATGAATATTAAATGTGGTTATGGCAAACTAAAACCGGATGCCATTGTCCTCGTTGCAACCGTTCGCGCATTGCGTCATCATGGTGGTGCGAAAAAGGAAGAGTACAACACGGCTTCTATGGAACGCATTACCAAAGGTTTTGAGAATCTTGAAAAACATATTGAGAACTGTAAAAAGTTTGGAATTAATCCTACGGTTGCTATTAATCATTTTCCAACAGACTCTGAAGAGGAGTTGAAATTTGTGATTGAAAAGTGCGCCGCACTTGGCGTACAAGCCGTAGTAGCAAGAGGATTTTCCAATGGTGGTGAAGGAATGAAAGACCTTGCAAGTGCTGTTGTTAAGGAAGTGGAATCGGGCAGTAGCAGCTTCAAACCGTTGTACGATTGGAGTATACCGGTGAAGGAAAAAATCAATAAGATTGCTACAGAAATCTATGGTGCTGACGGTGTGATTTATACCAAAGATGCTGAAAGCGATCTTAGAATAATTGATAAATTGGGCTTGAGCGGACTTCCGGTTTGCATGGCGAAAACGCAAAAGTCGTTCAGTGATGATGAATCAAAAGTAGGACGACCAAAAGGTTTTTTTGTAACTGTTCGGGAGTTTGAATTCGCTGTAGGCGCCGGATTTATTATACCCATTTTAGGTGATATGATGCGCATGCCAGGATTGCCTGTCGTGCCGGCCAGTGAAGGAATGGATATCGATAATGATGGAGTTGTAAGCGGATTGTCGTAATCCGTTTTGATTTGTTTTTGTTCTTTTTCGTCATCAATGAAAAATGTTTAATCAATCTGAATTAATATATTCAAATGAATGATGAATCGAAAGAAAGTGAGTTGAGTCATACACTGAAGTATGAAGCTCGACGTTTTACATTGAATGAAAATTCGGCGGTAAGCGATGCATTGACAGTTGAGCATCCACTATCAATTTCCATTAATGATGCGCCTTTCACCCTTACCATGCAAACACCTGGAAATGAGTTAGCGCTCGTTCGTGGTTTGCTCTTTACTGAAGGTGTTTACAAAATGAAATCCGGAAGTCTTCGCGTCGAGATTCTTGAAAAAAGTGATACAGGTTTTATTTCGAAAGTGAATGTTGTCATTCCCGAAAACGATATCGATCAATCGCAGCTGAATAAACGCAATCTGTTGTCGGTTGCCAGTTGCGGTATTTGCGGAAAAACAGAGTTGAATTTTCCGGATGAACCGCAATTGGCTTCTTCCACCGGTTTGAACATGTCACAGATTGATGGCATGTTTGAAATTATGTCGGATGCGCAAAATGCTTTCATCCAATCTGGTGGTTGTCATGCTTCCGCTGCTTTTGACAAAAGTGGAATGATGCTGTCTATCATGGAAGACATTGGTCGTCACAATGCAGTGGACAAAGTCATTGGTGATTTGCTCAACAACGCTCAATTGAAAAATGCTTCTTACCTTCTCGTAAGCGGAAGAGTTTCATATGAAATTGTTTCGAAGGTTTTTATGGCCGGCATTCCATTCTTGTTGGCTGTGTCGGCGCCTTCTACACTTGCTGTGGATTTTGCAAAGGAGTTGGGAATTACTCTTCTTGGGTTTTGCAGAGAAGGTCGTGCAACGGTCTATTCTCATCCACAAAGATTGTCTTGATCAGACTTTCCAAAAGCGAAAAAACCTCGCATTGCGAGGCTTTTCAATAGTTGTAGTTTATCAGTTGAAGGTGTAAATATTGTTTATGATATCATCCATGGCGGAAGGATATTGCTCTTGCGCGCCTGAATAAGCATTTGATTGTAGGTGTGTTGTAAATGCTGATGGTATGTCGGAAACATATTCTTGACTCTCGACATCTTAAATTGTAACGACGCCAATGTTTCCATTAGTTCCGCAATTTGTGTATGCTGCGAGGCAGCCATGTCTGATCGTTGCATTGTTAATTGATTTGTTGGGTTGAACGGCAGTGGGCGATAGAATGTTACGTTGACGCCTACTCATTTGATTTGTATGGATAAGGTCGATTTACGATTTGAATGTGATCCCGAATCTTCGATTTTCTGAGTTATGTGGCTCACGAAATAATTACAATTAAAATTGGTTAACCACGATGTAAGTGAAAATTTTTATTCGATCGTGAAACATTCTGAAACATGAAAGCAAAATCAATTCTGAATATGGCTGCATGGCTGCTGATATTCATCGGTATCTTATTCAAAGCCTATCATTGGCCGGGCGCCAATGTGTCCATCTTGCTTTCAGCAATTCTCATGATAGTGTCCCTTTTCGCATTCGCTATCAAAGACAATCGTCTGGCTGGAGCTAGTGATGGTCTCAATTATTTTATGGTGGGAATGTTGACGATGTTTATCGTCGTCACCATTTTCAGAATGCAACGCTGGCCGGGCGCAGATCACCTGGTGATGGTCGCATTTCCACTGGCTTTTGTTTTTCCTTTGTTTTTGATTTTTCAAAAAGGTGAATTCAAAATTTCGCGACAGTTTGCCATCACATTTTTCACCTACTTTATTCTGTTCATTTCACTGTTTCGGAATCTGGCAATTCCTGTATCACAATCCTGACTCGGTTTTTTTGATCCTTTTGCCTTAGAGAAGAATAGGATCTCGATTCGCCTCTTTGAACTTCTCTACAATCCTATTCAATACGGATACAATGATAATGTCGTGATTATTTCGCTCGCATCTTATTGCCTCTTGCTTCATGCGTCACTTCTGCGAGTCCGAGTTTCTCCATCAATGGCGGCACATACATGCCAAATCGTCCGCGCAGCCCTTTCTTCAATCCATACCACCCCTTCACCGGATTTTTTTCTGATCGTCCCCACGCTTCAACGGTGCCTTCCTTCGCCGTCTTCTGTTCGTCAGCACTGCCCAGTTCCATCCAGTCGCCGTGCTTCTTGAGCATTGCATGCAAATCCACAAGACAGCGATAGTCATAAATCAATGTGGTTTTTCCAACAACACATACTATAACTTCTTTGCCGTCTTTTTCGTCCTTGTACATTTCGTAATCTGAAGTGAGCGGAGGTGTTTTTAGTTTCCACGGATTTTCTTTTGTACCTTCTGTTGCCATTGTGATTTAATAATTGATAGATAAAAGTAAACACATTCATTCAGTGACTGAAACATTTTCAAACATTGGTTTTATCATCGATGATGCATTGCATTGACATTACCCGATCCCGTTTTAATCCTCAAGTATAATATCCCACGCCCTGTAGTACTTTTTATCCGCTGCACTGAACGCAAAAGAAATAACACCATACCGATAGATCTCAAAGAGCAGCAGCTCAGGCGTGAAACCGAGGGATTGCGCCACGAACTTTTCCATCTTCTCTTTACCAATATAGCATTGGTGAAAAGGTTCCGAACCAAAATCGTTGGAGTAGGCAAACAGTTTTTTGGCATCACCGGCATTTTCAATGTATACACTGTTGATCGGTCCGAGAAACAATCCCTTTGCGTCGTATCTGTAAAAGACGGTATCCGGCTTGTTGTCTTCATTCACATTCGACAGCAACATTTTTTCGTATTGCGCCAACGTCGATTCAGCGTCGCTATTATTCTCTCTAAAGTTGTCATCATTCTCAGCAGGAATAGGATAAGTGACTGTATACGACAACTGTCCTTTTTCATTGAAAACATTCTTCGAATAGCGCGTGGGTTGTCCTCCGCAATGTCCCACGCAATCTGTTGCAACGATGGAAATGCGATCACTAAAATGGGTGATCTCCAGCCAGTCAAATGATCCATAACCGCCGCCGCCATAAGCCAATAATTGAGATTCGATCAACTCGTATCGCGTTCCATTCAGAAATTGCATCTGCGTTGTGATGCTGTCGAAATCAAATTTGAAATTGCTGTCAAGCGATATTGGGTACCAATCATCTGAAATAGTTTCATTACCAAAAGTGATCAGCATCACATCCCAGTTTTCACCCATACCTCCAAGTTCATCTTCCTCATTTTGGTGGATGGTATAAATGGAATCAATACCGAGCGAATCTCGTTGCTGTGAAGAAACGAAATAGACCTTGTTGTTTTGACCGTAGTTGAATGGTGATTGGCTTACGCCAATTTTTGTGATGGTCAATAGCGCAAGTAAGGTGTAGATCGCTTTCATGGAAATGATTGGATAAAGTTAGGGGAAAGGTGCGGATTGGAATGGTACTGCTGTGGCGATGTCCTGTGTCAAACATGTTACGATTCAAAAGTGAAAAGTGTGACCGAAGGCGCATCCGCGAAATACATTGAAGTAGCTGGCTTTTCGACAGGTAGTAAAAATATTACGGCATCGATTCGTAGGAAGTGATAATTTTGAGTAATTTGACTGATTGTGAGAGTCGATTGGTGGTTTCAGAGTACTTTCATTTCACTGCAAAAACAGAAAATCTCGTCTCTATCATTACTAAATACAAATGAAAAAATGAAAAGGTCTTTGAATATGCTCGGGTTGGCGACAGTGGTTGTGGCCATGGTTCTAATTTCTTGTGAGAAAAAGGATGTGGGAATTATTAAATGTAAAGTCGAGAATCCCACTGAAGAAATTGGATGGCTTAAAGATGCAATAAATGGAATGAGGGACGAAGAATATGGCTATTACGTCATGGCTGATAATAAAGGGGAAACGGTTTTTTATTCTGCAAACTGCAATCCTGCAGCGAATTCTATTACAATCGTTCGGGATTGCAGCGGAGAGAATTTAGGTTTTACAAATGATATGTATGATCAACTAACCAACAAAACGATAATATGGAAACACCCAAATTCAAAATGTGATTTTCATTGATTGCATAGACTACAGAAATCCCGGATGGAAAAAAAATTGTTGTGACAAAGCATTGAAACGCTAAGGCCGGCTCTTGCAATTTTATTTGACCATACAAAAACAAATCAAAAAGTATCTTGTCTCTCTGCTTTAGTTGAAATGCAATGATATGGAGGCGTTGCATGTCCTTATTCTTGCGTTAAAGGCAGATTGTAATTTGTGGTTACTGGATGGAAATGATGAAATGGCAATACGGTTTCTAATCTCAACTTAGTATACGGTTTTCATACCATGAATTACGCTGATGGAAAGAACAGGGAGTTTTATAAGGTTGGAATCAGTGCTAACACCACTGCTATCCTTGCGTGTATACTTGGCATTACTGACAAGCAATTCTTATCGAAAACGCATGCAGAAAAAATCGGCGAGGCAAGTATTACAGGTTGTTGCATTAAGTTCAAAAATTTATTGGACATAAACGTTGAAGTACTAGCGGGGGCGGTGGGAAAGGGGTTTGAGACTCAGTAGGAGAATGGAAAGTTGAAGTCACAGAAATATGCATGAAGTACCCTGCTCAGGTAAAAGATATATCGAATTTCGACAGTGAGGTCACAAGGAATAGCGCTATTGCTGTCTGATCTAATTACTAGATCGTTCAAAATATCGGAGCAGGTAGTATTATTATTACGGAAAATATTCAGATGAAGATCAATCTGTTTCTCCTTTGCGCCCTGCTTTGCAATAATGTATTAGCGCAACCATTTCAAATCGGGCATACGACCATGACGTTGATTGATGCTTCGCGCAACAACCGCAACATTCCCACGGAAATATATTATCCAACTGATATAGCAGGTGATAATATTCCGATGACCATGGCGAACAATGATCAGTTTCCGGTGATCAGTTTCGGACACGGTTTTGTGATGACGTGGGATGCCTATCAGAATATCTGGGAGGCTGTCGTGGCCGAAGGATTCATCATGGCATTTCCCAAAACAGAAGCAGGAATTGCTCCTTCTCACTTTGAGTTTGGAAAAGACATTGCTTTTGTCATTTCTGAATTAAACGCACTTGGACAGAACAATGCTTCTTTGTTCTATAATCGTATCGATTCAATGAATTGTGTGATAGGACATAGCATGGGAGGCGGCTCTGCTTTTCTTGCCGCACAAATGAGTCCTGTTGTGAAAGCATTGGCGACGCTGGCGCCTGCCGAAACAACTCCTTCTGCAATACAGGCGGCGGCAAGTGTCAATTTGCCATCACTGATTTTTGCCGGCGGAAATGATTGCGTTACACCGCCGGCTGGGCATCAAATTCCGATGTATGATGCTTTGACTTCCGACTGCAAAACGTATATCAGCATTCAAGGTGGAAGCCATTGCCAGATGGCAAATAACAACGCACTCTGCAGTTTCGGTGAATTAACATGTTCACCTCAGCCAACAATATCGCGCGAAGAACAACATGCCGTCATCAATCGCTATTTGCTTCCCTGGTTGAAATATGAATTGAAAGGTGATTGCATCGCAGGCGCGCAATTTGATTCGCTCATTGTCTTCGACGACAGCATTGCTTTTCAAAAATCATGTTCGCTTTGTAGTGCCAGTCATAACAATGAAATCAATTCAAATTTTCAGGTTGATGTATTTCCGAATCCATTCAATGATTACTTGTTTATACAATGCGACACATTTACAAAGGGCATGTTAACAGTGGATTTGTATGCAATGGATGGATGCCGGATATTTTCAAAATCGTTTTCAAATCTCAAAGTATATGATAAGCTGAAGCTCAGCTTACCAGAAGATTTCCCGGAAGGAATTTATTTACTCAAGGTGACAACTGCCGGAAGAAATGTATCCAGGAAAATAATAAAGCAATAAAAATTCCTTCATGTCTTATTGCAATAGAATAAATGAAAATGTGATTGAACACAATTCCATCCATTACAAATCCCTGAACCTGCCCACAAAATCATCCCGCTTCTTTTTGTTGTTTACGAAGAGGTATGTGTGTTTGTATTTACCTTCTTCAAATTTGCGTTTGTCTTCTTTTACTTCTGTCAGAATAGTTCCGAAATCCTTGTCACTGCTGAGAATATTCATGATGCCAAGCTTATACTCGAAGTAATACCATGTTCCCGGATCTAGCTCGAGATAGATGCGAATCATATCTGCGCCGCGCTTTTTCTCAATCTCAATTTTTCCTTTTACATATTTGAACAATTGTTTTTTGTCCATGCTTGCAATGCCTATTAAGCCAACACTTTGAAATGTTTCATCAGTGTTGTTCCAGATAAATTTGACATCGGCCAGATACATTGTCGCTTGTAATTCCTCCGGCACCTTCTTCAACTGGCCACTCAGGTTAAGTTCTGAAATCAACTTATCGGATTTCTCTAATCCAAGTATTTCCACAAGTCCTTTTTCGTACTTTGTCTTTGTAACATCCACTGGTTGCAGATTTGGCCACTGCTCAATTTGCTCATACATTCTTTTCACAGCACTTTCTTCTATCGGGAATTTTATCATTGCCGTTCCTTGCGTGGTCATTTCATTCTCAGCTGTCTTGTACTTGATTTCTCCAACGTTGGTAAGTTTCACCATGCCGAGATCTACTCCGAAATTGATCTTGCCGTCACCATTCAATTCACATGAACCGGCATTCAACGTTATAAGATTACCTGCAAGCTTCGGCTGACGAATTTTTTCTTTCGATCCTATGAGATATCTCGAAGTTATTTTATCGTAATACAGAAAACCTTCTGCTAGTATCAATGATTGATCTGCCTTTTCACGAATATCACTTAGGAACGCAGGATAGACTTCAATTTGAGACGCAGTGCTGATCATTACACCAATGCCAAGTTTGGTCATGTCCATTGCGCGCATGGACGTATCTAACGGTATGAATATTTCATCAGGATTGATTTCAGATTTGAATTTGTAAAATGTTCGAGGCATTTTTTCACAGTTGTGAAGAATCTTTGCACCACCGTCAAAAGTCAAAAATTTCTGATTGGCCTGCAATTCGAAATCACCATAGTATTCATAGGCCGGTGACAAAAAGAATTGTGCGTCTTCGGCAATTTTTCCAATACCTACAGTTTGCAGCGTAGTGTCAACTTTAAGTGTTTCAATGTGAATTACAGATTCTTTTTTGTTCTCATCAGTGTATGCGATATCACCCGAGCCGGAATATTTTTTTCGTCCGTTGATTTTCACTTCAGCATTGAAAATTTTGTGATACTGCGTCACATAGTTGCTCAGTATTTGAGCCTTTGACAATGGAAGCATGTTTGCAAATTTTTCAATGACAACTTTACCGCTATCTGGTGTGATTTTAGAATCGGCTACAACTATGTATTGGATTTTTTCGCAAGTAATCCGACTTTTCCTCAAATCGTATTTCGCTTTGGATGAAAGAAAATTCAATGAATCCTGACCTTCGGCGACGGAGAAAAAGTTTGATTTGGACATCTCATCACTTGTGTCGATCACGAGGTCGTCGGCCGCTTTTCTATTGGATGATAAATCCATTTCATCACGGTCCATATACCATGTGAATTGGTCCATGAAGCACACATATTTGTTCGTAGGAAACTCAATCTTTGTTTCGCCACCATTGCTTTTGAACACACCTTGTCGTTTGTCGAAATCGACATTTGCATTTACATTATCCGTTTTGAATGCAAGTCCAAGACCTTCGCTGTCGCCCATGCCCGCGAGTTGAAACGAAGCTGTATCAGCAAGAATTTTTCTTCTTGTGTAGTCAAAGTCAAGGGATGCAAGTGTGGCACCACCAAATTTCATATCCCCAACACCGGTCATTCCGGTGGGCTTTAATTTTAAAGTTCCGGTGAGGGTCGCTTCGTTGTCAAAAAAGTCTATTGGAGTGGTTACACTTGCGATATCGAGTTGGTCTTTTTTCGGATAGAAAGCAAGCAAGGTTGTATCGCATTTTGCTTTTGGCACTTCAACTTTTCCGCTTTGCTCGCGATTGGAGTAAAGATTCGTTTTGCCTAGCATCGAATCAGGAAGGAAAAGAAATTCTTTTGATGATGCGGATGAAGTTAAATAGTTGAAATCACCACCACCCTTCAATCCTGAATAGTCGAGTTTCAATTCGGCAGTTACTTTTGCTTTGCCTGCATATGCTGTCAAACCGGAAGCTCCGGTGCTTTTTGTAAAACCAAGTGAGTAGTCATCCATTAATACAAGAGGCTCTTCAATATCCGGAAAAATACCGGAACTCACCAATGTTCCATTGAACTTGAGATCTTTCTTACTGAAGTTGTCAAGTGAGTCAATCGTGAACGGTTGTACCTGATAATAGAATTTATCTTTATCGTAAACACCTTTCTGAATGACCGGATCACTCCAATAGACGTAGGACGTTTTTGTACAAGTGAAAATGGGATATTGTGGATAGGTAGGACTATGGAATCCTCCTTTGTTAGATGGTGCATCTACTTTTATATATCCGGCGATGTCGCGAAGTACACTTTT
>JAYTOA010000069.1:0-20570 GCA_043748015.1 Flavobacteriales bacterium
TTTCAACGCGCCGGGATTGTACTCAGCTACAATGACGATTACAACTTGTACGGGTTCGAATTCTCAGACAAGAAACAACTATTTCAACATCACTCCACAGTACTGTTTCCCTACATGGTCAACAGGTTGTGCTACGGATATGGTTGATAATGTTGTGATTACTACTGTATTGCCAGTAACGACACTTATGTCGCATTTGGGTACAGGTTGTAATGGAACTCCTTCTTCTTGGATTGCGTATGCTCCTATTGCAGGTGTTACCTCATGCACGTTGTATCAGGGTACTACTTATAACATCAACGTTACCAGCGCTGGATTATTCCCTGAATACTTCGGCGTATGGGTTGACGTGAACAACAACGGTAGTTTTGCTGATCCGGGTGAGTTCATGGGTGGAAACGGAGTTTCTTCTACTAACTCTACTTTCTCAATTGGTGTACCATCTGAGAACGTTATCTATGGTGGACACCGCATGCGTGTGTTGGCTGATTACAGCTCTGCATTCGCAGCAGGTGACTTCTGTCGTAATGGAACATGGGGTGAAGGACATGATTACACAGTGTACATCGCTCCTCCGGTTATTGCAAACGACATCCCTGTATTTGCAACCAACGTAGCGTATAGCAGCAATCAGAATTATCCGAACTGCTATCCTATCAATGGTACAACTGCCGGCGCATCAAACTCTCCTGAGTCAACTACCTTCACGGGTAATGACGTATGGATGAAATTCGTAGCACAATCAACAGGTGTGTCTATCACACTTTCAAGTGCTGCATTTGATCCTGCTATCAGTCTTTACAGCAAAGTTGCAGGCAACTATATTTTGGTTGCCGGTGGTAACGAGAATGCTTCTACAGGACTCGGCGGAATTGAGCGTCTGAACCTGGGTAATTTGGTTCCTGGTACAACTTACTATGCATCTCTTGGTAGTGTGAACATTGCCAATAGCGGTGCATTTACTGTTTGTATCCAGCAATTGATGCCTTCATGGTGTGCATTCACTATTCCTGTAGGTGGTTTCGGATTGTGTGATGCTTACAAAGCAATCTATCGCGGAGCTTCTCCAGCTGTAGATTATGACTTCAACTTCACAGGTGTTACCGGTGCTCCACTGGTACTAACACAGAAATTGGCTACCAATGGTTTGACGACACTTTCACAAGCTTCGTTGGATCTTCGTTGGGGTGCTACTTACAACGTGACTGTTGACGTTAACTATCACCTTTACAATGCAGCGCCTGCTCCAGTTCTTGAGAACGTTAAAGTTCTTGGTTCTGTAACGGCTCCAAACTGTACCGGTGTTACTATCAGAACACAGCCTAACGTTGAAGTGAAGTTAGCACAGCGCTGCCCGGCAGTTCTGTTGCGTTCTAACTGGTTGACTTATGCTGCAGTTCCGGGTAATCCAAACGTTTGTAATGCTATCAGTTATACTTACAGGTACACACAACTTGATGCTTGCGGTGGATCTCCAGTGAGTGCTCCTGATTCAGCTACTTACTCTGCTTGGATGCCACTTGGTGTATTGCCAGTTGGTGCTAACGTAGGTTACTGGAGAATTGAGATCCGTCCAAACTTCGTTTATGGAATTGGAGGTTATGGACCAGCTCGAGATATCACTGTTACGGGTTCTGCAGCTAGCGTAATGCTTCCTGAGAATCAACTTCAGGATAACGATGAGAAATCACTTGAGGTGTCTATCAACGCTAACTTGTATCCTAACCCGAACAATGGCGAAATGGTAAACCTTAATGTTTCCGGTGTTACTTCTGACAATGTATTCGTTCGTATCCTTGATGCTACGGGTCGTGTGGTTTACACCAACCGATTCACAGTAGATGGTTCATTGAACACTATCGTAACATTCGCTCAGCCTCTGGCCGGTGGATTGTACAACGTAGAGTTTACAGTGGACGGTCAAGTGATGACCGAGAGAATGATAGTTACTAAGTAATCTTATCGATTCATTCATAATTGAAAAAGGCCCCGCAAGGGGCCTTTTTCGTTTTGATGCGGATTCAAATGGATTGAATATGACCATGCATATGCAAATGACATTGATGGAATTCGGAAGTCACTTCATTGAAAGCTGAACTAGGAACTCTGAACAATGGGCGAATGTGTTTTATGAGTTGGTGTACTCTCAACACTTTCTTTATCTTTCGCGCACACAAATAGTTTAGCGTCAGTATGCAAAAGAAGAAATTGAATTTCTGGGGAATCTGGAATATGTGTTTTGGATTTTTCGGAATCCAGTTCGGATGGGCATTGCAAATGGGAAACATGGGCCCCATCTACGAATACCTTGGTGCATCGGCCGATGAAATTCCTTTCCTTTTTCTTGCCGCGCCACTTACCGGACTAATCGTTCAACCAATTGTCGGATATCTGAGTGATCGCACCTGGCATCCAACATTGGGTCGTCGCCGTCCCTATTTTCTGGTGGGTGCTATTCTCAGTTCTATATGTTTGTGCATGATGCCGAATTCCTCAGCCATCTGGATGGCGGCGGGAACTTTGTGGATTCTGGATTCATCCATCAACATCAGCATGGAACCCTTCCGCGCATTTGTTGCGGATAAACTTCCGGAAGAACAGCGCTCAATGGGTTTTGCCATGCAGAGTTTTTTCATCGGACTTGGAAGTTTTGTTGCCGGTTATCTTCCCACATGGCTTGCAGATTATTTCGACATGAGCAGGGTTGCTGATGGCGGTGTGCCGCAGAATATCAAAGTCGCATTTTATGTTGGCGCAGCGGCATTCTTTACTTCTGTACTCTATACTATACTTACCAGCAAGGAATATCCACCTGTGGAAATTCCCATGCGTGAAAAAGTGGTGGAAAGCAAAAGGGGATTTGGTGCAGGTTTCAGGGAAATCATGCACGCCATTGGTGATATGCCGCCAAGAATGAAAAAGTTGGCGCTCATTCAATTCCTCACCTGGCCGGGATTGTTCCTGATGTGGTTTTATTATTCTACAGCGGTTGCACGCAATATTTTTGGTGCAACTGATGAGACTACAGAGTTATATACCTTGGGTGTTGAATATGCCAACAAGACCATGGCATACTATAACATGATTACTTTCATGTTCGCTTTTTCCTTGCCCTTGTTGGCCAAAAGTGTAGGTAGAAATATTACACATATGATGTGCCTCTTCGCCGGAGGTTTTGGGTTGCTGAGTTTGGCTTTTATCACAGAGCCATGGCAGCTATACCTGAGTATGACCGGTGTGGGAATCGCATGGGCATCGATCCTGTCAATGCCATACGTGATGCTTGCAGGAGTCATTCCCGATGAGAAGATGGGTATCTATATGGGTATTTTCAATTTCTTCATTGTGTTACCGGAGATCATCGCATCGTTGAGTTTCGGATATATCATGGAGCATTGGCTTAATAACAATCGCCTATCCGCGGTAATGATTGGTGGTGCGTTGATGGTCATTGCCGGATTGTTGTGTTTGCGAATACGAGATCAGGGAAGAAGCGCCATGAAAGCCTTATCAGTTGTGCCTCGCTGAGTCGGCGGCTATATTTGCAGCTCTGTTTTCAGATACCTCAATGAGTGAATTGAATCAACTTGTTTCTTCGCGCCTTCCAACAATTTATGGAGAGTATGTCATCCATGCGTACGATAGCGGACGACCGGAAATGCCACATCTTGCATTGAGTAATGTTGAGATCAACGCAGATGATATTGTGAATGTGCGCATTCATTCCGAATGTCTCACCGGTGATATTTTTGGTTCTGTTCGATGTGATTGTGGCGAGCAACTGGCCGCTTCGATGAAGTTTCTGGAAGAACACGGCGGCGTGTTGGTGTATTTGCGACAGGAGGGAAGGGGCATTGGACTCGTGAACAAATTGAAGGCATATAATTTTCAGGATGAAGGCATGGATACGATCAGAGCGAATCATGCCTTGGGTTTTCACACCGATGAAAGAAATTATTCCGATGCCATTGCTATTTTGTCGCAACTCGGCGTGACCAAAGTGAATCTGTTAACCAATAATCCTGACAAAATCGACGCATTTGCAAGCACAGGTATAGAGGTGATTTCCCGACTCCCATTGATGGTAGAACCACGACCGGAAAACAGTCACTATCTCCAGACAAAAAAAGACGCACTCGGACATCTTCTCTCACATCTTTAGTTTAAAATTTCAAGTTGATTTTTTTACAGATTGACGAGTTGAATCTCATTCACAACGGTTACACGTTGCGTTGCCCATGTTGGACTAGGAGCCAGGAAATAGTAACCATGAATTTCGACAACAAATTTATTCATACGTAACAACCGTCCTTCCACACGAACTGGGAACTCTGAACCATCGCGTTTTCTGATTCATGATAATCTAATCCTATCAATCAGCACCAAACGAAAAAACGCATTAAATCTTCTTGAACTTCCATTTCCCATTCCAGAGGAAGAAAAGGGAAAAGACACCAAGCGAGAGAAAGTAAACATAGTCTGCAGTCCATACCAGATGGATGGGCCATTTCCATACATAGACCATCACGTATGCTGTTACGATATAGATGATAACTGTGGCGAGCTCAATGGTGAAACCTGCTACAGTGCTGCCGCTTCCCTCTACAGTGCCCAGCAACATACTTGTAACGGAAAACACAAGCATGGCAGGCAATACAATATGCATGGTACGCACTGTTTCAAACATGATAATCGGATCATCGCTGAAGAGTGAAACAATCCACTCGGGGTAAAGCCAGAGTCCATGACTGAGAATAATGACGCCACACATATTCATCAGTATTAATTTCCGAATTACGGGAAGTAATTCTGACTGTCGTTTTTCAGCAATTAACCCAGAAACGTATGTGCTGATGGTCGTTGTGAATCCTGCAACACTCACATAGACGAGCATATACATATTGCGCACGATGAAGGAAGACTGAAGAGGTTGTTCCCCCATGCTCTCGACGAACTTATAAAAGATGACCCAGATGCCCAGGGCACCGAGCATTTGCATCGCTATAGGGCCCCCCAATTTGATCAGGGTGATACTGTGCCGCTTCGGCATAGTGATAATCCAATGTCGCAACTTATATGAGGCGATGTTACCTGAAGCAATTTGATTTGGCAATGTTTTGTGATCGTGATATCTGAAGGTAAACCAGAGCAAGAAGAAAAAAGCACATGCTTCGGCAATTGTTGTTGCAAGTGCTGCGCCGGCCATACCCATTTCAGGCATTCCAAGATTTCCAAACACAAGCCCATAATCCAGAATAATATTTACGAAGGCGGTTAATACTGTTGTGTAAATCATGATTCTAGTTCTGGCAACACCTGCCCAGAAAGCATTGAAGACAAGAGTGAGCGTATAGAAGAAAAATCCGAACGCACGGTATTGAGTGAAAACATTCATGTATTCGCTTACCTGCTTGCTTTCTATAGATCGTTCAATGATGACAGGCAACAAAAAATAAAGTAGCGCAAATTGAATTGTAGCGACAACGATCGACATCCAGAATGCGTTACCCACAACACTACCGGCATCATCAATTCTGTTTTCGCCCTTGCGACGTGCAACAATGATTTGTGTTGCGTTGCTTAGCCCAAGTCCTATCATTACAAGTGTGAGATAGATGAGCGCAACAAAAGATGCGGCACTCATTGCGTTCCCATCAATCTGCGCAACGAAATAGTTGTCGATGATCATCACGATGAATTGCACGAATACACCGAGACACACAGGGAGTGCGACTTTGAGCATTTCGCTCCAGGATGTTTGCAATTGTTTTTCGGGATGCATGTAGAAGTATTCAAAGAAGTGAATAATGCTCGCTTATAATTTTTCGCGAAGATGCACTATCGGTTTATTTCAATTCACCGGCCTCAAACATTTCTGTCAAATAATTGCTCCAGTGAATTGACTTCTTTGCCCATTTGATTTTCAGGAGTAATTTTTCTTCATCACTGAGTTGCCATGATTTGTTTTCACGCCGCATTCTTTCGGTGAGATCATGAACGATGACAGCCGCAGCAGCACCGACATTGAGGCTTTCGGTGAATCCGTATGTAGGAATTTTCATAAAGACGTCGGCCATCTTCATAGCTGTGGCTGAGGCACCCGATAATTCTGTCCCCATCAGTATCGCTGTTTTTTTATTCAAATCAACCTCATGAAGATCGATAGCGTTTTCATGCAGAGCGGTAACAACAACCTGGTAGCCTTTTTTTTTAAGGTGTTCAATGCAGGTTTTCGAATTGTCTGCAGATGCATTGAATCGATGAATGTCGAGCCAGTCATATGCACCTTTTGCAACACGTCGGTGATGTGTAAATGAATGCGCGTTTTCAATTACATAAAGGTCTTGTAATCCCCAACTTTCTGCGCTGCGTTGAATAGCGCTTGTGTTTTGCGCCTGATAGAGATCTTCAAGTATCAATGTGATGTATCGTGTTCGCTGATCAGCAACAACATCAAACAATGACCTCTTTCTTTCAGTGAGATGCTCAGCAAGGATTTCATATAAGCGTTGATTCATTGCGCAAACAAATTTGACATGCAATTAATGGATCAAAAGAAAGCGATCAACATTTTGCGACGGCAATATAAGTTGCGCATTTGCATATTACAGAATGAGTACAGCTGATGCTATTAGACTCCGCATTTTGATGGATAAAAGGTTTGTGAAAAAATAAGACACATAATATGAGAAGCTGAACTCAAGCAGACACTTCAACTGCATCCTCCAACATTCGACATTCACCATACCGAAGAAAAAAAAGAGGCCATCTAAAAAGACAGCCTCTTGATTTTTGAAATTGCGAAAGTGATTACTTCACTTTAGTTTGCAATTCAGCACCGGCTTTGAAACGTACAACGTTCTTAGCTTTGATCTGGATTTCTTTACCAGTCTGTGGGTTACGGCCTTTACGTGCAGCGCGCTTTGTAACGCTGAAAGAACCAAATCCAACTAGAGCTACACGATCTCCTTTTTTAAGAGCCTTTGTAGTTGTTTCGATGAAACCATCAAGAGCTTTCTTTGCATCAGCTTTTGAAAGTTTTGCGCTTGAAGCCATAGCTTCAATCAATTCTGCTTTGTTCATTTAATTTGTTTTTTATGGGTTAAACATTATAAGCATTTGCTTATCTGATGTCAAATGTAGAGTAACAACTGTCCTGAAAACAAGGCCTATGGCGGAAAATTGGCGCTTTTTGTTGAAAAAACCCTGCTATTGTTAATAAACCCGAGCTTTTTGATCCGAAAAGGCTTGTTAAACGGGGGTTTCAGGGTCTTCTGTTAGGGTTAATAACATTGAGATTGTCATTAGAAGCGGATTTTGATATCGAAATCACATCAATTCATGACGTTATTCACCCCATCAATTACACATTATATGAAAAAGATATTACTCGGATTTTTATTTTGTTCTTTCTTACAGATGAATGCCACCACCTGGCAAGTGTCGGCCACCGGAGGTCCGGGTTTAGGAACACCTTTGTTCACCCCATCGCTATTGACAATTGAAGTAGGCGATGTGGTAAACTGGAATTGGACTTCAGGTCAGCACAATGTAGCTGCGACCTCAGGTCCCGAATCCTTTAATAGTGGATCACACGTTGCGCCATTTCAGTGGTCTTTCACATTTACGCAATCGGGTTCTTATGATTATGAGTGCACATTGTTCAATCACGCTGACACGCAATTCGGAACAATTACAGTTACACCATTGTCTATTTCCAATCTGGATGCGCCGGTGAATTTTGATTTATCCATTTATCCGAATCCTGCCAATGACATGGTCACCATCGCTAAATCTATCTACGGTATTTCTACGGTGAAGTTGATCGATATGGCAGGCAAAGTCATTTCAAGTTCTCTCCATAATTCTGATTTGATTACTACAATGAGCGTGGCAGATCTTCCACGTGGATTGTACTTTATTGAAGTGCAGATCGACGGAGTATTGGCTCGAAGAAAATTATTGATTCAATAATTGGTATTGCGCGCAAATTGAAATTTTCAGGATCGGATTTTCGCCCTGATAATTTTTGTTCCAATAGCAAATTCGAGAAAGTCGGCTGTACCTCCATTGGTTTTTACTGCGATGGAGATATATGGTTTGAATGTCACCGCATTGGGATTTTCCTTATAGGTAAAATAAAAACGATATCCGATTTTATTGGCTGTGTATACGTATAGCAGTCCGTGTTTCGGGAGATCCCATACTTTGTTGATCTCAGATATAAACGGATTGTAAAGGTTCAAACCTGCTTCAAGTAACAGAGCAGTTCGTCCATACTGCCATTCATATCCAAGGTATGCGACAATGTTGTGGGATTTATTGCGAATTTTCGTTCCGGGAGGAAACAACTCTTGCGACAAGATGTAATCGTGATAAGAAGTGTAGTATTGATGATTCAACCCCATGCTGAAATTTCTTCCCGGTCTGATTTTTTTCGAGACATGTAAATTTTCTCCATACACGAAATACATGGTGCCGTCAACCGGCCGAATGGTTCCCTGAAACTCATGCATACCGAAAATGAAGTGTGCACCTGCATCCCATTTTTCGTGTGCTCTTTGCGGTTTAGTAAATGCTTTTTTCGTATTCAGCATTTCCGGTTGATTGCAAAAAGAAATACCTGCGGTAATCGAAATCAGATTGGCCCCAATGTTTGGAACAGCAATATGTGCATCACTGCAATGCGTGTATGACAAACCGATGTTGTAGCGCATTTTTTTAGAAAGTGGTTTGCTCATTTCAATTCGCAGCATGGTCATGTTCGTGAAGCGTGAACCAATGACAAGATTGCGTGGGTTGTCAACTGCGTCGTATGGTTTGTTGAATCCGGCAATGCCCAGTCCGGCGCGCCATGACCATCGTGTCTTGTTGCGCCAATTTTCAAATCGCATCGTAGGAATGATTCCCAATGCTTGTCCAAGAATGTCTTGATTGCCGAATTGCGCATGTAGCAATGACAGCCCCGCACTGGGTTTTTTGAAATCGTTGTGCCAGGATTTTTTTCCGTTCAGATTTTGAGCGATGTGAAATTCAATCAATGATGAAATATCATTTTCAGGATATTCACCATGAATTTTTACCAGTCGACCAACATGTCCATTCAGCTCCAATTCAGAAACGTTCGGAATGGAGTCAGTTTGAGCGAAGCTTTCAGAAACGAAGTAGCATATAAAAAGCAGGCAAGATGTGATCAGCCTCTTCACGCAACGATAGTGTCATTTGAATTTTTTCGCATTGGACCACTACTCCTTTTCAGTTGTGATTTCATTCTTTTTTAGTTTGCGAAAAACGTAGTAGAAAATGATGCCGACAGGAATGGCAAGCAATCCAAAATAAGCAGAAGGATTATCACTCGTTGCATTAGAGTATATGAACCAGGCAACAACAGCAATGAAAATGATAGGAAGAATGGGATACAACGGTGTTCTGAAACCATCCTTGGAAGGACCTTGTTTACCACGAACAACAAATATTCCAATGCACGCTAACATCAGAAAGAACCATTCTGTAATGGTAACATAAGTGTAAAGTGATTCGAATTTTCCCCAAACGAAAACAAGCAGAATAGCCCAGACAGATTGAAGTATGATGGCATTTACAGGCACACCAAACTTCTCATGTTTCTTTTTGAAAATCTTGAAGAAGACACCTTCATTGGCCATCTGATTGATGACACGCGGAGTAGCCAAAACGTATAAACCAGCGCAGGCGAAAACAGAAACAGCAATGAGAAGTCCAATCCAATTGCCCATGCCGGGAAGAATTCTGTCCATCACTTGAATGGCAAGTGCATCTGAAGATTGCATTTCTCCAATGGTAAGCACTTTCATGTATCCGAGATTACACAGCACATAAATAGAGGAAACTACCAACACGCCAAAAAGCATTGCAAGAGGAATATTTCTCTTTGGATTTTGCGCTTCGCCTGAGACGAAACTCGCATAGTGCCAACCTGTGTAGGACCAGAGGACACCGACAAAAGCACCCGCCAGACCTCCTTCTTTTGTTGGTGCCGCGATAGCTTCACCTGCAATTCCAAAGATGTGTTGTTCACCCAGCATCAATGCGAGGATGAGCAGTATAAAGATGCCGAGCATCTTGAAGAGCGTTCCAATGTTTGCAAACCACTCGCTGCTTTTGAGGGAGAAAGTATTGAAGAGAGTTAGCACTACGATAGTCCCAATGGCCAACCAATGTTCGTTTTCCACGCCAATACCAAAAAATCCATGCGTGTATTTTGCAAAGAGCACACAAAGTGATGCAATGGTTCCTGATGAAACAACAGTGAATAAAACCCAACCGTACAGGAATGCGGGCAATTCGCCATACGCTTCGTGCAGGTAAGAATATACACCACCCGCTTTGGGAAATCGCGAGCCGAGTTCAGCAAAAACAAGTGCGCCAATGAGGGATACCACACCACCCGCCACCCACAGCCAGATCATGCTTGTTGGATCAGGAACCTGAGAGGCAATGTTTGAAGGTGTTTCGAATATTCCTGAGCCAATCGTGCTTCCGATAGCTATCATGGTTAGCGCGAACAGCGAGAGTCCTTTCTGCAATGGTTTCATACCCAAATTAAATCATTTGGCCAAACCTAATGGTAATTTGCTCAAACTGATAGTTTGATGGAAATGCAGTTAGGCTTGTTTTGAACATTAAAGCGGCGAAGTGCTATCAAGGAAAAACGCGTGTCAGAAGGACTCTTTTTGTGACAGGTAACAGCGTTTCAAGCAATGGAAATTTAAGTTTGCTGATGCACAGATAAGTCGCAGGATGTGGCAATTCCTTGAATTGTCGAATCAGATTAAGCTTCATTTGCTCGAAAGTATTCGCAATGCTTTTCGATTCTTTGTAGATATAGTTCAGTGTGAGCGACCTCATATTTTCCTGCGCGCTGACAATAATGGAATGTTGATATTGATAAATATGTACATCAGCCGTGGTGTCTTCGTGAATAAGAAGATAGCCCTCTTGATTGTAAGTGGGCATTATTCCCAGTGGTTGAATTTCAATGTTATTTTCAACAATCTCGTAAATTTCTTTGCCTTCACCAATGGTATTTTTAATGGTTGGCAATGCAAATTCCATAATGTTACACAACGTCTTTACATTTTCATCATCCATTTTTTGGCGTTCGTAGTCAATGGTCAATTTGGAGAAATCAAATCCTGTAATGTCTTTTGGGAAATTGTTTTGCAACTGCTCCAGGCTTTGGTTGAGCTCATGCAAGTTGTGATAATGCCTCACAAGATCCGCCAACGGAGGATAGAGCTTGGTCTCATTAAAACTTTCTCTGCAGGATTGCAGATATGCCAGGAGAATGTACTTCTTGTATTCGAAATCCAGAAGTCCTTCAGTAATCCAGTTGTTGTTCAAATCCCTCATGACTCGTAAGTTGATTGTAATTGAAACGAAGTGATTGAAAATTTGTTATGACAAGATAGCAACAAAGCCAATTGATAGCGCGTAAAGGTTCAAAGAGTTATGTACTAAAAAAATTAGTGCGTTGATAGAATCATCATAGAGAAGACTATGAGGTTATTTTTGGCGCAATGAAGATGTTGAAGTCAATACGAGAATCTTTTGGAGTCAGGTTCCTTCATCGGGAGGTGGAACCGCTTCGGCTGCGCCAAGGTTTCAACTTCAATTCTGCCGAAACGATTTGTATCATTTACAAAGAACGCGACGAGCCATTTTTCAAACAGCTAAAGGAGTACAGCAATTTCCTGAAGGGTCATTTCAATATTAAGACTGTTTTTTTGATGGCATATGTAGATGAAGTGGAAAAGCGAATTCCTGTTTGGCATCAGCACAAACTGGAAACGGATTATTTCACAAGGCAAGAATTGAATTGGCATCTGAAGCCGGTGAGTGGCGTAGAGAAACTTATCAATACAGAATTTGATATACTCATTGATTTTAGTGGCGGGAATGTGCTTCCGCTTAATTTTATATTGAAGGAAAGTAAAGCAAAAATGAAGGTCGGCATGCGAGGCACAAGGGCAGAACGCTATTGTGATTTCATCATCAACATGGGCGACCAATTTGGAATAGATAAGTTTGTAGTACAACTCAATTCATATCTGAGTAACCCAAGAATAAAATGAATCAACTCAAAGGCCTGGGAGTGGCAATGGTAACTCCCTTCAAGAAAGACCTGACTATTGATGTTCCTGCATTGAAGCGTTTGACAGAGCATCTATTGGACAATGGTACCGATTATCTGGTTGTGATGGGCACAACCGGGGAGTCCGCTACATTGGATAAGGAAGACAAAAAACTGGTGCTTGAAACGGTTCTCGCTACATGTGGTGGACGGAAACCTGTGGTGCTCGGCGTTGGAGGTAACAATACATTTGAGCTTTGTCATCAACTGGATAGGATGGAAACTACAGGTCTCTCTGCGATTTTATCCGTATCGCCCTACTACAACAAACCAACTCAAAACGGAATGTTCGAGCATTACAAAGCGTTGAGCGAGCATTCTAAACTTCCAATAATTCTTTACAACGTACCTGCAAGAACGGGAAGTAATATTCTGGCTGATACCATTCTTAGAATCGCTTTTGATTGCCGCAACGTAGTGGGCGTGAAAGAGGCCAGTGGCAACCTGGAGCAGATTATGACCATCATCAAAGACAAGCCGAAGGACTTCTTAGTGATTTCCGGCGATGATGTGATCGCTTTGCCATTGATCAGTGCCGGAGCTGCCGGTGTTATTTCTGTCGTAGGAAATGCTTTCCCAAAAGAATTTTCTTCAATGGTGCATCACGCAATGGCGAATGAAATGAATGATGCGCGCGCTTTGCATTATCGATTGTTAGAGATCACGCAACTACTTTTTGTCGAAGGAAATCCAGCGGGTGTAAAAGAAGTTTTGTCACATCTTGACATCTGCGATAATTATTTAAGGCTGCCTTTGACACCGGTTTCACAGTTGATTTCGGAAAGGATGCGCCGAGTGATGATCGATGAAGATTTCATGAAGTAGTTCGCTATTTTTTCAACTCGAGTATTGAAATTGTTTTGATAGTTTTGAAACTATCCGTCACACGCGGTGCAATCGCTTGCGTTTTATCTATCTCAAATCAGTCGATTGAAAATTCAGTTTTCCAAGGTGGAATATTTTGATTATCATTGTACTGCTTACTAAGCGTACATTGTACACTTACCTTCATACTGCAAATTCCGGCGCGGCGTTTTTCGTGCATTCGCAACTTCTGATGCGGAAGATTGTGCTGTGTTTGTTTTTCAGTTTCTTTTTCATTCGTGCATTCGCAGTGCTTGTCACTTTTCAGGTGGACATGTCGCAAATGGTAATCAGTGCGAATGGAGTGCATCTTGCCGGTGATTTTCAGGGATGGGATCCCGCTTCAACTTTAATGACAGATCTCGGCGGAGGTATTTACGCCATCACACTTGACATTCCACCGGGTAGTTATCAATTCAAGTTTGTAAATGGTGATGCGTGGGGCACGGATGAAATAGTTCCCATAGCATGTGGAATTGACGATGGCGGTGGTATTTATAATCGACCATTAACTGTTGCTTCTGATATGGTATTGCCGGCGATTTGTTTTGGTCAATGCAATCTATGCGAGCCGGCATCATTTGTCATGAATGGTAATGCCACAGCGCTGGGCGGTGATTGCTATCAGGTAACACCCGGTGTTGCTTGGCAGAATGGTGCTTTCTGGAGCAATACTCAGATTGATTTGAATGCAAGTTTTGATTTGCAATTCACCATGAATCTCGGAGTGAATGATTCAACGGGTGCTGATGGCGTTGTCTTCGTTTTGCAACGACTTGGAAGCGGAGTCATTGGTGCAAGTGGTGGAGGAATGGGATATTCAAGTTTCGGAACATCTTTGGGGATAGAGTTCGATACGTTTCAAAATCCGGAATTCAATGATCCGATGTTCGATCATATTTCAATTGAATTGAATGGAGAAGTGAATCACTACACTCCGGAAAATATTGGAGTGCCTGTTCAAATGGCGTCATTAAATCCAAACACTGAAGATGGTGTCGATCACATCGTAGGAATACAGTGGGATGCTACAACTCAAACCATCAGTGTCTATTTTGATTGTGAATTGCGCATACAAGCTTCGCATGATTTGGTCAATAATGTTTTTGGAGGAATGAACAATGTGTTCTGGGGATTTACCGGAGCGACCGGTGCCTTATTCAATCAACAAACCATTTGCGCAATTCCAAATGCCATGCAAACGGATGCTGTAGATATTTGTCCGGGCAGCAGCACCGTCATTTCCGCAGGAGCATCCATTGATGGTATTTATTCTTGGACACCGGCGAGTTATCTGAGTGGTGCGTCTTCTGCAACGCCCACTGCAACACCTCCTCTGACAACGATTTATCAAGTCACCTATAAGGATCTTTGTAATGTTACACGAGTGAAAGAAGTAACAGTGAATGTCTTGAGTAGTGGCCCCCCTTGTTTCCTGTTACCGGTGAGACTGGATGGATTCAAGGTGAACGCATCAGAGAAGTTATTGGATTTCACATGGCGAACTTTGAGTGAAGAGCAGAATAATTTTTTCACGATAGAGCATTCCGACGATGCTAAAAATTTCCAGCCGCTGCTGAATATTACGGGGAGTGGAAATTCAATGATGCCTACATCATATCACGCAACGAGCTTTCGTAGTGATTCCGATAAATATTACAGACTTGCCCAAACAGATTACAACGGCAAGAAAGAAATCATCAGCACCATCAGGTTTGTAGAATCGGGATCATCATCACAATTCATTATTCGATACGATGCATATCAACAAGGTTACTTGGTAGTAGGAAACTTTCCGAATGGAAAAAGTCAGATTGATGTGTATGCGATGACCGGTCAACGGGTGTTTCAAGCAACGTCAACAGGGACAATCGGAGCGGTTTTCATTACACCGGATGTACACAATGCAATTGGTGTGATCGTCATCACGAATGAATCAGGAGACATACTTTACAGGGAAAAATTGCTGTTGAGATAGCTGCGGTGATTTTCCAATCACATTTACAATTAATCATCTTCCGAAGCGAAGTGAGGCATCTCAAAACGTTATCGACTGATTTGTGAGTTTTTTAGTCTTTATAGTCGTAATAGAGGCGAAACAATTTACAATTGATCCAACGCCTCAATAATGATTCGACAAGCATGATCAATTTCTTCCTGCGTAATAGTCAATGGCGGAGCAATTCGAAAGGAAGCTGGGCACGACAAAAACCAGAAAGTAACGATTCCTTTTTCGAGACAATATTCCACGACCTTTTGGACATGCTCAGCGCTTTCAAGATCAATGGCGAAGAAAAGTCCGCGGTGTCGAATCTCTTTCACATGATGATGTCCAATCAGTTTTTCGTAAAAAGCGTTTCCTTTTTCATTTACATCACGAACAATCTTGTGCTCCAGGAAATATTCCAACCCGGCGGCAACAGCAGCGCAGATAACCGGATGACCGGCGAAAGTACTGATATGCCCAAGCATAGGATTGTGTGTGAATTTTTCCATGTGATGCCGCGCACTCACCACACATCCCACCGGCATGCCTGCACCAAGTGCTTTACCTAGTGTGAGTATATCAGGTACGACATGAAATTGTTCGAACGCGAACATTGTCCCGGTGCGTCCCATACCACTTTGAATTTCATCGAAGATCAACATGGTGCCTGTCGCATCGCATTTCGCACGCAAGGCATGCATGTATTCAGTCGAAGGAATGCGAATGCCTGCATCACCCTGGATGGGTTCAAGAATCACACAGGCTGTTTGATTATCAATCATAGAAAGATCATCCAGATGATTGAATCGCATGAAGTGAACATCAGGAAGCAATGGACGGAAAGGAGATTTTTTCACTTCATTCGAACTGATACTCAATGAGCCGTGTGTATTGCCGTGATACGCTCCAATGCACGAAAGAATTCTCGTTCGACCTGTCACTCTTTTGGCAAGTTTGAGTGCTGCTTCATTGGCTTCCGTTCCACTATTTACAAAATAGCAACAGTCGAGTGTAGAAGCCAGAAGCGAGCAGAGAAGTGTTGCCGCTTTGATTTGCGCTTCCTGCAAATACTCTCCGTACACCATAATATGCATGTGCTTATCGAGCTGGTGTTTGATTGCATCAATCACATATTGATTACCATGTCCAAGATTGCACACACCAACGCCGGAAATTAAATCCATGTATTGCTTCCCGTTTTTATCCGTCAGATAAATACCGAATGCACTCACGATTTCAAGACCGAAAGGAAAGAGCGAGGTCTGCGCGAGATGATGATCGAGTAATGATGTATCTGCTTTCATAACAGCAATGGAAGATAGCGATTTTTATTCGATGATGATTTCGTCAATGAAGATCCATGGTTTGTCGCCTGCACCGAGATGCCATTCCGGGATGGTGGCGAATGCAGGTTTAACAATCAATTGGATATACCTCCCGGTGCTGCCAATTGCGGTGCTAAACTCTTTCACTTTTGGCGCATAGTCGTTTTGCATCTCAAGACTTTTTATTTTTCCTGTGGGCAGGAAATTTTTTCCGTCGTTTGAAACGAAAATTTCTACTTCAGATGGAAACCAAATCCAGGATTTTATTTCTTCAAGACAAGAAACGGTGACTGATTTTATTTCTTTTGATGAACCAAGATCAATCGTCGCCGTTACATTTTGTCCTTGCCAACCTTGCCAAGTGCCCGTTCGAAAGTCTTGTCCGCCGCGGATTCCATCGATCAGTGCATTTTCTCCTCCACCAGTATACTGACTGCTATAGGGTGTCACATGCGTCAATTGCATATTGTTCCTATTCATGTAAAACGACGATTGAATGGTTTTGGATTGAATAAAATTTTCACGTTGAGCGCTCGAAGACACCTGAAGATTGGAGTGTGCAAAGAAGCTGAATTCGCCTGTGAATGTTTTCGTCCACGATCTTACATCGGGAAGATTATTCAGCGTGTTGAGATAGTTTTCTTTTACATTCAAAGTGATGGTCGCATTCGGATCAGCACAATAAATTTTTATCTCTGCGCTATCGCGAAAAGATGTTTGAGGTCCCATGATGATTGGGATGGGAACAACGAGATGATCTGTAATCTTACTCATCACTTTTTCACTTGCCCTTACTTCATGATTACCGATAGCATAAACATTTTTTACAGGAACTGAAGGATTGAATGTGATGAATTCCGGATTGCCGGGAAGAATGGGGTAGAGGCCGTTTTTTGCGAGAACATACCATGCCGACATCTGTCCGCAATCCTCGTTACCACACAGTCCATCGGGCTTTGAAGAGTATTGATTTTTCAGTATGCTTTTCACTTTTGAATAAGTGTCATAACACTCCGGCTTGTAGCATGCCGTTCCGTAATTGAACAAGAGCGAAGCATGATGACTTGGTTCGTTGCCATGCGCATATTGACCAATCAATCCGGTGATGTCTGATTGTTCACGACCTGTTGTTTTGTTGTCAGCATTGAAAAGTTCGCGAACGTCTTGAGAAAATTGTTCCTGACCTCCGTGAAATTCTACCAAAGTTTCAATATCGTGTAATACGAAGAACGAATATTGCCAGGCATTGGCTTCAGTGTAATTGAAATCAACCTGATACGGATCGAACGGTTCTGGAAATCCTCCATTTCTTCTTGGACGCATAAATTTCGTAACAGGATCGAAAACATTTTTCCAGTTTTGAGCGCGAATGATGAATCGCTCGTAAATTTTTTCTTCACCCAATGCTTTTGCAAATTGTGCAATGCACCAGTCATCATATGCGAATTCGAGAGTTTTAGAAACGCTTTCGCTGAACATATCCGAAGGAACATATCCTAGCGAATCATAAACGATTTTTTCTTGTTGTGGACCAGTCGCAGAAGCGACCATCGCCTCTAAAGCAAGCCGATGATCGAAGTCACGAATGCCGCGCATATAAGCATCAACAATCACAGGAATACTGTGATACCCGATCATGCAATACGTTTCATTCGCTGCAAGTTCCCACACGGGCAATTCATTTCGCTCTTTGTATATATCGAGATAAGTGCGAATCCAGTCGCGCGTTTTTTGTGGTTCGAGTTCACACATCAAAGGATGATAGGCGCGAAATGTATCCCACAGTGAGAACACAGTGTAGCGCGTGTAATCTTTTGCGACATGTATTTTTTTATCCATTCCGCGATATCTTCCATCCACATCGCTCCATGTATTGGGCACAGTGTAACAGTGATATAATGCGGTGTAGTACTTAGTCAGTTCTTCTGTGTCTGTTTCAACGATGCGCGCTTTTGCCAGACAATCAGACCAACTTTTTTTTGCTAATTCACGATACTCATTGAAATTCCAATGTGGAGCTTCGGAGCGTAAATTTTTTTCAGCGCCACTTACATCGGTGCCGCTTATTCCAACTTTGATCATCAGTTCATCTGTAGGATCAAACCTGAGCGAGAATACTTGCACTTGTTCATACACCTGTTTTCTTGTTCCTGTGGAATCTGTTTCTGAATATGTCACATCAAGTTGCGTAAAATCTTTGAACGGTTTTGAAAACACCGCATAGAAATAACAATGTTGCTCATCAGCCCATCCTTTAGAAACGCGATAACCGTAAACAACGGTATCACCAATTGTTCCTATATCATACCACAGTAAATCATCCCTGTGCATCATGTCAATAAACAATCTGCACGAATCACCTTTTGCGAATTCATATTTATGAATTCCTGTTCTTGTTGTGGTTGCTAATTCTGCGTTGATGTCGTAGTCATCCAGTTTCACTTTGTAATATCCTGGATGTGCTTCTTCCGTTTCATGTCGGAATTTGCTCTTGTATGCATCATTCCATTTGTCCGCAGTTTTGATTTTGGAATTGGTAGGCATGAAGAGAATGTCGCAATAATCAGGAACACCAGTGCCTTGAAGATGTGTATGTGAGAATCCGTATATGATACTATCGCTGTAGTGATACCCACCGCAACCATCCCAACCTTCTAGTCGTGTGTCTGGTGATAATTGTACCATTCCGAAAGGAGAAGTTGCACCGGGATAGGTATGACCGTGCGCATCTGTTCCAATAAATGGATTCACAGAATAGAATGGCGTTGGATATCCAACGGCTTGTTCGTTCGAAGTGGTGGTTTGTTTTTTCGAATGACAACCAAAGAAGAAGACGAGGGAAAGAAGTAAAAGAAGATGTCGAAATTTCATGTGTCAAATATGGCGCATGTAGCTAATTTTTGAAAGCCATTATTTCGGAATGCACACATTGCAATTAGAACGATCATGATTGATGCCCATGTGAATCACGGAAGGTTTTCCGGGTTTGATTTTGTCATCGTACGCCGTTAATTGTTCTGCAGTTAGCAAGAGGCGAATACTTAATTCACGGGATTCTTTGATAGATTTTTTACGCTCGCGTAAATCAGTCATAACACTGTCGCGTTCTTCCTGAGAAGCTGACGATCGCGCAACTCGCTGACTCTCTTTGTCAATTTCAATAAGCTCTGCAGAAGTGGAAATTATCAAACTATCAATTGCCGATTGTTGAGTTGCATTCAGATTCAATTCCGTTCTCAGCGATTCCAGGAAAAGTGAATCAGAAATGCTGATGACTTGCGATGCCAGATTATTCGAAGCAAATAGAAATGCAAACGCGATGAGGTAAGGTGCGGTAAAGACTTTTATTTGAAATAGTTTTTCCAACATTTTGAATGTGCCAGTAATTGATGTCCAAACTGAGATTGGTTCGGATTATATCGAGCGTGCTTTCGCTTGCAAAGTTAAGACCATAGATAAAATTATCCGGTGCAAAGTCATTGTAAGTATATACATTTGCTACGCTCAAGGTTTCCAATTTCGGTTGGAATGAAAAGGGAACTCCGGTGTAATACCGGGACTGTACCCGCAGCTGTAATCATCAATAAAGCTGCTGTGATTCTTTGCCACTGCGACAATTTTGTTTCGGGAAGGCCACAGCGGAGATGTTAGTCAGAAGACCTGCCTGAAGCAATAAATGCTCGTAAGTGCCCGGGAAGTGGCATCAGGCAGATGGACAAAAGTTTTATCCTATGCATATTGATTTGTGTGTTTCCCTGGTCAGTTCTGGCGCAGGCGGGAAATGATTCTCTCGTTACGAACTTCACGTTGCCGGCTGTTGAAGTTGTTTCTGACAGAAATATTCAAACGCTTTCATCAGAAGATTTCTCGCTTGTCAAGTTGAATTCTTTGAGCAATGCTTCTTTGGATCTGGGTGCTTTCATGGAAAAGAGGGGACTGGCCACCGTTTTGTCAAATGGACCAACGGGTATGGCGTCAGCTGTGCGATATCGTGGTTTGTCATCTGATCATACGTCAATGAATTGGTATGGCATTCCCATCAATTCCATTTCTCTTGGCACTACTGACATGTCTTTGATACCTGTTTTCTTTTTCGACAATTGCTCATTCTATGCATCAGCAGGTACTCAAACATTGGCCGGTAGCAACCTTGGACTGGCTGTTAATCTTGCAAGTAGTAGGGCTGTTGATGATGATTCATACGTGCGTCTTATTTCATCAT
>JAYTOA010000070.1:0-10560 GCA_043748015.1 Flavobacteriales bacterium
TTTGGTGAAGGCAGTGAAAACATGCACGCTGTTTACGATCAATTTGAATTGCTTGCGGAAAAAGTTGCAACGCCCTGTTCGAAAAATTTCGACATGGAATATGATCTGATTGTCGGTTATGGTGAATTGATATCGACGACACTCGTGAATGCCTTCCTTCATTCCAAAGGCTTTTCATGCGCATGGACAGACGCGCGTCACATTGTCCGTACCGACAATCGCTTTCGCGATGCACGCGTGAACTGGCAGCACAGCAACGCTTCCATTGAACATGTCAAGACATTGCTTGCCAACAAAGACATTGTCATTACTCAAGGATTTATTGGATCTACGACCACGGGACAAATGACAACTCTCGGTCGCGAAGGTTCCGATTTCACCGCTGCGATCATGGCTTATTTGCTGAATGCGGAAAGCGTGACGATCTGGAAAGACGTGCCGGGAATGCTCAACGCCGATCCAAAATGGTTTGACAACACAGTGAAACTCGACAAGATTTCCTTTCGCGAAGCCATTGAACTCGCCTACTTCGGCGCGAGTGTTATTCACCCCAAAACGATCAAGCCGCTGCAGAACAAACACATTCCGCTTTACATCAAATCCTTTCTTAATCCAACCACAGTAGGCAGTGTGATTCAAGACAAGATGGACTACGATCACCTTGTTCCAAGCTATATCTTCAAAGGCGATCAGGTGCTTGTTTCTATCACACCGAAGGATTTTAGTTTTGTGGTTGAAGACAACCTGAAGGAAATTTTTGCTACGCTTTCCGAACTAGGTATCCGCATTAGTTTGATGGAAAATTCGGCCATCAGCTTTTCAATTTGTATCGACAAAGACGAGTACAAAATGGAGCAACTTTTTGCAACACTCCGAGAAAATTACGAGATACGATACAATGAAAATCTGACACTGATCACCATCCGACATTGGGATGAAAAAACATTGCAGATGCTTACTGCGGGAAAGGAAATTTTACTTGAACACAAGAGCAGACAGACAATGCGGTTGGTGGTGAGGTGACAATATTTTATTGAAACAAATTGTTTATCAATTATGAAATTATTCATATCAATTTGCATGCTATCAATCTTAACCGGGTGTACAAATTACATCAATCAACAAATCCCACTACAGGTTGAAAGTGATTCCTTAAAAATTATTAGAGAACAGCGGGAATATGTCCTTAAAGATCTTTCAGAAAAACTTGATATGCTCGAAGAAAAAAAACCTGAGGATATTCAAGGCGAATACATCCGATACTTTTTTGGAGGTGGAGGTGGCTGGGGTGGATATGATGCGGATCCGGGTTGTATTGCTTTCTTTCTGAATGAGGGTAAGCCTTTCTATCGCCTCAGTGAACAAATGGCCAACTATCAGAACACAAAAGATTCTCTTTATGAGATTCGCATTCATAGAAAAAGCATTGATCTGGTTGACTATTTCAAATTGAAAAACGCCTATCTAAAAAGTGGCATCGTTGAAATGTCATTAGTCGCGACTATTAAGCCATTTACTTGTATGGATTGCGATCATTTCTTCTACGATTCAAGGATAGATGGAAAACAAATTTTGGTCAGTTGGCTTTCTGAGTGGCATGATGCGGATGATGACTATGTTCCAGATACAACCTGCACGGTCGACTCCAATAAATTTTATCATAGTAAATTCCTATATCTCGCAAGGAAACTTTCTGGCTTCGAACCTGAAGACACGGAAAAATTCAGAATACATTTCGGCATTGAGGAATAAAAAAACCGCTTCAGCATTACCCAAAGCGGTTTCCTTTTACCATGAAAACAACAAGTATCTAAAAAACACTCGTTACCTTAAATATTTTTCAGTATTCGTCTTCGTTGAAGAAAAAATCTTCTTTGGTTGGATAATCCGGCCAAATGTCCTCAATCGTGTCGAATACTTCCTCATCATCTTCTATCTGCTGAAGGTTTTCTACCACTTCCAATGGAGCTCCTGTACGCATGGCGAAGTCCACCAATTCATCTTTCGTCGCCGGCCATGGTGCATCTTCGAGATACGATGCCAATTCTAGTGTCCAATACATAGTCTGTCTATTATTTGAAAATTCCTGTGTTTAACGATTCGCGAAAGTAAAAATTTCAGCATACCAAATGACAAACTGAGCAAATTCTTCGAAAAAATAATTGTAATACGCTAACCGCGAGGCTTCCAGGGAATCTCTTCGGCTCCTTTTTCCATTGTAATGGCCCGCGACAGCACAAAAAGGTAGTCGCTCAGTCGATTGAGGTATTGCATAATCACTTCAGGAACCGGCTGTTGCGCTGCCAGCAAAGCCACCCGGCGCTCCGCTCTGCGACAAATGCAGCGTGCGATATGACAATGCGAAACAATAACATGACCACCCGGCAACACAAAATTGCGCATCTCAGGCAATTTAGCTTCCAACTTGTCCATCGCAACTTCCAAACGGCTGATGTCGCCATCTTCTACGTGAGGCAAAGTCATTTTGCCCACGTGTGCCGGATCCAACGCTAGATGACTGCCCAAAGTGAAGAGCTTGTCCTGTATATCGAGCAACAATTCTATATGAGCGCTTCCCCCCAAAAGATCGCGTAATAAACCGATATATGAATTCAATTCATCCACGTTGCCATAAGCCTCTATGCGCACATGTTGCTTGGGAACTCGAGTTCCGCCGAGCAAACCCGTGGTGCCGTCATCACCTTTTTTGGTGTAAATCTTCATGATGCGAAATTAGGAGAATGGCTAATTACTATTTCACGCTGATTTGCGCAGATGAGGCAGCAGATTTCCGCGGATTTAGAAATACGTTGAAGCTGGCTGACAGATCCACTATAAACGAAACCAGGCACCAGATAGAAAAAATCCGTGAACTGTACGCTTATAACTAATGGAGCGTTTCTTCACACAAAAGGAAATTGCTCACAGATATTGAGTTGCGTCGGATAAGGCTTTTAAAATCTGCGGTAATCTGCTGCCTCATCTGCGCAAATCTGCGTGAACAAACCATCCTGAGAAACGCAATTCTTCCATTCATTTGCATTCACATTTTATCAATACACATTTTGCACAAGGAAATCGCCAAACAAGAGAGATACGACCGCGCCTATTTGCGCATGGCCACTGAGTGGGCAACACTTTCGCACTGCACAAGAAAACAAGTGGGAGCATTGCTCGTGAAAGACAACATGATCATCAGCGACGGATACAACGGTACGCCAAGCGGATTCTCAAATGCTTGTGAAGATGATAACGGTGAAACGCATTGGTATGTGCTTCATGCCGAAGCGAACGCGATCATGAAAGTGGCGCGTTCTGCCAACAACGCCAAAGACTCTACTTTATATATCACGCTTTCACCTTGTAAAGATTGCTGCAAACTGATTTTGCAAGCGGGTATCCGAAGACTGGTTTACGTGGATGAATATAAAGATCCAACCGGACTTGAGTTTCTCAAAAGCGCTGCTGTCGACATTGTGCAGATAAATGAATTGTGAAAACCACGGCGAAACAATGGCGCGTCCACAATTTTTGATAACGCACGTCTATTCCCTTAAAGCGGCCGTTAATTTGCGGCCTGCCAATTTCAATTCTTAAAGGCACGATCACCACGAAAGATGAACAACGAAAATTTGAGCAAATACGATAGTCCTGCATTTGAAAACAATGACGGCAGAAAAAAGCCCGCTGCTACACAACCCTTGTTGTTCGCGCTTACCTTGATTGGCGGCATGTTCATCGGTACCAATCTCGGCGATAAGAATTTACTCCAGGTGAAAGTTGGTCGGGAAGAAAACCCGAATAAACTCGTCAGTCTCATAGATTTTATTGAAGATAATTATGTAGACACCATCAACAAAAAAGTATTGATAGAAGGCGCCATTCAAAGCGTTTTGCAAAACCTCGATCCTCACAGCTACTACCTCAAAGCTGAGGATGTCATTTCTGAAAAAGAAAAAATGAAGGGGCAATTCAGTGGTGTTGGTATTGAATTTTTGATTCTTCGCGATACATTGATGGTTGTCAAAACCGTTGCTGACGGACCTTCCGACAAAGCGGGACTGAAATCGGGTGACCGCATTGTTCAGGTAGATGGAAAAGATATTTCCGGCCAAGATCTGAACAGCGACATGGCGCAGAAACTTCTCAAAGGAAAAAAAGGAAGCGAAGTAAAAGTGACAGTGATGCGTCCGGATTCGGTGAAACTTATGGATTTCGCAATTGAGCGTGGAAATATTCCGTTGGAAAGCGTGCCTGCCGCATTCATGTTCCGCGATTCCATTGGATATATAAAAGTGGAACGTTTTGCGGAAACAACTTATCAGGAATTCCGCACAGAAGTTGAAAATCTGGCATCGAAAGGATGCAAGTCGCTTATCATGGATTTGCGTGGAAATGGCGGCGGACTAATGAATCAAGCTGCGCAGATGGCGGAAGAATTTTTAGTGGAGGATCGTGTAATTGTGAAAACGAAAGGCGTTCATACAGGTGAAGATGTCATCCGCACTTCTAAAAAAGGAAAATTCCGCGACATGAATGTGGTGGTAATTATCGATCAGAATTCTGCTTCTGCCAGCGAAATTGTTGCAGGCGCCTTGCAAGATTGGGATCGATCTATCACTGTTGGAAGAAGATCTTTTGGTAAAGGTTTGGTTCAACACGAAATGGAACTCGCAGACAATAGCGCCCTTCGATTAACTGTTGCGCGTTACTACACACCAACAGGTCGCTGCATACAAAAACCTTATGGCGACTCTATCAACTACTCTGATGATTTCCACAAGCGACTTGTAAGTGGAGAATTGACCAGCGCCGACAGTATCCGCTTTCCTGATTCACTCATGTTCAAAACGCCTGCCGGCAGAACTGTTTACGGCGGCGGCGGCATCACACCCGATGTATTTGTCCCGATGGACAGCATTTACTTTTCAGGTTTGCTTTCTGAAATAGCATACAGCGGCGTCATCCGCGACTACTGTTTCAATTATCTTGATAAGCATCGCAAAGATGTCGCGAAGTACAAAAACGCTGATGAGTTCATTGAAAAATTCGCGATTACGGATGCCATGCTATACACTCTGATTGAAATGGCGGAAAAACAGGATGTGAAAGTCAATCGTGCCGTTCTGAAGAAAATTATTCCGCAATTGAAAACACGCATGAAATCACAAATGGCACGCAACCTATATGATGAAAATGCGATGTTCAGAGTACTGCTCGATAACGATCAGGATTTCATCAAAGCACTTCAAGTAATTGGTAATTACAAAGCATATGCGCTGATACCGGTTAAGAAATAAAGGTCTGAACAAAAGAAAAAATCACAATTCATTTTCGCTATCCGTCTGTTATCTCAAATAGTTTCGTCTTCTCATGTCATGTTAATATCCATTTTTAAATTCGCATGGTGACAGAGAAAATACTCAGACAAACACTTTGTAAAGAAGAACGGCTTTCGCGCAGAAAGCTCATCGGTGAATTGCACTCCAAAGGTGTTAGTGTGAAAACGCCGGCCATCATTCTTGTTTACCGGATTACCGAGCTTCCCTGCAAATTTCCGGCACAGGCCATGTTTAGTGCCAGCAAACGCATTTTCAAGCGCTCCCACGACAGAAACCTCGCGAAACGAATGATGCGGGAGGCTTACAGAAAACAAAAGCACATTGTTTATAGTTCTTTGGAAAGCATTGAAAAGCAAGCTGCGCTGCATTTTATTTTTACGGGACGACAGCTTCCCAACCAAGCATATGCTTTTGGCAAAATATTAGAACTGATGAAGCGTTTCAACGAAGAAATAATAAAGAACAATTTAAATCCGACTGAATCAGCAATATGAAAAATAGCTCGCATTCAAAATAGTTTGCTTTCATTTTTTTGCTCAAATTGATTTACATACTATGAAGAAATTACTCAACTCCCGATTCAAAAAATTCATTGCTATCACCATCGTTTCGGTGAGTCTCCTCTCCGCAGCATTGCCGGAAGACTTTTTTGAGATTTCCAAAAACATGGAAATTTTCACGTCGCTCTACAAGGAACTCAACGTTTATTATGTCGATGGAACGAAGCCCGGGGCATTGATGAAAACCGGCATTGACGCAATGTTGAAGTCGCTCGATCCTTACACGGTTTATTATCCTGAGTCGAGAATCGAAGACGCCATGTTCATGCAAACGGGACAATACGGTGGTATTGGAACGCTCGTCAATACTGTCGAAGGAAAAATCACTATCACCGAACCATACGAAGGTTATCCTGCTGTGAAGTCGGGATTACTCGCAGGTGATGTCGTACTCAAGGTGAATGGAAAATCAGTAGAAGGAAAACAACACGATGAGATCACTGACCAACTTACCGGACAACCGGGAAGCGAAGTAGAACTGACGATTCAGCGTCCGGGAGAATCCTCCTCGCGTGATATCAAAATAAAAAGAGAAGAAATTAAAATTCCAGACGTGCCCTTTTACTCTATGCTCGCCGATAGCACAACGGGCTATGTTAAACTCAATGGATTTACGCAATCAGCAAGTCAGGAAGTGCGAAGCGCGATGTTGGATCTGAAGAAGAAAAACATGACCCGAATGGTTCTCGACTTGCGCGGAAATGGTGGTGGACTTTTGCGTGAAGCAATTGCTATTGTCAACTTCTTTGTCCCGAAAGGAACAGAAATCGTTCGCACCAAAGGTAAAATTGATGAGTGGAACAAAACTTATAATGCCATCAACGAACCCATCGACACACAAATTCCGCTCATCGTTCTTGTGGATGCCTTCTCTGCTTCAGCATCGGAAATTGTAAGTGGTAGTTTGCAGGATCTTGACAGAGCAGTTATTGTCGGTGAGCAATCTTACGGAAAAGGATTGGTGCAGCAAACAAAAGATCTCGCCTACAATTCAAAACTTAAAATCACCGTTGCGAAGTACTACACACCGAGTGGAAGATGTATTCAACGACTCGATTACGCTCACCGCGATGAAGCAACAGGACAAGTGGTTGCCATGGCGGATTCTGTCATCAAAACTTTCATAACGAAAAACGGAAGAGCGGTGATGGATGGACATGGTATCGATCCTGATGTTGAGGTAAAGCCTGACGAAGGCTCACAAATTCTTGGCTCACTGGTTCAAAATTGGGTGATTTTTCATTGGGTGACGCAATACAAAATTGCACATCCTACGATTGATTCAGCAAGCACATTTCGCCTGTCCGACAGTGACTACGCTGATTTCGTGAACTATGCGAAAAGTCAGAGTTTTCATTACGAAACAGCAACAGAACAGATCTATGCTGAACTGAAAAAGACTGCGCAGATGGAACATTATTATGAAGGTTCTGAAAAGCAATTTGATGAATTGTTTGCGCGCATCGAACCGCAAAAAGAACCTGACCTGAAGAAATTCAAGACGCAGATTTCGCAGTATTTAGAAAATGAAATTGTCTCCCGGTATTATCATCAAACCGGCCGCGCGAAAAACGCTCTTCCCACAGATCCCTGCATCATGAAGGCGAAAGACGTTTTCGCATCGGGTTATGACGCTTATCTTCAAGGGATGCCTTTAAAAAAATAAATGGACAATAAAAGTATGTTGATTTGAATGCGCTATGTATGCCGTTAACGAGTAACACGGCGCATGCATGCTCAAACTAATTCGCCGCTAAAAATCTATGCGCATTCAGCAATGGCAATCCACACTGAAAATTCTGCAGTTCACGGGATTGGCGCTTCTCATCGCATCGCTTCCTCTCAGTAATCTATTGATGTCGATCGCCACCTTCTGGATAGCTGGTGTGTGGCTACTCGAAATTTCCACTGACATCTTTCTAGGTAAAAAACCATCGCGAAGACTCCGTCGTTTTACGAGTGATCTCAATGCGTTGATGTTGTGTGGACTCTTTTTACTTCCCGTCATCGGACTGCTCTGGACAGAAGATTTTTCATATGCACAATGGGACCTTAGAATGAAGCTGCCATTGTTGCTATTACCATTTCTTCTTTCGACGATTGACCCAATAACTGACAGAGCCTTCCGTGGATTGCTTGGCGTATTCATTTTGAGCGTGACCTTCGCAGTAGTCTGGTGCTTACTCATCTATTGGCAGATCAATCCGCGACCATACCAAGACGCGAGAGAAATATCTGTTTTCATTTCGCACATCCGTTTCAGTTTGTTGATTGTTCTCGGACTTTGTATCGTGTTCGTTGAAGCCTGGGATAAACCAAGTGGCATGTTGTTTTCCATTTTTATCTCCATTCCTTTTTTATACTTCATGTACATTGTTGCCAGCATGACCGGCTTCATCGTTTTGAGTTGTATCATACTCTGGACCATTGTGCGATTCATTTTCAAAACGAACAAACCTGCTATCAAATGGCTCCTTGGCGCATTGATCATCGCCCTTCCACTCACCGGATTTTTGGTTCTTCGTTCATCATACAATTCCTACTTCAACGTACAGAATGTGGATTGGAATGATCTGGAAAAAACCAGTGCGAACGGTGAAATCTATGATCACAATCCGCAGTACCGCGCGGTGGAAAGTGGCCACTACGTGATGACACACATCGCCTGGGGAGAATTGTACGAAGGATGGAAAATGCGCAGTGACATTTATCCGGATAGTCTTGATGGTCGTGGACATATTCTCAAAGGAACACTCATTCGTTATCTCGCGTCAAAAGGTTTGCGAAAAGATTTGGATGGCATTCAGCAACTTTCTGATGATGACGTGAAGGCAATTGAAAGTGGAATTCCTGTTTATAATGCGCACGAAAAAAGCGGTTTACGAAAAAGACTTGACAATATTTTCTTCGAGCTTTCAAATTATCGTGCAGGCGGAAACCCCAGTGGACATAGCGTATTCCAACGTTTTGAATTCTGGAAAGCAGCCATGAGTATTATCGCAGATCATCCCGTCATTGGGGTGGGAACCGGTGATGTGAAGCAATCGTTCATTGTTAAATACGATGAGATGCATTCACCACTCGACCAGACACATCGACTTCGAGCACACAATCAATACCTCACTTTCTGGTTGACGTTCGGGATTTTTGGATTGATCTATTTCATCGCGATGATTGTCGTTCCAACGATTCGAAAAAGAAAAAACACTCTCTTCGTGGCGTTCACGATCATCGCATCCATGTCATTCCTGACAGAAGACACATTAGAGTCGCAAGCAGGCGTGACGTTCTTCGCCTTCTTCTACATTTTCTTTACGCTAAAGCGGAAACTAAATCTTGCAACACTTCGTCCGGTGAAATCATGAGACCGCTTCCTTTCAATGGATGCCTGTCTGCAATGATCACCCGCACCTTTTTTCCCAGTGGCGCCCAACGTCCGGCGTGCATCGGTCGTTTTGGAGTAAAAAGTGCCAATGAAACAATGCCGCTCGCAGCAGCGATGTGGGCTGGTCCGGTACTCGCCGCAATCAAAGCATCGCAATGTCCGATGAATGCAATGAGTTCCTGCAAAGTGAATTTACCTGTTACGTCATGCACGTTTGTTCCTCCCAAAGCACATATCGATTTGATCTTTTCGCCTTCCTCTTTTGTTCCGGTAATGAAGACTTCATAGCGTTCGGGGGTCAACAATTTTGCAAGCGCCTTAAAATTTTCAAGACTCCACTCTGCAGCACTTCCCTTTGATAACGGATGAAAGATGATACGTTTCCTTTCCTCTGGATAGTTCTTGAGAAATTGCTCTACACTTTTTTCTGCTGCTTCATCTCTTCTATTGAAACCATAATAATTCACTAAATCACTTAGCGAATATTCCGCTTCAATTCCCAACGGCTTTAACAATTTCAAATTCAACTGTGCCTCGTGGAGATCAGATCCTTTGCGCGAAAAGAAAACGAGTTTGTTGCACTTACTAATTGTTTGCAATCTTCTGCCCGTTGCGATACGCACAGGAATTTGCGCACGTTTCGCAAGCCACAATACTTCCTTGCGCGGAAAAACATGAATGATGACATCTGCTTCTGTTCTTTGTAATGCGTCAATTTGCGCTCCCGGACTCTGTTCCTTCAATTGATCCCAATTCATGTATTCATCCACGTGAACGCATGATTCGATAATCGCTTGCGTGTATCCGCGTCCTAAAAAGTAAATGCGACAATCAGGAAATTGTTGCTTCAATATTCCGCACATAGGAAGTGTGAGCACTACGTCGCCAATGCTATCTGTTCTGGATATGATGATGCTTTTTGGAATCACAAATGGGTTTGTCTGTTCAGCGCACTCAATTTTGAATACTTGCGAAATGTAGCATATGCGGATAATTTCGAAATGGTCCAACCCGTGCCGCCATCAAGAAAACCTGCTTTTAAAAAAAAACTCTTGAAAAACTGCGCCCCGACTTTTACTCCAATCATCAAAGCACTGACATGCTTTCCTTTCTTGTGCAATTCGCGTGCGGATATATCTCCGAAATATTCGATCTGCTTTAGATGATCTTCTTCTGAGTAATAGGAATAATGAAGTATATCGCCCTTCAAAAAACCAGTGGCTTCACCATGAGTCATATCCAATCTGTCATGTGGATTCACACCTTCCCATCG
>JAYTOA010000071.1:0-9847 GCA_043748015.1 Flavobacteriales bacterium
AAAATCCGTAATTTGAATTTTACCGGAAGCAACTGCTTTGGACAAATGAGCTTCTATTGTACCCGGGACCAATGACCTCCTTTCAGCGATTTCGGCAATGGTTAATTTTTCACGAAAAAGTATTAATGTGGATTCCACAGTATCCGTTTTCACCTTCTTTTTACCTGTTGATTCCGCTTTCGCTTTGCGCACGCGACCAGTCTTCCTTTTAGACTTTGAGTTGCTTTCAACCGCAACGACTCCGGCTTCTGTCTGCCAACTCATTCTTTCCTTATCGCGTATATCTCTCAATTCTACAGCACCATTCCATTCCTTTTCTTGAATGATGGCACGAATTATATGAGAGCATTTCTCGACTGACTCGAGTTTTTTCATCAGGATCTGATCCAATTCCGCAATGCTCGTCAGATAGGATTTTTGGCCGGAGAATCGAGCAACCATCTCAATGTGTTCTACCATCCTTCTTAGATTGGATTTCAGCAATGTGATATAATAATCTGATCCTTTATCAAGGCGCTCAAGCAATTGTTCCTGATCTGTTTTTTGCAAAAGCTGGGAAATCTGATATCTGAATTTTGCTGTGTTCTCTTCTTCATTTTTGAAAGCCGTATAAATCAATTCAATGGCCGATCTCATAGAATCATCATCGAATTCAGTATTGCCATCAAATTCTTTTCTGAAATGATCAAACTCTTTCAATAACAAGGCAAAAGCAAAGGTGGAGTTCACAAGCTCGAGCATATACTGCTTTTGTTTTTCCTTCAGGATATCATTGAGAGCTTCCCTCACATTGTTTTTGGCTGAGAATGCAACCACCAGTTGATCACTACTGATAACACGCGGATCAATTTTAGTTCTTAGAATGAGTCCATCCAGCGACCTTAAACGCGAGAGAGCAACGTAAACCTGTCCCGGAGCGAAGGCCTGACCAACATCAACAATTGCTTTGTCGAAAGTAAGACCTTGACTTTTGTGAACAGTAACTGCCCAAGCCAACTTGATTGGAAATTGTTTGAATGTTCCAACGATCTCTTCGTCGAGTTCCTTTGATTTAGCATTAACGGTGTACTTTTTATTCTCCCAAAGTTCCGGCTCGAGTTTACATCGCAATTCACTATCACTCATCTGAACGACTATTTGATCATTGTCAATCTCTACGACACGTGCAATGCGACCATTGAAATATTTGTTTTGTCCCGAAGTATCATTTTTGATGAACATGATCTGCGCATCCAGTTTTAGTTCGAGCCTCTCCGGAATAGGATAGATATTCTCAGGAAAGTCTCCACCAATCTCGGCGGAGAATGTAAAAGCCTTGCCACCAAGTCGCGACAAAGCGCTGCGATTCATATCATCCGCTTTGTAATTATGGGTGGTGATAGTTATTACGTCGTCGTTATCAGAACCGGCATTTGGTTGATAGTATTGGTTGAGCGCTTGAATATCTTCTGTAGTAGTAACATTGTTTCGAAAATTGTTAAGGATTCGAATAAACCGGTTATCTGTTTGTCTGTATATTTTCTCAAGTTCAATAAACACAAATCCATCGGTTTGCATGACTTTGGATTCAAAAAAATGCGCACTGTGATAGTAGCGTTTCAAATAATTCCACTCATGATCTTTTACAATTGGTGGAAGCTGGTAGAGATCACCGATCATCAATACTTGCACACCACCGAAGCTCTGCTGAAAATTACCTTTGACTGAGCGCATGCGATAGTCAATTGCATCCAACACATCGGAACGAAGCATACTCACTTCATCAATAATCAACAGGTCAATAGAACGCAGCACTTGTTTTCTCAATGAGGAAATCGGATGTTTCCTGTTAAGGGTGTACTGCGTATAGATACTATTCTCACTGCTAAAATTTCCGGATGGCGTGCGATCGGGAAGAAAAGTACCCAGTGGCAATTGAAACATGGAGTGAATGGTTACACCTCCTGCGTTCAATGCAGCAATGCCTGTTGGAGCGACTATCACATAATTCTTGTGTGTTCTTCCGGCAAGATTCTTTAGAAAAGTTGTCTTTCCAGTGCCGGCCTTTCCGGTCAAAAATATGTGACTGCCCGTACTATTGACAAAGTAGGCGGCTGTTCTGGCGAGATCATTTTCTTGTAATTCCATAATGCAGAATAAAAGTGCAATTTATGATTGCGCTTAAACATCCATTGGCTGAACGAATATTTTCAAAACAACATATTCATGACATAACCGAGCAATATCAACTAAATAACAAGGCATAAAATTTCTTAAAATGAACTCATGGTGTAATCATCCAGACTTCTAAAACCTCCATGCCTATTGATATTCAAGAAATTAAAACCAATCGCGGTTCATAAGTTTATGGGCATAACCATATTAAAAACTACTTAAAACTCTGAAATTTGTACGACTATACACTTTATGGCATAAACATGAATCCAACAAATCAACATCAACCAGAGGAAGTAAACATGAATGATATGAAATTGAAAATTCATGCGCTTGAAATTGAAAAAATGAAGCTTGAAAAAGAACTGAAAACAAGAGAGGAAATGATGAACAACCTGCTTTCATACATTCATAACAGCGCGAAATAAGCGTTTGAGTTTCCACGTCTGACCAAACATTTTCAGCGATGTAATGATTTTGTGCGCAAATTCACCACAAACCAAATCATTACATGAGAACAATTTTACTTTTGGCGGCGCTGTTTTGTGCTGTTCTAGCTTTTTCGCAAAACAGTGTTCAAGGAAACTACGATACACAAGAGATACGATATATCAGCGGAAAGCCATACGATTCGGATTCACAACAAAGATTACGCTCCACTTCAGCATGGAGTAATTTTATCCAACAAAATGGAACGTGGTATGCTCACTTCGATGAGCAGAATGGAATGCCACACAGAGCATATGGCAAACCAATTTCTGTTAGCGGATTTACGCTCGAGGACAAAGCAATACAATTTGCGCAACAATCACTCGCGGCATATCAAATACCAACAGAATCTCTTCAAACAATACCGGGCGAGTTCAAAGGGAAATATTCCTATATAAATTTTAAGCAATACCACGAAGGAATTGCCGTGGTTGGCTCTCGCTATATGGTGAAGTTTTACGAAGAAAAAATCGTGGCTTTTGGCTGTGATATTTTTCACAATATTGAAATGGACGTGATCCCATCGCTGAGCCCAAATCAGGCAATGACGGCCGCTACTGCAGGAATTTCAAATTCTATCATAAACACTGCAACTACAGAATCAGTTACAGTGTTGCCCATTCCTATAGGAAATCAATATGAGTTCCATTTGGTTTATACAGTTGTTGTGAATACGATGAGTAACGAAGGAATTCCGGCTAACTACGAAACATATGTAGATGCAAATACTGGCGAAGTGCTGTCGCGAAGAAATACGGTTTCGCATTTTCACAAACCCGGAAAACCAAGACACAAATGCAAACCCGGATATGGTGACGATGAAATGTTGCAAGTAACAGCCACAGTTACCGGTCAGATTTATGAAACCAATCCTTATCAGAGCGCGATGACTCAAGGAATATCGAATGTTTATGTTACAGTAGCCGGCACGAATTATTCTACTGACGAAGATGGTTCTGCAACCATTCCTGTCGATCCCGGCTCATCGGCCGTCGTGCGTTTAATGGGACCCTGGAGCAGAATTTATTCGGCAGGAACGACACCATCCATGAATTTGACTTTACAAGATGGAGACAATGCCATCAACCTTGACGATTTTTCCAATATAAAAGAGCGTAGTGCTTTCCAAAGTGTTCAGCGTATACATGATTTCATGAAAGTGTGGATGCCATCAGAATTTGTTGGTATGGACACTCAACTTACCACCAACATTGATGAGGCCGGCACATGCAATGCATTTTATGATGGTAACTCCATTAATTTTTATGACATAGGTGCAGGATGTAATGCCACTTCACTGGTAGCTGATGTATGTTATCATGAGTATGCGCATGGAATCAATGATAAATATTATCAATCAGTCAGTAGCTCATTTAACAATGGAGCCATGGGCGAAGGATATTCAGACTTCTGGGCTATGGCATGTGCAAACTCTCCGCTTCTCGGAGTTGGTTTTTATACTGAAAACGAAAATCCATTACGTCGATATGATCAAGAACCCAGGGTTTACCCAACGCATATTTCGGGTGAAGTGCACAATGACGGCGAGATCATAGTTGGAGCCTGGTGGGATACGCACCTTTTGATGGGGAGCGATTGGGACGTCACCATGCCCCTTTTTGTGGAAGCTTACGCAGGACTGCAGGCAGTTGTCGCAAACGGCAATGAAGGTGTTGCATACACTGACGTATTAATCGATGTTCTCCAGGCTGACGATGATGACGGCGATATTACCAATGGCACACCTCACGGCAATGAAATAGTGGAAGGATTTTATCTACACGGAATTACGCTCGTTTCAAACGCCACATTAGAGCACACACCAAGCATGTTCGCATCAAGCAGTCAGTCGATTCCTATGGTTGTTACCCTCGACATTGAATTTCCGTTCTATCAATATTTGCAAGGTGTAAAGTGCATGTATAAAATCAACGCCGGAGATTGGACAACGCTTCAACTCACCGAAGTAGGCAATGATGATTTCTCAGGAGAAATAGCAGCGCAACCGGCTGGAACAGTGATCGGATATTATTTTAGTGCATACGACATCAACAGCAGTATTGGCACTACCATTCCAAATTCAGCTCACTTGCCGGTTTCAGCAAATATTCCCTATTTCACCCTTGTAGGAGTTGATGTTGTGGGTATTCAGGATTCAGACCAGAATCAATATTTCGGTCAATGGCAATTGGGCGTGCCAGATGATAACGCGACAACGGGCGTGTGGGAGGAAAATTCACCATTGGGTTCTTTCACCACCGAGACAACACCTGGCGTCATGGTGGCTGTGAATGTGCAGCATACTCCGGGCGGTGAGTTTTGCTTTGTCACCGGAAACGCACCATTATCAACTTCCGCTATTGGCACCAACGATGTTGATGGTGGTAAAACAACTTTGCAATCACCCACGATTAATATGGCATCTCTATTGGATCCCATCATTGCCTATTGGAGATATTATACGAATAGTCCTCCGGGTGGTGCAAATCCCGGCGCTGATTATTGGCAGGTGCGCATCAGCAATAACAATGGCGCTACATGGACCTATGTAGAGGACAACAAAACGAGCGATGCGTCATGGCGCAGAAATGCATTTAGAGTAGCGGATTACGTTACCCCCACAAACCAGATGAAGATTCAATTTATTACTTCAGACAGCACCCATCTTGGACAAAATCTAGATGGCGGTTCACTGATAGAAGCTGCTGTAGATGATTTCATTTTATACGACCGATTGGTTATTGGTGTTGACGAAAACAATGCTTTCTCATCCTTTGCTGTATTTCCAAATCCGGCCAGTGATTTTCTCAACATTAGTTGGAATGCGCAGAAAAGTGAAGTGGCAAATGTGAAGCTCATCAATGTTCAAGGTCAAATTGCTTATGAAACAAAATTGATATTGAATTCAGGATTGCACAACTACCATGTGAAATTGCCTGAGCTTGCAGAAGGACTTTATAAAATTATCATAAGCAATAAGCGCATGATGGCTGAACAAAGTGTTTTCATTGCTAAGTAGCGTTAAAGAATATTCAAAATGGAAACGGCCACTTTGAGAGTGGCCGTTTTTTTTTTGATTCGTTCTTAAAAATACTTATGCAGGAATTTCAGCGCTGCCGGCTGGCAATTCGCGATTCACTTTTTTGAAAAGACCCTGTAACACTTTTCCGGGGCCAACTTCAATCACTTCACTGCATCCATCAGCAATCATGTTGTTCATTGTTTGCGTCCATTTCACAGGAGCGGTTAATTGCTTTACGAGATTTGTTTTGATGTCATCAGGATTTGTAACCGCAGAAGCATTCACATTCTGATAAACCGGACAAACTGGTAGATTGAAAGTTGTTGCTTTAATTGCTGCTTCCAACTCGATACGCGCAGGTTCCATCAGCGGACTGTGAAACGCACCTCCAACTTGTAGTTTAATGGCACGCTTGGCTCCGGCAGTTATCAATGCTGCACATGCTGCATCTATCGCGGCTATATCACCTGAAATCACGAGTTGTCCCGGACAATTATAATTCGCGGCAACTACGATTCCAGGAGTTTCAGCGCAAATTCTCTCGACAATTTCGTCGTCGAGTCCGAGGATTGCAGCCATTGTAGATGGATTCATTTCACATGCTTTTTGCATGGCCGCAGCACGAGCAGCAACAAGACGTAATGCATCTTCAAACGCCAGACATTTATTTGCAACAAGCGCAGAAAACTCGCCAAGGCTATGACCCGCAACCATGTCAGGTTTGAATTCATCGCCCATGCACGCAGCCATTACAACACTATGCAGAAAAATGGCGGGTTGGGTAACATTGGTTTGACGAAGTTCATCTTCAGTACCACTAAACATTATGTCAGAAATCTTAAAACCAAGGATTTCATTCGCTCGGTTGAGCATTTGTTTTGCAAGATCAACATTGTTGTATAAATCAGATGCCATACCTGGAAATTGCGAGCCCTGCCCCGGAAATACATATGCTTTCATGTGATAAAGTATTGAAATTTTGTGGTGCAATATAAATTATCCCTACAAACTGAAAGACAGAACCTCATGGGAATTTCAAATTAGAATTTTCCGGTAAGAGTTGTAGCACAAACAAAAAACAAAAGGGCGAATTAGATGTGAATTAACTTTCGTTCCTGTTTAAGTAGAAGTTAAGATATCCGATTAACCAAGATCACAATCGCAAATTCGCATCGTTCAACCAAAATGTAATCAATAAACGTGAGCAGAAACACCGTAGTCATCGTCATCCTTCTTGCGATCTTTTCGTTAGGATTGATCATTGCCGGCCAAATATTCTGGGTTCGAAAAGCGTACGCGCTTCAGGAGGATCAATTTAATAGAAGGGCCTTTGTTGCTATGTCGGAAGTCGTATTGCGAATTCGGGAAATGACCAATGACTCTGCAGCCACGGAGCCTGTGCGACAAGTCACAAATAATTATTTCATCGCTAATATCAATGATACGCCTCAACCCTATTTGCTGGAAGACTTGTTGAAGGATGCGTTTGAACATTCTGATTTGAAAGAAGATTTTGAATACGGGATATATGATTGCTTCACTGATTCGATTGTTTATGGAAGCAAAATTTCATTTAAGGCAGGTTACGAGAGATCTGATGCGGATCAAATTCATCGCTTAAAAGAATTCCAACCGGATGGCCATTATTTCGGAGTGCTATTTCCGAATAAGTCTTCGTTCATACTTGTGCAACTCGATTTCTGGATGTATTCCAGTTTTGTGATCTTATTGATTGTTGTTTTTTTCTCCTATACCATTTCTGTCATGTTGAAGCAAAAAAAACTTGCAGAGATCAAAACGGATTTCGTCAACAATATGACGCATGAATTGAAGACACCCATTTCAACAATAGGACTTTCCGCTGAGGCGCTTGCGAATCCTGACATCACGCAAAATCCTGCACGTATGTTGCAATACGTAAATATTATCAAGAACGAAAATTCGCGTCTGAAAAATCAAGTGGAGCGCGTGTTACAAATTGCTTCATTGACTCCGAACAAAGTTCATTTGAGGGACGAAATACTGGACATCCACAACATCATCATCAAAGCGACGGAAACATTTCAAATGCAACTGGATGAAAAAGACGGCAAGATCGCGTTGGATCTGCATGCGGGAAATTGCCTTATACATGGTGACGTTGTACACATCACCAATGTGATTTACAACCTACTGGACAACGCAACCAAATACACAGAAACTTCACCTGAGATTCTAATCAAAACGGAGAATATCGGAACAGAGCTTGTGATAAAAATTAAAGACACTGGCATCGGAATAGGTAAGCAACATCTAAAAATGATATTTGAGAAATTTTATCGCATACCGACAGGGAATTTGCATTCCGTTCGCGGGTTTGGACTTGGACTATTTTATGTCAAGACCATCGTAAAAGCGCATCAGGGAAAAATAGAAGTAGAAAGCCAACCCGGAAAAGGAAGTACGTTTACATTGAATTTTAAAACGGCCAAATAATGGAATCAGAAAACAAGACAGCCCCGAAAATACTTTTGGTAGAAGATGACATCAACCTTGGTTTCGTTGTACAAGACACTTTGAAATCGGAAGGATTCCGAGTGCATCTATGCAAAGACGGAAAAGAAGGTTTGCTGCAGTTCAACAAGGAATCTTATGATCTGTGCATACTTGATGTAATGATGCCAAAGAAAGATGGCTTCTCGCTCGCAGAGGACATTCGTAAAATCAATGAAGATGTTCCTCTCATGTTTCTTACTGCAAAAGACAATGCAGAAGATAAAATAAAAGGATTAAAACTTGGTGCAGATGATTATGTTACGAAGCCGTTCAGCAGTGAAGAACTTGTTTTAAGAATAAGAGCAATACTCAAACGCAATCCTTCTCTAAAAAATAAATCGAAGGACAAGAACAAATTCAACATTGGCAAATATGCATTTGATGCGTCGAATTATGAAATTTCACTCGATGGTTCAAGGAAGAAGTTGACAAAGAAAGAATCGGAATTATTGAAGCTTCTTGCTGAACATAAAGGGCAGGTAATAGAAAGAGAAATTTTAGCCAACATGATATGGGGTGACGACAGTTATTTCGTTGGGAGGAGCATGGATGTATTTATTACCAAGTTGAGAAAATATCTCAGTGATGATCCCACCATATCCATATCCAATGTTCACGGTGTTGGTTTCAGACTTGAGGTAGAAGAATAACATACATTTCAACCTTATCATTACACGCAGAACAGAACAGAAATTGAATTCAGAATGTTAACACAACAGTAATCATCAAAACCAAAAACGATACAAGAAATGAAAAGACATGCAACTGCCAACTGGAAAGGCTCCGGTAAAGAAGGCAAAGGAATTCTGAGTACACAAAGTATTGCGCTCAGCAATGCAAAATATAGTTATGGAAGCCGATTTGAAGAAGGTGTTGGTACAAATCCGGAAGAGTTAGTTGCGGCTGCACACGCCGGATGCTTTTCGATGAAGCTATCCTTTGTTCTTGGAAATTTTGGAGTGGTGCCTGAAGATATTACTACCAAATGCACAGTGACACTTGGAGATGGCATCATCACTTCTTCACATCTCGATGTAAAAGTAAAAGCTGCGATAGATGAACAAAAATTTCAGGAGTGTATCAATGATGCGAAGCAAAATTGTCCCATCAGTAAATCATTGAACACAACGATTACAGCTTCTGCAGAACTTGTTTAAGATTTTTATTGCGGAATCGATCTTTTCAGATTCGAAGGATGAATCTTAAATAAAAACGCCGCATTCAATTCATTTTGAATGCGGCGTTTTCAATTTATGAGGAAAAATATTTGCCGATTACTTTATAATCTTTTGATTCAACAATTCGTGACCATCAACCGTTCCCTGAATGATGTACATGCCGGAAGCGAAATGTGAGATGCTTGTTTCAACCACCTTGCCTTGCTGAGCGTTGGTCTTATAGCTCCACAGCAATCTACCTGCTACATCATAAACTGTAAGCAGTACGTCACTGTCCAAAGTTTGATTCATACTGAACGCAAGATATTCAGAATGAAGGATTACAGAAATCGGAACAAATCCGGATTCATCCATTGAAATGGTTTCGTCGACGATAATGTTGATGCGATCATCCGCCTGGCAGAATTGATTCGTTGCTTTCAAGCCGATTGTATAAATTCCCTTCTTATCGAAGTCATATCGGAATTGA
>JAYTOA010000072.1:0-19608 GCA_043748015.1 Flavobacteriales bacterium
ACAAACCAACCTGTTCCGGTTTCTGCTTTCAGTTTCTTGGCCACTTCAAGCGCCTCACCCGGAGAGTGAGCAACGTATCCGCGCTGCACTGCCACGCCATACTTGGCTAAAATCGATTTTCCCTGATATTCGTGAATGTTCATAGAGTCTTTTTTGTGAGGCGAAAGTAAGTTGAGAATTGTGATTTGGGGATTTGATGAGTTGGAGATTTGATGATTTATTGAATCCTTCGATTGACGCGCGTTCCCTATAATCCCATAATCCTGCATACCTATAATCCTCATGCGATACTTTTGCCCCAATGATAACTGCAACAGGAATAACCAAATCATACGGAAATCTTCAAGTATTAAAAGGTGTAGACGTTGAGATCGCTAAAGGAGAGGTCGTGTCTATTGTCGGCGCATCGGGTGCGGGAAAGAGTACGCTGCTGCATATCATCGGCACACTCGACAAACCTGATGCAGGCGAATTGATGTTCGAGAACAAGATGATCACCAATCTCAATGCACGCCTGCTCGCCGATTTCCGCAATACTCATGTGGGATTTATTTTTCAGTTTCACAATTTGTTGCCGGAATTCACAGCGCTGGAAAATGTTTGCATTCCTTCTTACATAGCGAAAAAATCCAGAGCAGAATCTGAAGCACGCGCTGAAGAACTCTTGCAGTTTCTCGGACTAGGCGATCGCACCGATCACAAACCGAATCAACTCAGTGGCGGCGAACAGCAGCGTGTTGCTGTTGCGAGAGCATTGATGAATCAACCCGACGTAATCCTCGCTGATGAACCTTCTGGTAATCTCGACTCAAAAAACGCACGCGAACTCCATCAACTTTTCTTCTCGCTGCGTGAAAAATTCAATCAGACGTTTATCATCGTTACGCACAATGAAGAACTCGCGCGGATGGCGGATCGAACCCTCGTCATGACCGACGGGCGGCTATAAACACCAATCTAGTGTGCCCTATGCGTAGTTGTTTTTTTAGTTGAAAAGTTCAGAGTTTGGAGTTCAGAGTTCGCGCGGTGTCCATGCCTAAAGTGACAGGTTGTTAGTTGTCATGAATAGTTCGAAGTTCAGAGGTTAGATTTCTTGCGGGTGGCAGTCTGCGGCGCATGAGTTATTCACTTTTTCGAATAGTTCAAAGTTTAGAGTTCGGGCGAAGCCCTATGTTCCACTCATGAAGGCTTGCTGCAACTGAACTTACTTGAAATTCTGTAAAATTTTATTCTTTGTTATGTTGCCACTGAATCTTAGAAAATGAATTAATATAGGGTAGAGCAAATTTTAGACGATTGAAGTTATTCAGTTTATGCCTTTTTATTGCATAGGTAACAATGATGCATTAGGACAGTTTGATTGAATTTTGTCGTGTGGCGACGATCCAAAAATTTGAAGATTTACTATGTTGGAAAAAAGCAAGGCAGCTTCATGCTTTGATATACGAGCGCGCAATTGTTCCTCCTTTCTCAAAGGATTATGAGCACAAAGACCAAATCCTTGCGTCATCAGGAAGTGCGATGGATCTCATTGCAGAGGGATATGGCAGATACGGCAACAAAGAATTTATCCATTTTCTTACAATGGCATCTGGTTCGTTGTGCGAAACGAAGTCGCAACTCTATCGCGCTTTCGATAAGAAATTCCTTTCAAAGGAAGAATTTGAAGTAATGATATGTCTGGCGGCAGGCACCCACAATCTAATCGTGGCTCTATTCCATAAACTCAAGCAATCTGATCTAAAGGGACGAAAATTTATATAGTTGAAGAACCGGTTCCAATCACTTTCCTCCACAGAATTCAAAACCTAAAAACAGAATGTGTCAATAGATTTCTGAGCAAAATTGACACGAACTCTGAACTCCAAACTTTGAACTGTTCGTGGCCACAAATAACTTCATACGCCACAAACCACCGCTCGCCCGAACTCCGAACTCTAAACTTATCTGCGATTCGCTTATATCTCACCCTTGATCTCCAAGAAGGTTTTGATACAAGAAACCGTATCACCGACTTACTTTCGCGTCCGTATGAAATTCGTGCATCCAGAAATACTATGGGCGTTGACGGCGCTATCGATTCCTATCATCGTTCACCTTTTCAACTTCAGGAAATTCAAAAAGGTATTGTTTCCCAATGTTTCCTTTTTGAGAGAAATTAAACAGGAGACTCAGAGCAAAAGCAAGTTGAAGCACTTGCTGATTTTGTTGACGCGTTTACTTGCTATGGCTGCAATCATCTTAGCATTTGCGCAACCGTTTATGCCGACACCCGGAACAAGTGTGAACGTGGGTGGCACTGCGATTTCAATTTATATTGATAATTCATTCAGCATGGAAGGCGCCGGTAAAGACGGTCGTCTACTGGATCTTGCTAAAAACAAAGCCATCGAGATTGCAAATTCATTTTCTCCTTCAGATAAGTTTCAATTACTCACAAGTGATTTCGAAGGTCGTCACCAGCGATTGGTAAGTCGTGAGGAAGTGATTGAGCTTATTCAGGAAGTGAAAGTTTCGCCTGTGAGCAGAAAGATTTCTGAAGTGGCTTCAAGACAACAGGATTTGTTGGTGAAGAGCGGTTTGGACAATCGTCGTGCATTCATTCTTTCCGATTTGCAACAATCGGTGACAGATTTGCGTGATGTGAAAAATGATTCCACTATTCAAGTGAACATAGTTCCTGATCGCGCCGAGAATATTTCCAATATGTATGTCGATTCTGTTTGGTTTGATACTCCAGTTCGTCAGTTGAATCAACCGGAAGTTTTACATGCGCGCATTGTAAATACAGGAAATGAACTCCGAGAAAACATTGCGCTACAGCTGATGGTGAACGGTCAACAGAAAAGTGTCGCAACGGTAAATGTCGCTGCTGAAAATCAAACAGAAGTTTCAATCACCTATACGAACACTGATCCGGGTTATAAAAAGTGCTTGCTCAAATTGAATGATCGTTCCATTGTGACTGACGATGATTATTTTTTTAGTTACAACGTCGCTGAACAAATTAGAGTGTATGAAGTCCGTGGCATTGCTGTCGATATTGATGCTGTGAAATCAGTTTTTTCAGACGATCCTTATTTCAATTTCTTCACGTCAAGTGAGAACAATATTGACTTTGGTGCATTTGCGCAACAGGATTTGATCATTCTCAATCAGTTAAAAAATATTTCCAGCGGTTTGATTTCTGAGATTGATAAATTCACGAGAAGTGGTGGAAGTGTGCTGATTATTCCTTCATCCGAAATTGTGATGAACGAATACAACGATTTGCTTTCACGTCTGGAAATGGGACAAATCAGCGGAAAAATTTCAGGCAATAGAAGTAGTGATGGAACAGGAAAAGATCGTTACAGCAACAAAGTTTCTTCCGTCAACTACGATCACTACATTTTCAAAAACGCATTTGAAAAAACCATTGGCAATGTTGATCTTCCACTAGTGAATAGCTATTACGAAATCGTCGCACCATCTCGTTCTACTACCGAGCCAATGATGGTGATGCAATCGGGTTCGCCATTCATGATTTCTAATGTAGTCGGCTCGGGAAGAGCATATCTCACGGCCACTTCATTGCGCAGTGAAGAAAGCAATTTTATCAGTCACGCATTCTTTCCAGCGTCACTTTTGCGCATTGCCGAGTTCAGTCAACCGGCTACTCAGCTTGCATATACTTTAGGAAAAGAGCAAGCAATCATCATCCGGAATGTAAGCATGGGAAGTGAAGAAACTTTTCGATTGCGAGAACAAAATAGCGGTGTGGAATTCATTCCGGAACATCGCAACGCAGGTGGCAACACGGAACTGTATGTTCACGCCGACATGCACACTGCAGGCAATTTTGATCTGACTCAGGGAGAAAAACAAATTGACGTTCTCTCATTCAATTTCGATCGCGCAGAATCTGATACACGTTCATTCACCGCAGATGCAATACGAGAAGTAATTGACGAGTTGGGTTGGTCAAACTGGAGCGTCCTCGATGGCACAGTGGAAAGCATCGCGGCTTCGGCAGATGAATTGAAGGACGGAAAGAAGTATTGGTTTTCGCTGATCGTTGCGGCGCTTGTTTTTTTGGGTGTTGAGATTCTGTTGATTAAGTTTTGGAGGTGATCAGGGGAAAGTTCAGAATTTAGAGTTCGGAGTTCGCGCTGGAAGCGGTCTATTTTCTATGAATTTTTTTTGTGTTTGGAGGTTACTTAATCCCCAGAATTTTTGCATGTCAGAGAAAGATTCAATATGATTTTTCGATCCGGTCATTTCAAATACAAGACGCCCTGCACAACACAACCGTAATTCCGCACGAACTCCGAACGCTAAACTTCCGGACATCTGGCTTCAACGCGGTTCATTAAACATAAAGAAAGAATTTTTCGAATCTCCGAAGCTATTCTTCATTTCTTTGCGACTGAATTCCTATGAAAACCCTCATCAAATCCGCTCTTATCATTGACACTAAGTCGCCGCATCATGGCAAGAAGCGGGATGTTTTGATGGATAAAGGGCGAATTGTTTCGATTGCCGCGAAAATGGAAGATGCAAAAGCAAAAGTGATTTCCGGTTCCGGATTGTGTATTTCTCCGGGATGGATTGATCTCAAAGCGAATTTTTGTGACCCGGGTTTTGAATTCAAAGAAGACATTGAAAGTGGATTGGACGCAGCACGCAAAGGCGGATTCAAGACTGTGGTACTTACCATTTCAACGCTTCCTGTCATTGATTCCAAAGGTTCATTTGAATATATCCGCAAGCGTGCATCGGGAAGCGATATTCGATTGATGGCAGCGGCGTGTTTGTCGGAGAAAATGGAAGGAAAGCAACTCAGTGAAATGTTCGATTTGCACCAGGCCGGCGCGGTGGCTTTTTCGGATGATAAAAACAATGTCTCCACGGAATTGATGTCACGCGCACTTGAGTATTCAAAAAACTTTGGTGGTCTCGTGATGAGTTTTCCTTTTGATCAATCATTGTGTCAGCATGGACAGATCAACGAAGGACCGATGAGTGTGTCGCTTGGTTTGAAAGGCATTCCGAATATTTCTGAAGAATTGCGTGTACAGCGCGACATAGAATTGTTGCGCTACAATGGCGGACGACTTCACTTTACATTGATTTCTACCGCAAAAAGTGTGGACCTCATTCGCAAAGCAAAGAAGGAAGGATTGAATGTGACATGCGCAGTTGCGGCACATCAGTTTTCATTTCTGGATGAAGACATGAAAAGTTTCGACACTCATTTGAAGGTACTTCCACCATTCAGATCAAAGGAAGATCGCAAGGCACTGATAGCAGGTTTGAAGGATGGCACCATCAATGCGATTTGCAGTGATCATTCCCCCGAAGACATAGAGCATAAAGTGAGAGAATTTGACCAAGCAGAATTTGGAATCAATGGCATCGAGACAGCATTCTGCTCAGCCTTCACATCTCTGGAAAAATTCCTGAGCATTGAGGAGTTAATTGCGGCATTAACATCAGGACCTGCACGTGTTTTGGGTTATGACTTCAGTTCGATTGAAGAAGGACAACCAGCAGACGTCACTGTTTTTTCAACAACAGAAAACACGACATTTCATTCATTAGAAATGATGTCAAAGTCCGCAAACAATCCGTTTCTCGGAAAAACTCTACGCGGTAAAATAATTCTCTAAATTTAGATTATGCCTGTCCCAAAGGACCACCGAAGTTCATCGGCATCATATGATCTTGTCCAAGTGTTTCTTGAATCTGACCGTGCTGCGCTTCATACTTTCCGATGTTGTCCATCAAAGCGCGCATCAATCTTTTCGCGTGTTGCGGAGTGAGGATAATACGAGATTGCACTTTCGCTTTTGGAACACCCGGCATCACTCGTATAAAGTCTATAACGAATTCTGCAGGAGAATGCGTGATTACCGCGAGGTTTGAGTAAACGCCTTGTGCCACCTCTTCGTTCAATTCTATATTGAGTTGCTGCTGTGGATTATTGTTGTTGTTATTGTTGTCAGCCATGTTGTTTTTTTTTGAGGGGGTAAAGGTCGGGAAGAATGTTGTGATTTTGGAGTATTCAATGTTTCAGGTATGTTTAAACCTCTTTCCATTCCAAAAGTTTGAGATTGCTTCAGCCTCGTCATTCCACATGATTACATCAATCATTAAAATCTCAACTACAGAAATCATAGGGAAATAAAAGTCCAACATCCTTCCATCTTTCAACTATTTCAATTGGCGTCCCCGGGAACCAGGAACCATGTACAAACTCCGAAATATTGAGCGAAACATATTTCACAGTACACGCATCAATTCGGATAACTTATCAATCGTGTATGTCGGCTTATAATTATGTCGAACAGGAACATGATCACCAACTTCGTTCATCATCACGTCAGTAGCGGTGATAAAAACCTGATCCATTCCAAAGTCGCGAGCGCCCAGGATATCTGCTTCCCAGTCATCACCAATCATCAAACTTTCTTCTTTGTTCGCACCTGTGAGTTGTAGAGCATATTCGAAAATACCGGCGTGTGGTTTGCGGATTCCGCAGTGTTCGCTGTTGATCACTTTGTTGAAGTAGGAGTGAAGATTGGCTGCCGTCATTTTGTGTCCCTGCACTTCAATGAATCCATTGGTGATAATGTGCATTTCGTATTTATTGGAACAGTAATCCAGTAGAGCATGAGTGCCTTCCAATGTGTGTGATCTTCGAGGGCATTCATACATAAAATCATTGGCAAAAGCCTCTACGAAATTTTTGTCGACAACATGCGAGAGATCTGCAAACGCTCTTTCAAATCTCACATAACGCAACGATTCTTTATCAATTTTCCCATCGCGATAAAGCGCCCATACTCTGTCGTTGTGATGAACATATCGTTTGCGAAACTGTTGGAAATCGACACCCGAAAGTTGTTCAGGATATCGTTCGAATAAAAGTTCCAACGCTTCGATGGTATTTTTTTTCAAATCCCACAATGTCCCGTCGAGGTCAAAAAAGAGGTGCTTGTATTTTTTCAAAATGATAATCCGATATGTTTCATTCCATAAGCTGTGACAGAAAGAAATACCGACCAGCAGAAAAATGCAATAATGAGTTTTGGAAGTGCAGTTTCATTGTGACGATAGAGTTTCGCTCCGACAACTGAAGCAATTGGAACAGATATTAAACCTGAAATGAGCAAAAGGCCCATTAGTCCCCAGCGTTTCTTTACGCGAATAAACCATCTGTTTCTTCTTGTGAAAATTTTGCGCTTGTGATTGAAGTGATGAGCAAGCCAATCGAAAATGATTTCACCAAAGTGAAAGAAGATAAACACGCCCAAAGCTGCTCCAGTGGATGATATGAGAATTACTTCAAGTAGATTCCAATCCTCTCCTCTTTCAGGTTTGAGAATCATCCCGAACGGAACGAAAAGGAATTTCACTATCGTCAACATCCACCAACCAAATACGCGAAGAGCATATTGAACCATTAATCTTTCCTCCCAAATGCAAGATCACCGGCATCGCCCAGTCCCGGAACGATATACGCCTGTGCAGTTAATTCTTTATCCACAGCACCCATCCAGAAGAGTGTGTTTTCCGGAAGTTTGCTACGCAAATGATTGATGCCACTTTCTGAGCCGATGATTGCAGCAATATGAACTCTTGAAGGAATTCCTTTGCGCAGCAGAACTTTGTAAACCATTTCAATTGATGCCCCTGTGGCAAGCATTGGATCACAGATAATCAATTCACGATCTTCAAGTGATGGACAACTTGTATAGTCCACTTCGATTTCGAAATCTCCCCCTTTGTGATGTCTGCGATAAGCAGCGGCAAAGGCAGAATCAGCTCCATCGAAATAATTCAGCATTCCATTGTGCATAGGAAGACCGGCGCGCATGATGGTACAGAGCACAGGTTTCGTCATTGAAATTTGCATGTCAGCAACACCAAGTGATGTTGTCACTTCCATTGGTTCATATGCAAACGTTTTGGAAATTTCATACGCCATTACTTCACCGATGCGTTCGAGATTTCTTCTAAAACGCATACTGTCTTTTTGAATTTCTTCATCGCGTATTTCGCGAATGAATTGATTCAAAACAGAGTTGTGCTTGCCTAATTCGTGGATCATAATCAGCGTAAGTGTTTAAGCGCACAATGTAATACCAACATGCAAGTGAAAGATTATTCTTGTGATTAATTATTGAAAAAAAGTGAGGGCAATTGCTCTTGTTCGTACAGGTTCCTATTTTCAATCAAAGAATTCTTATCGGTATGCTAATTCGCTTACATTTGGTTTCTTAAACTAACCTTTCAAGAAGTATGGATTAATGCGACCATCTAAATTGTTTGTTTGCTTTTTCTGGTTTAGATAGCAGACCTTTCATCTGAATACCTCGAAAAAAAATCATAATCAATAACCAAATCAAAATTTTTATTTATGAAAACAGCAAGTATTCGTATTTCTGAACCTTTCGGTTTATCGAGAAGACGGCGCAGCATTCTCTCTCTCTCTCTCTCTCTCTTACTTAATACAAATGCTTTATTAGCTCAAAAGGCAATAATATTAGGTGTTCCATCTCAGAACAATGGATTTCTAATGTTGGAGAAGTCGGATCCTAGTCTTAAATATTTTAGTGTAAATATAATTGATAGGACATGGAATAATGATGGTTCAACCACTGAATGCCTTCTCGGAAGTGTTGAAGTTTGGGACGTGAATTATTTTTGTCTTCCGAAAAAATTTCGTAATCCATTGCTTAATCATCAAATTCTTCTTGACATTCATGGAAAAGATGCTAATGGGTCTATAATTTATGACAGCCCTTACATCTCCTACCTGCATGGTGGAGATATAGAGTCTACGACATGGTACTGCAATTCATGCGGATATTCTTACACAATCGTACAGGCTTTCCATCCCACTGGAGATATTGTTGGGTATTCAATTTCATTAAGCACTGGACCAGGTTATGTTTGGTGGGGGAACGCTGAATTCCCTTATACAGGATCATGGTATAGTATTCCAGGATATATAGATCAAATTTCAGCGTTATATTTCAATGCTAACTCCATAGCTGAATATGATCTGTCAAATTGTAATGAACATCGCACGGCCAGTTGTGGATGTGTAGGTTCTGGTAATAACGTTTATGCTATTGGGTATAACAAGGGTATGCGTGAATGGTTGCCTTATCAGGGCGAGTTGGTGTTCGGCCATTCTGCTTCAGATTTACAGGAGGCAATAGCACTTATAAATTCTCACGCAGTGAATGGCATTCCATTTTTGTTCTGCAGTGAAATGATTGAGCTTGAATGGAACCCTGACGAAGATGCGGAAACAAATGAAGAATGGACGAACTTTATGTTTGAAATACTTCTGAACGGTACTAATGGCTTAATAGAAGAACCTTTTCAGATTGGCAAAATTGGTTTGAATTACGATTTTTGGGACATGACTAGTTTTGTACTTTCGGGATACGGTACACCTGCCGACCAAGCTGCTCCGGCCATCTCAAGAATTCAAAATATTCGGATTTCACCAATGGATATGGCTTCCGCGCTTCCGGTTTTGGAATTTACCAGTGCCGATTTGATTGCAGCCCAAAGTGACCCAACTGGTTTGAATTTTACATTGCCCGAAGGTCTGTATGCATGCACACTTAGTATTGAAGGTAAGGGCCACCGAAGAATTATTTTTGAAGTGATGAATTCAACATCGAATAATTTCGATTTGGCAGACTTGGCCAACATTGTTATTTTTCCAGTACCGCTTTCCGTTAACGACTATTCATTTCATTTTTCAACGATATGCAAGCAGGAAATGAAATATGAACTATTTGATTCAAATGGCAACAAGCTATTCATGAGTGATTATATTGTTGAGTCAGGTCACAGTGAGGATCACAGAATTTCTGTTTCGAATGGAATTCCCCAAGGTTTGCTAATGAATAAGTTTACATTTCTTGATGGAAGTGTAAAATCCATTACCACATTGAAAATTTCAAATTAACAGATTATCAGTTGCAAATGAGACTATGCTTTGTACTACTGATTTAATAATTGATCATTTATGAGGACAATAATACTTGCTGTAACAATACTTCTGCATTTTTCCCTGATTGCTCAACGAGGATTTATGGAAAATAAGGGGCAGTTGATGGATCAGAACAAAATGGCTGTGCCATCTGTTTTATACCTTGCAAGTTCGGGTGATCTCCACATTCAATTGCGTAAAGATGGATTTAGTTATGATGTGTTTGATCATTGTGAAAGGCCAAGGGTGAATGGGATTAATGCTTTTTGTGGTCTTGATTCAACAATGATTTCAGAAGTCAATACTCATCGAGTTGATGTCACTTTTAAGAATTGCAATGTGAATTCGACAATTACAGCATCAGAACAAATAGAATCTACATATCATTACTACACCACGGGTACAGGTGATGCCGGAGCTATTCATGTCCGAAAATTTGGTAGGGTATTGTACGAAAACGTCTATGAAGGTATTGACATTTTATTTCAAATGAACCAAGGTGCAAGATTTGAATATGATATTATCCTACACCCGGGTGCAGATATTTCTTTAGTGAAATTTCTGTATGAGGGTCAACGTGAAATATCAGTTTCAGAATACAAAGTCAAACTAAAGCTTGCGTTTAATGAACTGGAGGAGAATATTCCTTTTTCTTATCATTCGAAAAGTGGCGCTCCCTTATGTATTCAATATTCACATTGCGGCAATGAGGTCTCATTTCATACACATGAGAACATCGATGACGGAGCAGTGATTGATCCCATTCCAAATTTGATTTACGCTTCATTATTCGGCGGCAGCGGTAACGATAGGGTATTTGATAGTAAGGTAATGGATAACGGTGATTTGATTATTTACGGATTGACTTCATCAACTGATATCATTGCGACGAGTGGAGCTTTCCAGTCTGTAATAGGATCACCTAATCAACCTGACGTTTTTATTCAGAAATGGTCGTCCAATAATCAATTGTTATGGTCAACATATTTTGGAGGATCGGCAAGTGAATCAGCGGGTAGAATGCATGCGAGCGAATCGCAAGGCATTACAATCACGGGAGCTACCGCTTCGAGTAATCAGATAGCTTCAAGTGGTGTCTATCAATCTACCATCGGAGGCGATAGTGATGCTTTTTTAGCTAGATTCAATTTGGATGGGATTAGGCTGTGGTCAACTTATTATGGAGGATCGCAATTCGATAGTTTTAATTCTCATGTTGTTAGTGGGGATGTGATTACTTGTGTGGGAAGTTCATTATCTGCTAATTTTCCTATAACTGTAGATGCGCTTCAAGGAACGCAGCAAGGTTTAGGAGATGCGGTATTAGTAAAATGGTCAATGAATGGAACTCCATCGTATTCTACATATTTAGGAAGTGCCAATGACGATAAGTTCCTTTTAGTAGACATTGCCTCGAATGGAAATACTTATGTCAGTGGATCGACTAAGTCTGTTTCTGGAATTCAATTTAATGCGTTTCAATCTGCATATGGTGGCGGCTTTAATGACGGCTGGTTGGCGTGTTTCGACCCAACAATGAACTTGATATTCAGTTCTTATTTTGGTGGCACACTTGAAGAAAGTATCATTGACATCGAGTTGCTTTCCGATGGGAATTTTGCAATTTGCGGGTTTACGCATAGTACCTCGAACATGGTCACGGATGCGGCATACAAGACTGTTCCAGAAGCGCTTGATGGATTTGTATCCATTTTTTCTTCTGGGGGAATGCTTTTGTACAGTACGTATTTTGGAGGGGAAAGGGATGAATTTATTACTTCAATAAAGCAGGAGAGTGGTCAAATTATGATTGCCGGTATGACCAATTCAATCAGTCAAATATCAACTTTCAACGCTCACCAAGAAAGTTTGCATGATCCTCTTTTAACCAACAATGATGCGAATGATGGATTCATCGCCTCTTTAAGTGCAGACCTAAGCACTCTAAATTGGGGCAGCTATTTCGGTAATTATAAATTCGATGCTGTGCAATCTTTGAGTATTTCTAACGGCGAATTAATCGCTTTAGGACAAAGTAATTCCACCTCAGATTTGCCGATCAATCAACAAAGTAGTTTTGTAACTTCTAATGCATTCCAACAAAATAATAATGGCGCAGGTGATATTTTCATAGCGAAGTTTAATAATTTTCTTGAAGTTAATAGTCCGGAGATGCTGTCTGCTATGGTGATATTTCCAAATCCTGCAAAGGAAGTATTGAAAGTTCATCTTCCACTTTTAGATGACTGGAGTTTTTTAATTTATGATGGAAATGGAAAAATTGTTGCGACAAATTCAAGGCGACACATTCAATCCGATTCAATGGATATTCATCATTTGCAAACAGGTGTATATCAGTTCGTGGCAATTGCGAGTACGGGCGTAATGTATCGTCACAGATTTTTTAAAGATTGATTTGAATTTTCAGATGCGCCTAACCAAACCTCGGATTAATAAAAGTAGTATAAATGATAATGTGTCATAGTAATAGAAGCAGATTGAGTTTGTCTTAGCCTGGCAAAAGTGGCTTTTCAATGCAAAATGCAATTGGGTTTACTGCAAACTACTTTACGCGCCTTGATGTCGCACCCTCACACTTCAAATAAAAAGAGTGAGGGAGAGTGTGAGGATGCCGCGTTCAAATCACAAATTACAATTCGCAAATGAACATCCTTTACATTTTGAGCAACATATCCCGCAAACGGCTCGAATAGCCAAACTCATTATCATACCATCCAACCACTTTTACCATACGTCCAATGACGGATGTAAGCTGTGAATCAAAGACACACGAGTGCGGATTTCCAACTACATCGATTGAAACAATCGGGTCTTCGGTGTATTCAAGAATATCTTTTAGATAATCTTGCGAGGCGTGTTTAAACGCGAGATTGATTTCTTCAATGGTCAGTGGATTTTTTACAATACATGTAATATCTGTGAGCGAACCATCAGGTACGGGAACGCGAACACCGGCGCCACCCATTTGGTTTTGTAGATGTGGAAAAACCTTTGTAAGTGCTTTGGCTGCACCTGTTGTTGTTGGAATAATCGACAACGCCGCAGCGCGACTTCTTCGCAAATCTTTATGCGGGGCATCATGTAATCGCTGATCGCCTGTGTAGCTGTGTACTGTTGTGATGTAACAACTTTCTATTCCACAAATCTTGTCGAGGATGAAGATCATTGGTGCTGCATTATTCGTAGTGCATGATGCGTTGGAAATGATCATGTCGTCTGCATTCATCAGATGATCATTCACTCCTAGAACAATCGTTTTGATCGTGTCATCTTCAGGTGGAACACTCAATAGAACTTTGCCGCCACCATTCGTGATGTGCTGTTCTAGCTCTCTTCGTTTTTTGAAAAATCCGGAACATTCAACCACAACATCGGGTTGAAATATTTTCCAATCAATTTCTGAAGGATGATTTTTCTGAATGAATGGAATGACTGTTTCTTTGGCAATTAGCAGGTTGTCTTTCACTGAAATCTGCAATGGATTTTTTCCATGAACAGAATCGTATTTGAAAAGATGCGCCAATGTTTTCACATCGGAAACATCATTGATAGCAACGATTTCGAATCTGTCATCACTCAACAAAATACGTGACAGCGTGCGACCAATTCTTCCAAAACCGTTGATAGCAATGCGTTTCTTTTTCATAGACATCAGAAAATTACAATGCTAATTTAGGATAGGAGGGAGGGATTGATTTTTCAACGTTAAAGTCGGTATTGCATTTTGAAATAATAATAATTTCAAGTGCAGATATTTGTGTTTTGAGATTCCTCACGTCGTTTCGGAAAGTCAAGTCAATGATCGCGGGAGAGGTGCGGTTTTACTCCGGCTTCACCGTAGCAAAACCGCACCTCCTGTCGACAATGCAAACTGTCATTCCGATGCGAAGCGAGTAATCTCCTCGGGTTTTGTTGAGGCTTTTTTTCACTCAATCATGAAAATCCTGAGTGTAAATTTTTTTCCGAAAGGAGTCTTGAGAAAATTAAAAAAGATGTTTTTCCGCGTGATAAGAAGACCTCACCAATGGCCCGCTTTCGACATATCTGAATCCTTTGCCCATCGCAATTTCTTTGTATTCAGCAAATTTTTCCGGTGTGATAAAATCCTTGACAGGCAAATGTTTCGGTGTAGGTTGAAGGTATTGACCGAGAGTGAGTACATCAACATCAACCGACGCGAGATCGTCGATCGTTTCAAGCACTTCGGTTTCCGATTCTCCGAGACCAAGCATGACGCCACTCTTGGTGCGCATTCCACCTTGTTTCAATCTGAGCAACACTTCCAGACTGCGATCATATTTAGCTTGAATGCGCACTTCTTTTGTAAGTCGTCGCACCGTTTCTAGATTATGAGACACCATTTCCGGCGCAGCGTCTATGATGCGTTGAAGATTTTCCCACTTACCGGCGAAGTCGGGAATGAGCGTCTCCATGGTTGTTCCCGGTGATAGTCGACGAATGGCTGCAACTGTTTCAAACCAGATTTGTGATCCGCCATCCTGCAAATCATCGCGATCAACCGAAGTAATCACGGCGTGTTTTACCTGCATGAGTTTGATCGACTTCGCCACACGCACAGGTTCGAAAGGATCTGCTTCCAACGGTCTTCCTGTCGCCACGGCACAAAATCCGCAAGAACGTGTACAGATATTTCCAAGGATCATGAACGTTGCTGTTCCTTCACCCCAACACTCGCCCATATTCGGACAATTGCCACTTTCGCAAATGGTATGAAGCTGATGTTCGTCGACAAGCCCACGTACTTTTTTGTAGTTCTCGCCGGTAGGCAATTTCACGCGCAACCACTTGGGCTTAGGTATGCGTTGTATCGGTTGTATTTCCTCTGTAGCGGATATGCTCACTTCTGATCGTATTTGGTTCCAAAGAAAAAGTTGATATACAAAGACAAGAATAATTGATGATTCTTCGGATTGGTGCTGTCCTGGGTGTATATGGCCATGATGGGGATTCTTCGTGCAAATGCATCAACAGCAACACCTGTTTCGATGCCTTTCAATCTGTCTTTTTCGTTGCTATACTCAAAACTAAATGCAAACTTGAAAAACGCTCCGGGATGAATTCGCATTTCATCAAAACCACGAAAACCGCTCGCTCTGCCGTATATATTATCGATGTAATGTCTATCAGGATCGAACTTCTCTATCTCGAGATAAGGTTGCGCTGTCGGAGTATCACTTACATAAATAATTTCAAGATAAACGGGCTTCGTAAATCCGAAAACAGGGCCTGCTTGCCATGAATAGCCAACCTGCACACCGTTCTTTTTTCTTAGTTTTTCAGTAACCACAATTTTTCTACCGACACCTGTTCTTAGTGTGTAAAAATTATTTTGCTTGCCATAGAAATATGGTCTTGCATTCGGATCGTTCACCGGATTCCAAGTCTTGGTTTCCTTTTCGTGTTTTACAAAAAGTAAATCAGTATTAAATAACCATAGCTTATAAGCGCCCTGATATTTGCCGAGTGTGAGATTGGCGCCGTATCCGTTCGTATTGATATTGAGTCCGCCGTAGCGTTGTTTTCTGAACAAAATGATATCATCTTCAGGTATTTGTTGTGCGAATACTGAAGTCAAAAACATTAAACATAAAATGGATATCACTCCTCCTTTCATTCGGTTTCAAAGTTAATCAATTTGATTCCTTTATCACTCATTACCATTCCAAACAGTGATCAACATCATGGAGAGCTACAGCATTAAAAAACTGTACGTACATCAATCACCCCACCAATCACCAAAACCCTGAATCATCAATTCAATGATTCTCTTTTCCTCCGTGCTAATGAATTCGAAAATTCAATATTCAAAAAACTGCATGCAGACATTTACTGCACAAATCATCAAATCACTCAATCTACCAATCACCAATTCTCGATTCCTCCATGTTAAAGCGATCAGAAATTCTATATAAAAAGGTCCAATTGCAACAGAATAAGATGACCTGACGACTATCATTCGAAGTTGTGATGTATAATCACATAGCTAAGTGTTTTTATTTTAGCCGAAATACAAAACAAGATGTTCAAACCCGGAATGAAGGTAGTTTACGAAGGTGGTCTCCGCAATCGCGCAACACACGTTAGAAGTGGAAATACGTTAATGACCGATGCCCCACCGGACAACAACGGAAAAGGCGAAGCTTTTTCTCCAACAGATTTGCTCTGTACTTCACTTGCCGCGTGCATGATTACTTTGATGGGAATTGCAGCGGCGTCAAAGGAAATTGCAACAGGTAAAATTGAAGCGGAAATTGAAAAGGTAATGGCTGCCGATCCCCGTAGGGTTTCCAAAATCATCATTGCCTTCAAGATCGAGGACAAAAATTACACAGAAAGAGAAAAATCTATTTTGGAAAATGCGGCATTGACTTGCCCGGTAGCAAAAAGTTTACATCCCGATATTTCTCAGAACATCAGTTTCCAATACGAATAATGATTATTGCTGAGGAGCCAACTCCTGTGTCATTTCAACCCTGTTGTATGCGGCACAAGCCTCTTTCCTGCGTTTGCATGAACTCAATACGAGTATCAAAGCAAATATTACAGCTATGTTTAATAGGCTTTTTTTCATGAGATCGCTCTTCTTTTCGAATTCGTTAGAAATACAAATGTACGCACATCGAATATTTATTTGCGCTCGAAGCATTAACAAGTTTTTCAACAAGTGAAGGTTGAGTCAAAACGCTTTTGATGCCGCTGATCAATTTGATAACCATATTCGTAAGGATTCGAACTCTTCACAACATGTTTAAAAACACAAATTGTAAATTGAAAGGACAAGGTTAGTTTTGCCCTCCGATGACACGAGACAATCTACCCGCCGTACTTCTACTGAACGACGGCACTGTTTTTTACGGAAAATCTTGCGGAGCGGTAGGGACAGCAACAGGCGAAATAGCCTTCAACACTGCCATGACCGGCTATCAGGAAGTTTTTACCGATCCTAGTTATTATGGCCAGACATTGGTGATGGCAGCTTCACATATTGGTAACTATGGTGTGAAAGATGACGAAGTAGAATCGGATTCTTGCAAAGTCTCCGGTGTCATCATCAAAAAATTCTCAGACGTCGCAAGTAGAGTGGGCGGTTCCGGCACGTTACAGGAAATGCTCGTGCGTGATGGCATTGCAGGTATTTGCGAGCTTGATACACGCGCGTTGGTGAGGCATATTCGTCAAGCCGGGGCTATGAATTGTATTATCTCTTCTGTGGATCTTGATGTGAACTCACTCGCGGAAAAACTCAGGAAAGTTCCTTCCATGGATGGCCTGGAGTTGAGCAGCAAAGTGGCTTGCAAAACTGCTTACGAATTTGGAAATCCCAGGGCTGATCATAAAGTAGCTGTAATGGATTTCGGCGTGAAGCGCAATATTCTGCGTTCTCTTAGCGATCGAAATTGTTATCTGAAAGTGTTTCCACTGAGCGCTACATTGGAAGATGTACTTGCCTTTGAACCCGATGGAATCATGTATGGCAATGGGCCGGGTGATCCTTCAGCCATGCCCATAACAATTGCGTTGGTAAAACAGCTCATCGAAACAGACATCCCAGGTTTTGGCATTTGTCTCGGACATCAATTGATAGCTTTATCGCAAGGATTGAAAACAGAAAAAATGTTCAATGGACATCGTGGTATCAATCATCCGGTGAAGAATCTGATTTCCGGCAAAAGCGAGATTACGAGTCAGAACCATGGCTTCGTAGTTTCTCATGAATCCGTGAAGGGGAACAACGATGTAGAAATTACGCATCTGCATTTGAATGATAACACTATAGCGGGTATTCGATTGACGAATAAGAATGTATTCTCTGTGCAATATCATCCTGAAGCGAGCGCCGGACCGCATGATTCGCGCTATTTGTTTGATGATTTCGTAAACAATATTAAAGTGAGTAAAAAAGAAATGGCGAGATAATCATCACGGCTTCTGTTCGCTCTACACCAAAAAAGAAATTGACTTAATAAAGATATTTATGGCATTAATAGCAAAGATTCACGCAAGACAAATCCTCGATTCACGAGGCAATCCAACTTTAGAAGTTGAAGTGTACACAGACTCCGGACACGTTGGCCGCGCTGCTGTTCCGAGTGGAGCAAGCACAGGTATTCACGAGGCTGTGGAGTTGCGCGATCATGATAAGGGCATTTATTTGGGAAAGGGCGTGACAAAAGCCGTTCAGAATGTGAACACAACCCTTAGCGATGAGCTTCATGGCGCTTCTGTTTTTGATCAGGTGATGATCGATAGAGTGATGTGTGCTTTAGACGGAACTGACAACAAAGCGATACTCGGAGCAAATTCCATACTTGGTGTTTCTCTTGCATGCGCCCGCGCTGCCGCTGAAGCTACTGGAATGCCTCTATACAGATACGTCGGTGGAGTGGGAGCAAACACGCTTCCTATTCCACTCATGAACATCATCAACGGCGGTGCCCACGCCGATAATAAGGTAGACGTTCAAGAATTTATGATCCTACCTGTGGGCGCAGATACTTTCAGTGATGCATTGCGCATGGGTACGGAAGTTTTCCATCACCTTAAAGAAGTGCTGAAGAAAAAAGGTTTCTCCACCAATGTTGGCGACGAAGGTGGTTTCGCCCCAAGTTTTAAAAGCAATGAAGAAGCGTTGCAATATGTGATGCAGGCGATTGAAGCTGCCAATTATAAACCCGGCGTTGATGTCTGCATTGGATTGGATTGTGCGAGCACAGAATTCTATAATGCCGAGAAAAACAGGTATGTTCTTGAGAGCACTGGCGATGAATTGACGAGCACCGAGATGGTGGCGTATTGGAAATCATGGTGCGATAAATATCCGATTGTTTCTATTGAAGACGGTTGTGCAGAAGATGATTGGGATGGCTGGAAATTGATGACTGAAGCACTTGGTGGACACATTCAATTGGTAGGTGATGATTTGTTCGTGACGAATGTGAATCGCCTGGCACGAGGTATTGAAGAGGGCATTGCCAATTCAATTCTGGTGAAAGTGAATCAAATTGGAACACTCACCGAAACCATTGAAGCCGTTCAAATGGCTACAAAATATGCTTACACATCGGTGATGAGTCACCGTAGCGGCGAGACTGAAGACACGACCATCGCTGATCTTGCCGTTGCATTGAATTGCGGACAGATCAAAACGGGTTCTGCTTCACGCAGCGACAGGATTGCGAAATACAATCAGCTATTGCGGATTGAAGAGCAACTTGGGAAGACGGGGATTTATCCGGGACGCGCTTTTCCGTATCTGCCGTTGTAGTTATTTGTTATTGGTTATTGTTCTAAGCAACAGCGAATTTGAGAGCCTTCCGCCCTATAACTAATAACCTAAAGTGATTGTCCGCAATGCTACCGTAATCACACATCAAACTGAATCTGCGACGTGGATGTTCTTTATTCAACCCCTTTGGGGTTGTAATCCGCGGGGATATTCTTTCACCATGGGATAAATCCCATGGCTCAGACATTCGAACCACTTCGTGGTTTTCCCCGGATGTTCAATTCTCTCAATAGACAGCTAGTGAATTGCATTTTCGATCTTCAAGTAAGTCAGACCGCAT
>JAYTOA010000073.1:0-8828 GCA_043748015.1 Flavobacteriales bacterium
TTTAGTCTCTCTTTTAGTGCGGCATTGTCTTTCAGCACGCGCACTTGTTTGCACTTGCTATTATATAAGGTGATGTCCGGTGGCGTATTCGCATCGCTATGATTGATGATATAATATTTAAAGCCTTTGCTGAAATCCGCATTGTTGGTGCCCGATTGCGTGCTCAATACGGCTGGCTTTGCTCCTTTTTTCTTAAAACTAACAGAGTAAACCTGTTTGTCCATAGGACTGATCTCGCTACTGCTGTAATACGCTGTCATCGTCGATTCATCGATTCCGTAAAAGTCAATTACATCCCACTTCCCACTGGTAATTTGTGTTTGAATGCTTCCTTCTGCATTGAACAAATAAAGGTGGTTGTTCTCATCTCGTTCACTTAACCATACAAAACTGCCGTCTTTCAAAAATGTAAGTGCATCTGAAATGTCTATATAGGAGTTGGCGGTTTCGGTGAAAATGATTTTTGTCTCAATGGCAAACGGTACAGCTTGTGTCATGTTGGTCATCAGAAATTCCAGTTTGTTCTGATGGCGATTCATGCGCATAACACAGAGTTTATCATTGTTTTGTGTCCATTTGATGCGTGGGATGTACTGGTCTCTTTCTGATCCTGTATTCACCGGTTTCGCTGCGCCTGTCGTCATATCCCAGACGTAAACATTTACCACACTGTTCGCTTCGCCTGCTTTTGGATATTTGAATTCGTATTGCGTTGGATAAAGTTCTCCGAACATGTCCATTGAAAATTCTTTCACAGCGCTTTCATCAAATCTGTAGTAAGCAATTCTATTTCCCGCCGGACTCCATTCAAATCCTTTTGCTATTGCAAACTCCTCTTCATAAACCCAATCTGTACTTCCGTTGATAATCTTGTTGATTTCCCCGTCAGTTGTAACTTGGGTTTCTTTTTTATCTGCAACATTCATTACGAAAATATTGTTGTCACGAACGAACGCAATGTGTTTTCCATCAGGAGAAAATTCAGCTAGCATTTGTTTTCCTTTCTTGAAATCAGAAACAGGAGTTGTTCTCCGTGCTTCAATATGATAGACATAATAGTTCGCAGAAAAACTATGTCGATAGATGCTCTCTGTTTCGGTTTGAATGAGCAATTGCGTTTCATCCTGACTGAATTCATAACCTTCAATGGCTTTGGTAACATCTCCGAAAATATCTTTTGATGTTGCAATTACTCCAACTTCCTGTCCAGTGACATAGCTGTATTTCACCAGTCTCGTTCCAAATGCGTCGCTCTGTTCTGTGCTTGTGTAATGCAATCCATCATTCATGCTACTCAAACCTGAAACAGATTCGCTGCTGAACTCAGGACCGGACCAGATGAGTTGATTCGTAATGGCGGTTTGTGCAATTAGTACTGTGTGGTAGATAAAGAAAAAGGAAAACGCAATTTGTCTGAACATGATCAACTTTTTTTGTGAATTTTGTGCGAAGTTAATTGACCATGATACAGTCCGTTGACCGTTGATGGAAATATTCGCTTGTTCAGGTTCGCTTGAAGTTGGAGTCGATAATCGCCGTGGCTTCTTCTTGTGTGTAATGGGAAAAATTGCGATAGCGGTAATGGACGTCAATTATTTCAGTTATCGCTTCGTCAACGAGGATAGCGTTTTTCCATTTTTTTAAATCTGTTATTACAGTTTCCAGGCAGTTTTTCTTGTACGCAATTTGCCCGAGAACGTGAATCAAGGTTTTTCTGACTCGTGCCGTAGTATCGTTTTCCAGCTCGCGAAGCAATGGCAGTATATCTTCTGGATGTTTCCGACCGCGCAATTCGATACCATGACAAATCTCGCGTCTTACTTCTTTGTCAGGATGATGCAGATATTTTAATGCCCAGTTAAGTACTGGCCCGGGATTTACTTCTGACATTTTTTTTACGGAACCTATCACAGCATTTCGTACAGTATGATGACTGTCAAAAAGAGCGATGTTGAAGAATTGTTCTACAATTGCGAAATTCGTTTTACCAATCTCACCGGCAGCATTAATCGAAGTTTGTCTGACGCGATATCCTTCATCATTTGCAAGATCTATTAATGTTGCAATGATTTTTTCTCTTAGCAGATTTCTTGAAAGGTATATTCTGCCGGTTACGAGATATGCACTTTTGCGGATATACGTGTCCTCATTCGAGTAAAACACTTTAACGTTTTGTATATCATGAACCTCCAACGCGCATTCAATATCCTTGTGAATGTTCTTCACAAAGGCGACACGCTCCGATTTGCTACGATCGTAAAATTTCAGATTGAGTAGATGAGAAAATACTATAGCTTGAATGTCAACCCGATTTTTCCACCGCTGAAGGCGTTTCCACCTCCAAGTTCTAAATTGAGTGCAGTTTTGTCGTTGAAGTAGTATCGACCTCCAAGCTGAGCGCCAATACCAAGTCCTGAACTTTGTGATCCCGGGTAATCACCAGCTGTACTCCAAACGTAAAAACCAAGGTTTAAACCTGCATAAACGTCCCATTGTGTGGGAATATCAGTTATGCCATTGAAGTGATAGTTGGCATTGCCGGAGAATCCTATGATGTTGCTGGAGTATTTCCTGCCGAAATATCGTTGACTGTAATTCCTGTATGAAAACTCGAAACCGGCGGAAATGTCGGTATCAATTCCGAAATCCATACCTACATAAATGGGTATGCCCCACGTTGACAATCCTACACCTGCATTGAGCTGTTTTCCTTTTTCCGGCAAGGCGTATTGTGATTGCATTGTCATTCCACTCAATAAGAGGATCGAGAAAATGATGATGAGCTTTTTCATTGTTGTGTTTTTCGTATGCAAATTTCTGCGAGAATACCCCGCGATGTACAGAAATATTTATAAAAAAGTAACGAGGCATTGTTCAGTGTTTTTTGTGTGAATATTCTAAACACCTTATTTTATTAGAATGCACTTCAATGTCATTTAGCTTCAATATCTTCGCACTATGTCTGAAATTACGCATATCAATTCTCAAGGAAACGCGAGTATGGTCAATGTCGCTGGTAAGTCAAACACGCATCGCAAGGCGATTGCTGAAGCGCTTATTACATTGCCTGAAATTGTTCTTGAGAAATTAATCAATAGAGAATTGCACTTGCCTAAAGGTCCCGTTTTTCAGACCGCTATCATTGCCGGTATTATGGCTGCGAAGAAAACGGGTGATCTTATCCCGCTTTGTCATCCACTGGGTTTGGACAATGTTCAAGTGGAAATTAATATGTCAGGAAATGTGGTAAAGGTTCGCTGCACTGCAGAACTTACAGCAAAGACGGGTGTTGAGATGGAAGCATTGACTGGTGCAAGCGTTGCTGCTCTCACCATTTATGATATGTGTAAAGCATTGTCGCATGATATCATCATCAGTGAAATTAGATTGATGGAAAAGACGGGAGGGAAGAATGACTTCAAAAGAGCATCATAAAAAACACGGTGACCTTACTAAGGTAATTTCCGGAAAATTTGGTGTGAACGAATGTGCCATTTACGGAACATCTTGCGATGATATTGCGGGTTTCGTGGAGAAGGTTCGAACCTTTTTTCCTGACGCAGATATTGCTTTTATTGATGCTGATCATCAATCTGATGGAAATACTTTTCAAGGAACGCATTGGCAAGATAAAATGCGAAGTGTGGAATTGAATGTTGTGATTCCCGATAATGACTTTCAAAAGAGATTTGCTTTAAAAAAGGCTGATTTAATTTTAGTGAATGGCAATCATTTCTCCGCAAGTCGTCAAATCATTATTTGTAATAAAGAGAAGGGAAATTCACTTCGTAAACGTGCTGAAGAATTGACGAATGTCGTTGCAATTATTTCAACGGAAAGCGACGGCAGTATTCCTGATTTTGTCTTTGAGATTCTTCCCAATGCAAAGACTATTACAAAAGTGAATGCGAACGACACCGATGCATTGAAGAATTTTCTCACATCAGCATTTATGCAGCCTGCTCCTCTGAAAGCGCTTATCATGGCTGGTGGTCGAAGCATTCGCATGGGAAAGGATAAAACGCGAATCGTATATCATTCCGAGGAGCAGTTTTTACATGTCAAGCATATGCTCGATAGACTTGGAATTGCTTCTTTCATTTCATGTCGCAAGGATCAGAGTGAGTATTTTGTTGAGCATGAATGCGAAGTGATTGTCGACAGAATATCTGACATGGGTCCGCTGGGAGGAATTCTTTCGGCTTTCATGTTTGATCCTGCTTCTGCATGGTTAGTTCTCGCCTGCGACCTTCCTCTACTCGATTCTGAAGTGATCAATGAATTAATTCGCAATCGAAATCCTTTTGCTGTGGCAACTTCATTCGTTAGTCCTCATGATCGTTTTCCTGAACCACTCATCGCTATATGGGAACCAAAATCATATCAGGAAGCATTGAAATTTATCGGCGAAGGCTACAGCTGCCCGAGGAAAGTGCTTATCAATTCCTCAGCGCATGTCATTAAATCTCAATGGCCGGAGAAGCTGGCAAATGTGAATACAATCGATGACATCGAAGAGGTGCTGGGTCACATCAAGTGAAGAATGCTGCTTCTACATATCATGGAATTTTTGTATGGAGAATATCGACTTTCCTGAGGATTTCTGTTTTTCTCTTGATCGTTATTTCGATATCTGCGTGCCGAAAGGAAAAGGAAATGCTCGCGCCTTTGGCTGTCTATAATACGGGCTATGCTTTTCGCATCAACGATGTTTTTGTGATGAACGATTCCACATGGATTGCTTGTGGAGGTATCCGCGGGAATGAAGGAATAATTCTGAAGACAATGGATAGTGGTAACTCTTGGTCTCGGTATGAGTCAGAATTTTCTAAAAGCATCTATTCCTTGAAATTTTTGAATGATCAAATCGGTTTGGCAGGTGGTGATTATTTGCATCTTTGGAAAACTACGGATGGCGGAAATACCTGGGCTTACAATTGGCTTGCTGATCAGGTTCCTTTTAACGAAGAGGATCGTCCTGCAATTCAAGATATTGAATTCAAAAGTGATAGCAGTTGGTTTTTTTGTGGTGGCGAAAATTTTGGCGAGGGTGTCATCTACGAGTCTCGCGATGCTGGAAATGATTGGGATTTTGTTTTCAGGCAGAATGAATTTCGCGCAATGATCTTATTAGGTGAGAACGAAATTGTAACGGGCGGGCATGGAGTTGTGCTTGTCGCCAATAACCACATCGATAGTCTTTCCGTAGCTGATTTTCGCAATGATTTCATTACCGGTTTGACAAAAACGGGTAGTGATGATTGCATTGCTGTTACATTGAATGGCGCTATCTTGAAGGGAACGAATTCGGGATCAAATTGGACGCAACTTGCTCAAGGAAACAATGCGTTTAAGTCGCGTATCAACTGGAGTGATGTGGACTCTTTTGAGAAGCACCTTGTAGCGGTGGGTAATGAAGGTGTTGTTGCAGAAAGTGTTGATGGCGGGGCGAACTGGCAATACTTTGAAGTAATCAACACACCGGAACTCATCGCTGTTTCTGTTGTCGAAAAATTTGTAATCGCCACAACAGGTGATGGAAAAATCATAAGACTTTTTTAGCTGCTGATTGAAGCCGGATTATTGATAGGTATAGTTGTAGCAGAACGCCGAATCGCTGATACCATTTTTGTATGTCTGGTGAATAATCAAGAGTCCCTTGGTGTCATAAATGTGTGTCGGCGAATTTTCTCTCGATTCAATCTGATCTGAATAATTTTTGTGACTCAATGCCTTGGTTGCGCCTCCTGTCATGTACCATTGATCACTTCGAACCATTTTCCCGTCGGAGCCATAGGTAAATGTCTCTTTGCACCAGAAGTTGGCAATCGTCTCAGGCATTTCTCTTTGAATCAATCTTCCCTTCTCATTAAAGGTGAGTATCATTTCGATTTCCTGCCAGTTGTTGAATACGAGGCTCAATGTATTTCTTGTTATGTTGCCTTTTTCGTCGTATTCATATCTATAAACCGCCATCTCCTTTCCTTTGGAATAATACTCGGTGAATTTCATTAGACGTCCGTTCTGATTGTATTCCTCATACGAACGGTGAATAGAGTCAACTGCCAGATTCTCTTTGTACTTGATTTCATAGCAATCCCTCGTGGCGACTTTATGCTTTTTGAATTGAAGCGCATGATCCAACAGTTTGATGTCCTGCGACATCATTGTAATTGAACCAAATAAAAAGAGAAGCAGGTATAAATTCTTCACGCTATGCAATAGTTTTGACTCCGCTTTTACTGTGAAGCAGACAAAATGGTTATGATTTTAAGATTGATTTTTGTTCTTGTTGTATTGAATTTGCTCGATCCACAACGTGTTGCCGGGCAAACATACTTTGAAAACGTTCAGAAATACCGTGATGATACAAATGCAGAGTTTGGTGATTCTTTGAAATCTATCCTGCCTCCTGAAGAACGTGCACATTTTGTTGGTCTGGATTATTTCCCAATCGATCAGGCATACAGAGTGAAGGCCAAATTCAAACCAATTAAGAATGGAAAAGTCGTGGTGATGAAGACTTCGGGTACACGCACTCCTTCCTACAAACCTTATGGGGTGCTTAGCTTTAAATTGGGTAAAGCAAAGTGCAAACTGACGTTATATCAAATGGCCGATCCTGCCAGGCCTCAATACGCGAATCATCTCTTATTGGCTTTCACGGATAAAACAAATGGATTTACAACTTACGGTGGTGGCCGCTATATTGAGTACACAACTGCTGACATCACCAGTGAAATGTTTATCGATTTCAACTATTGCTTCAATCCATATTGCGCATACACAGATGGATACAATTGTGTAATTCCTCCGGCCGAGAATGCATTAAAGATTGAGATCAATGCCGGCGTGAAAAAGTACCATGATTAAGGCTTTTTGAATACTTGTTGAACAATTTCCTCTCGGAAAGTAAAGATATTTGCGAGTTTTTTCTTGACGAATATGATGTGTGCTATTCTTCCAAGAAAGCCAAGAGGCAAGGCATACTTAACGGTATCTGTCATATGTACTTCACTTCCCTTTATTATGAATCGATGTTCATGATGCCAGTATTTATACGGACCCGATTTTTGTTCATCCACAAATAGAATTCCCTTTTCACATTGGGTAATTTCAGATGTCCATTTAAAGCGTACGAATGGAAAAGGGGCGATGATGTATTCTATGATTTGTCCTTGAAACATTTCCGGAAGTGGTTGCGGTGTGATGATTTCAAATTGCATCTCCGCTGGCGTCAACTCATTGAGATTTTCCGGCTTTGAAAAAAAGTTCCATACTGTTTCAATATCAGAATGTATGATTGTCGTCGATTCTAATTTATAAATGTGCATTGCTCAATTCTTATAACGAAAACAAACATTGCATCATAAAGTTCAATAGAAATTACGTTGTATCAGTTTTTCGGAATGCGACGCTTGCGATAAGCATAATAATGAAGCACTGTTTCGATAGCCTGTTTCATCGCTTCGTTGATAGGGTAGAAGGTGACCATGTTGTGATCTATACCCGCGATGCGTGAGTAATAATCACTCATCACAGGAATCTTCTTGCCGTGTTTCATTTCTTTTACAAGCTGATCGAATTCTGCAGACTGATCTTTTTTGATCAGTTTGCAAGTAACCAGTTCGCTGTTGCCTTCTTTGTTTCTTCTTGCAGTAAATCCAAATAGCCTGCAGATAAGACCCCGATGTGGATATTCGCTGCAAAGTCCACCAAAATTTGTGACGTGTGGTCGAAAGACATAACAAATACTTTCTGTTTTGTTTTGTAAATCTTCCAAAGCACGTTCAGCTTTGCCTTCATCGAAAAGTTGCAAGGCCAATGGCAAAAATTCCAATGGCGTTGCTTCAATATCTGGTTTCTTACAACATTCTCCGCATCCAGATAGACAATGTAACCCGCTTGTGGCTTGCAAAGCAGCGATTTCTTTATCAAGCTTTGCATATACATTCTTAACTGCTCTTACTTTTTCCGGTAGCGTCTTCATCTCTCGTTCCTTGATTGTTGTATGCGGCAAATTTCGGGAGTTTATGCCGCACATTCCTGGATTTGTTACAGATGTAGTCTTTCTGAAGCTTTTACTTTTTGTAGTGTGGATGGAAATTGATAATTTCTTCACGTAATCGCTGTCGATCTAGGTGTGTGTAAATTTCAGTGGTCGTAATGCTCGCATGTCCAAGCATTTCCTGTACAGCTCTCAGATCTGCACCGGCTTCCACGAGGTGCGTTGCGAATGAATGTCTGAAGCTATGCGGTGAAATTTGCTTCTTGATTCCAAGTGTAACTACAAGGTCACGGATGATATTGAATACCATCATTCTTGATAGCTGCGCACCTCTTCTATTGAGAAAAAGATAATCCTCATGTCCTGTTTTTATTGCCAGATGATTCCGCGTTTCTTCTTTGTAATGTGAAATCCAAATCAACGCCTCACTACCAATTGGTACCAATCTTTCTTTGTTTCCTTTTCCTATCACACGAATAAATCCGTCATCAACATACAAACCGGAAATTTTGAGGTTCACCAATTCGGAAACGCGCAATCCGCAACTGTAGAGTACTTCAAGCATTGCCCTGTTTCTGGTTCCTTCTGCTTTACTCAAATCTATTGCACTTAGAATTTTATCCATTTCTTCGACGCTTAATACATCGGGAAGTTTTCTTCCTATTCTTGGCGTATCAATATGTTCCATTGGATCAATCTTGATCTCTTTTTCAAGCATCAGATAATTAAAGAAGCCTTTTAGTCCCGAGATGATGCGCGCTTGTGTGGTTGATGATAATCCAAGTTCAGTGATGAATTTTAAAAATAAACGGATATCATC
>JAYTOA010000074.1:0-10087 GCA_043748015.1 Flavobacteriales bacterium
ATTTCTTCTTGGCAACAAAAACCCTCAGGCTCGGAATCTATCTCCAGAAATCCAAGTATGAGGTTCAAGAAAACGGTCAAAGTTATTTAGGCATGGACAGAAAAAAGTTCGCGAACCAGGAACTATGAACTATCCCACCCATCACAAATAAGAGCGCGATACAGGTCAAAGATTCACCCCAAATAAATAACCAACTACAGCGGTCAGCCCCATCGCAATTGTTCCCCAGAAAGTAATGCGCATCACTGCTTTAAGAATACTCGAACCTCCTGTTCTTGCCGCCATTGCACCCAGCAACGTCAAAAAGAAAATGGCGAATGCGTATAGATAGTATTCCATTTTTTCCATAGGCAAAAAGATCGTTACCAGCAATGGTAGAATACCACCGACTGTGAAAGCCGCGCCGGAAGCGAACGCCGCTTGTATCGGTTTGGCCTGACTGATTTCATTGATGCCCAATTCATCTCTCACATGCGCGCCGAGGGCATCATGTGCAGTTAACTCAAGTGCGACGGTCATTGCCGTTTCTTTCTTCAATCCTCTCTGATGATATATCTCCGCCAGACGATGCAATTCAAGTTCGGGCATCTCGAGTAACTCTTGCTTCTCGCGTTCAATATCTCCATTCTCCACATCCGTTTGCGAACTGACAGACACATACTCACCAGCTGCCATGGAAAGTGCACCTGCAACCAGTCCGGCCAACGCAGCAAGTACTATCGGTTCTCTGGCATCAACCGCTGCTGATACACCAATCGCAATGCTAGCAGTAGACAATATGCCATCGTTGGCGCCGAGGACTGCCGCTCGTAGCCAATTGCTCCTGTGTATATAATGATTTTCTAAATAATTGTCCAAGTCCTCGTTGCCTACTTCCATTGTTTTATATATGTATACAAATGTGGTTGATTTAATGATTTAACTCCTTGTTAGTTGATACTTTTTTAGGTCTCAAAAGCTCAACCTTTTTTGGTTGGATGTTTTGGAGATTTGATGATTTCGCTGCTTATCATTTTTAGTCACAAGAGTCATTGCATTTAAAATCTCGCTCTTGTTTAAAAGGAGTGCGCCGGCTCGAACTCAGAACTCCAGACTTTGAAGTATGAACTATCTGAATTTAAGATATCCTCGCGACGAACATCGAACTTGCCTTCACCTCAATTCGGTAATAAGTTCTTCATCTTCTTACTGATCAACCTCGTTGCATACCCCGGACTTAATCTGTATAATGTATTCATGAGCCTCGAATCCTGTCCCACATAGATTCTGACATTATTCTTTTCCATACCTTCAACAATCATCTCCGCCGCTTTGTCGGGTGATAATGTTTTATACGATGACTGCCCTGCGTCGCCTTCCGGTAGCGGACTTTTCACACCGGAATTTGCTGTAATATTTGTGCCGATGGCACCCGGAAAAACAATGGATACTTTCACGTTTGTGAACATCAACTCTGCATACAAGCCTTCCGTCAACAATTTGACAGCGGCCTTGGATGCGCCATATACACTTTGTCCGGGAACGGGAAGAAAACCGCCCATGCTTGATATGTTGACGATGTGTGCTTCGGGTCGCTCAAGCAGATGTGGCAGAAAAGCTTTCACCATAAAAAGCGTTCCGTAAAAATTGACGTTCATGACGCGTTCTATATCTGCTTCTTGCAAATCAATCACCCTGACAAATGGCTGAATGATTCCCGCGTTGTTGATGAGACCATCAATTTCCCCATGCTTCGCCAATACGAGCTGAGGTAATTTTAAAACTGCTTGTCGATCGGTGATATCCATCACGTGAGTCGACAAGTGATTGTAATACATGGATGCTAACTTTGCCGTTGCCTGTAGTGCATCTTCTCTTATATCTACTGCTGCTACCCTTGCACCTTTCTTCAGTAGCAACAATACCAACTCTCTTCCAATTCCATCTCCGCCGCCGGTGACAACTATCGTTTTGTTTTTTATTTGCATGTTTTATTTTATTTAAGCATTGATATACTTCGTCTTGAAATGTATAATTCATTGATCGGAAGTAGACTGACAATGGTCATCGATGATTGCGATGTGTATCATGGTTTTTTTAGGCCACGAAGGCGCGAAGACACGAAGAGTCACAAAGAAAATTTCATGAAGTAGGCTTCATTGACGCCCATTCTTAGCGGAGTTAGTTCAGAGTTTATAGTTCAGCGTTCTCGCGAATATTTTCTTTTGTTTGATCAAAGATTTTGACAAATAGTGCCATTTGAAATAGCAGTTGATGCTCTGTATCAATCATCCAATCACCAATTCAAACATTCAAAAAATCTTCGTGCTTCTTTGTGTCTTTGAGCCTTCGTGGCCTAAAAAAAATCATGAGAACGCTTAACCCCGACATATAAACTTTCGCTTGTGGTTATAGAAATGTGAATGGTTGAATGATCAAATTGTTTCGTGAATACGTTAGCTCAATTGTAATTCAAATACCCATGAGCAATAAAATAGAAAGCAAATTGAAGTCTGGCGATGACCAGTTGAACAAGCTTCAAAAAATTGTTGAGCAAACCATCGCTGAAGAGAAGCTCATCGTGAAAAACCTGCTTCACGAACCGGATGAAATCATTACACCCGGCGACAGGCTCTCAGATAAAGTAGCACGCTTCGGCGGATCGTGGAGATTTATTATACTATTTGGTATCGTCCTGTTCATTTGGATATTGTTCAACTCCATCGCTGTATTATCCGACAGGTTCGACCCCTACCCCTTCATCCTGATGAATCTTGTACTCTCGTGTATAGCAGCCATGCAAGCTCCCATCATCATGATGAGTCAGAACCGCAAGGAAGAAAAAGACCGCAAGCGCAGTGAGAACGATTACCTCATCAACCTCAAAGCCGAACTCGAAGTGCGCAGCTTGCATCAGAAGATAGATCTACTGCTGGAAGAACAGATCAAGATTTTGTTTGAGAGTCAGGCGAGGCAACTCGAGATACTTACGCGGATTGAGAAAGGGATGAAGGCGGGACGCACGTAGTGTTCTTTTCTAGTCGAACATTCGATTGAAGTTCAAAGTTTGGAGTTCAGACTTCACGCCAGCGCGCTCCTTTCAGGCAGATGCGAGATGTTGAAATGCAATGACTCTTGTGACCAATAATGACAAGCAGCGAAATCATCAAGTCTCCAAATCATCGAATCAAAAAAATTTCGTGACTCTTCGTGACTCTTCGTGACTTCGCGGCCAAAAAAAAATCGCGGGAACTCTAACCCGCGAACCTTGAACTTCCCTTCCCTGTTAAAACATTTTCTTCAAACCATCCATCACACCGCTGAGACCTCCAGAGCCACCGGTAAGTGCGCCGAGGATGCCTTCCATACTGAAACTGTTGTCGTTGGGATCATTGGTCTTTTTCGACAAATTATTCATAACAGTTGGAATAAGATTTTTTACGATGCCCTCTGCCTTGGAGGCATCGATACCGAATTTGCTGCTAATGGTCTGAGCGATACCGCTGCTCATACCGGAGACTTCCGTTGCAGAAGCCGGCTGATCAACACTGAACATACTTTTGATGCTATCCAGACCACCAGAGCCCGCAAGCGAAGTCAAATGATCCATGATGCCCCCTGCGGTTGTTTCGATAACGGCGTCGTTGTGTTCATTGGGCACATCATTGTTGTTGACGATGTCATTGCCGGCGTGTTCTTTCACCAAGTTGATTAATTGTTCTAACATGTTGATTTGATTTATTGTTTGTTTTCGTTTGATTTCAATGAATAATTGAGTTCTTCTGATGTCTGGTTCACCGTAAATCCTTTGTTGCTGCATCCTGCGAAAGCTGGCGCCGGAAATTAGTCCCATGAAACAAGCTATGCGCGAAGATGACGACTAAGGTAGAATCCTTTTTATGCCGCGACTGTTAATGAAATACTATAGAAAGGATGATGCCACCAGAAGATATCCACCGTTTGCCTCTTCTGCTCAACACTAGGCGGGAAATTCCAATAAAACGAGCAGACATTTCCTTTAAATAGCAAAACCCCGACATCAAATATCCGGGCAAATTCAGAATGAAGAGTATACCCACAAATAACAACCTTCATTTTACTTCCCACTTCACTCCGCGTACTGGGAAGTCTTCGCATTTCTCCATTTTGATTTGACGAACCGAAACGCGGGAATTTTGGACCCCGATTTTTGTAATGAAAAAGGCCTATACAAATTTGCCTATACAAAATTTTGTATAGCTGATTTTGTATAGTAAAAAACAAATCGAAATTTTGGAAGGTAAAAATGTCACACCCCATTTGGGTTGGTTTTTTCTTTAATATTTTAGAATGACCGCTTTAATAATAGGTGAATCGCCATTGTCATTTGCCAATCTGTCAGCACGTGTAAGCTGATTGTTTCGAACAAGGCAGACGACTACGGCGCTCAGGACCTGCTGAACAAAGAGTACGATTTCAATCGTGTTGAGCAGGACCTTACCCTGATAGACGGCCACATGGCAGCGGTCGTATCCCACAAAGCGGAGATTGTTGCCGCAACAGCTGCTTAATTTGTAGTAGTCATTTTAAAAACCTATTGCGTGAGCGGTGGGTTTTTTAGTGGGGGTTGGTTTCGGCTCTTATTCCTATCTTGTAGATACTTTAATCCTCAATTGCTATTTGCATCAGACGTGTTGTCACTTTACAACATCCATGTCATCTAAGGAGCGGATTTGCAAGCGCGATTATAGTTCTGAAACGCTTTTCGCTATAAGTGCATATACTTCAAAATTCCAAAGCGATTACTAGATCCTATTACTGTCAATGTAAATTTTATCTAACTAAATCCTACGTGTTCAGTAATATAATTCATTTTTAGACTTCCGAAAATTGCTATTTTGCACTAATTATTATGCGAGTTCAAATGATTCGTTGCTGAGTCTCTCATAAGTTTAATCACTAATTCTAAAATGTTAAACTACTATTATCGCAATACTATTTCCGAATTTCAGTTAAGTAGCACAGAGGAAATCATCGGACAAATAACAATCGCTAATCAATTCGATGCAACAAGGAATCAAAACAAATCATGGGAATCTCAAATTCCGATTCTGAAAGAGTCACTAATAGAATTTCAAGGAACGATCTTTTTTGAGTTTTCAATTCCTCGAATGGGCAAACGAGTTGACTGCATAATTATCATTGACAACATAGTTTTCGTTGTTGAGTTTAAGGTTGGCGAATCTCAGTTTTTACAATATCATATCGATCAAGTTTGGGATTATGCGCTTGACCTTAAAAACTTTCACAAGCCAAGTCACCATGCCATTTTAGTCCCAATTCTTATTGCCACGGAAGCACACAATTCTTTTGTCGAAGTTGTGACCACAATACACAATGATGGGTTAATTCTACCTATGAAATTGGGAAAAGGAGACTTGAAAACTGCGTTAGATAATGTGCTGCTGTTCTATATTGACGCTATATCGATTAATTCTAAAGATTTCGCAGAAGGAAGCTATTCTCCCACTCCAACAATCATTGAAGCTGCAGTGAACTTATATAAAAGTCATAGCGTTGATGAAATTACTCGAAGCGATGCAGCAGCTAAGAATTTAACTTTAACTACAGGAGTAATTTCGGAAATTATCTCGTATTCTAAAAGAACTAAAAAGAAGTCTATTGTCTTTGTTACTGGTGTTCCAGGTGCTGGAAAGACTCTTGTTGGTCTCAAGGTTGCCACTAATCAACTCGAAATGGAAGACAGTAATCGGAGCGTGTATTTGTCCGGAAATGCTCCCCTTGTAGCAATTTTGCAGGAAGCATTAGCGCGTGATAGGGTCAAAACTGATAAGGAGGATGGAATAAAAACAACCAAGACAATTGCCAAACAAGCAGTAAAGACTTTTATTCAGATTATTCATCATTACAGAGACGCATATCTTACTGATCCGAAAGCTCCAGATGATCACGTCGCAATTTTTGATGAGGCGCAACGAGCATGGAATAAGGAGCAGACTGTAAAATTTATGCGTCAAAAAAAGAATCAACCTGATTTTGATTATTCCGAACCAGAATTTCTAATTTCCTGTCTTGAGCGCCACAAAGATTGGGCAGTAGTCATTTGTCTAGTTGGTGGTGGTCAAGAAATCAACACGGGCGAAGCAGGAATTTCTGAATGGCTCCAAGCAATTAAGAATAGATTTTCAGATTGGGAGGTAAATATTTCTCCTAATCTAATCGACTCAGAATATTCTGCAATTGAGGCTATTGAACAATTGAAAGAGAAGTGTACGGTGAAATTCAATGATGATCTACATCTTGCAGTTTCGATGCGCTCATTTAGAGCGGAAAATCTATCATTATTAGTTAAACATATTTTGGATTTGGAGTTGAATCAAGCGAGTATTGTTTTAAGTAAAATTTCCAACAACTACCCAATTGTTCTGACTAGGGATCTTACAAAGGCAAAAAAGTGGTTGAAGGAAATGGCCAGAGGCACTGAAAGATTTGGTCTGGTCGTATCGTCTCAAGCACAGAGATTAAAGCCATTTGCTATCGATGTCAAATCGCCTATAGATCCAGTACACTGGTTTTTGGACGGTAAAGAAGATGTTCGGTCATCTTATTATTTAGAGGATGTTGCGACCGAATTCCATGTGCAAGGACTAGAGCTGGATTGGGCATGTGTCATGTGGGATGGAGACTTGAGGTATACGAAAAGTGAGTGGTTGACTTATTCATTCGTTGGAAGTAAATGGAATCACATTCACAAATCCGAACGAAAAAAATATTTGATTAATGCATACAGGGTTCTACTTACACGCGCACGTCAAGGAATGGTTATCGTTGTACCAGATGGCGATTCCGAAGACCATACCCGTAGATCAGAATACTATGATGGAATCTTTGAATTCTTAAGTCAAATTGGGTTTAAGGTAATATAATAGTCGATTAAATGAAAAACTAATTGCAGCTATCTAACAAAAAAAACCCCACTCACGCAGGGTTTTTCACTTTATCAAATCAACTCTTAGTAGTAAATATTCCTCCTCACCTTCGCCACATACTTCGCCAGGCGTATCACCTGCTTGGTATAGCCGAATTCATTGTCGTACCATACGTAGAGCACGATGCCTTTGCCGTCGGGGCTGACGATGGTGGCTTGTGAGTCGAATACCGAGCAACAGTCGTTGCCGACGATATCGGAACTCACCAACTCCTCTCCTACGCTGTAGTAAATCTGGTTCACGAGGTCGCCTTCGAGGGCGCTCTTGCGAACGACTGCGTTGATGTCTTCGCGCGTTGTGGGTTTGTCTACGTAAACGTGGATGATCGCCAATGAACCGTTGGGTGTCGGGACACGCACGGCGTTGGCGGTGAGTTTGTCTTTTAATTCCGGAATGACCTTGGTTACAGCTTTGCCCGCGCCGGTCTCGGTGATGACCATATTCACGGCTGCACTACGGCCACGACGACTCTTCTTGTGCATGTTGTCCAAAAGGTTCTGGTCGTTGGTGTAGGCATGCACGGTTTCTATATGACCTGTTTGGATCTTCATGGCGTCGTTCACGCTCTTGAGGATCGGACAGATGGCATTCGTTGTGCAGCTTGCTGCTGAGAAAATCGTTTCATTCTCGATGTCGAGGTCGCGGTGGTTGATGCCGTAAACAATGTTCGGTACTTCCTTGCCGGGAGCTGTGAGGATCACTTTCTCAATGCCATTGGCCTTGAGGTGAATGCTGAGGGCGTCGCGGTCTTTATAAACGCCGGTGTTATCTATGAGCAAGGCATTGCTGATGCCGTATTTTGTGTAGTCGATGGCGCCGGGATCTTTCGCCGCAATAATTTGAATGCGCTGACCATTGACCATCAAACATTTGTTGGCATAGTCCACCTCTACTGTTCCCTTGAAGCGTCCGTGTACGCTGTCATTTTCAAAAAGTGATGCACGCTTTTTCAAAGAGAGATCGTCATCTTCACGTGATACAATTGCGCGTAAACGCAACTGCTGACCTTTACCGGCCTGCTTCACCAATTCGCGTGCTGCAAGGCGACCGATTCGTCCGAAACCAAACAATACCACATCGCGGGGCTCGATGTCCGAACCTTCTTCCACCATGAAGTTGCGCAGTTTGGCGGCAAGAAATTCTGATTGTGTCTTAAAGTGATCGCGCTCGCTGAGCCATTCGCTGGCGAGTTTCCCGATGTCGATCTTTGCCGGAGCGAGCTCCATTTCGAAAAGTCCACGAGCGAGATCTGCTGTGTCGAAAATGCTGATGGGCTTGCGCACCACCTCTGCCGCATACTTGTGCAGACGCAAAATTTCCGAAGCACTGATGTCCACCATATGGTTGCGGAACAATACCAGTTCGATGCTTTTGTCGAAAAGCAATCTACCTACGCTGCTCAGTAAATCCACGGCAGCTTTCTCTTGATTCACATACACCTGCAGTTCATTGCTGTAAGTGTCGGGAGTCAGAACATTTTGAGACATGTTTTGTGTGTTTTGTTAGTTAATAATGAAGATGTTAACGCCGCCGGGGATCATTGACCGACGGGGGTGCAAATGTACAACGAGCTACTCGTATTTCTTATGGAAAATCGCGCCGTCATTGCTGGCACTTTTTGAATCAACAAGATTGAACGATGAAATGTGAAAATTGAAAATTGCTGTACTGCATTCTAAGGCAACTCATGCGCAGCAAATCCAAATCATCCAAGTACATGTCAATACATCTTTATGATTTTTGGACGCAGAGAGCGCAGAGGAGTAGAGATTCGCAAAGAAAAAAAACTTTGTGTTGCTTCGTTTCCTCGTGACTTCGAGGCAAAAACCCTTTGTGAAACTTCGTGCCTTTGAGCCTTAGCGGCCTAAAAAATTCTTGACACATCGAATAACTTTTACTTGTCAAAAACTTTCTCCCCTTCCATTTTTCTCATTAAGAAAGAACTCCGTAATTTGGTCCCGCACTAAAAACGTATAAAAATGTCTCACACACACGAAGATCACGGCCACGGCCATCAAGAAGCAGAACAGAATGAAATCGCAGGACCGGTACTTTTTGCGCTGGCGTGTGTGGTTGTTTCTCTTTTGATTATCTATTTCTGGGCGCAATAAGCGAACAGAATTATTGAATACTAGCCTCTGAAATCGGAGGCTTTTTTTCTGACCTAAATTTACTTATAACTACATTCGTGTCCTTACCAGATTCCTTTATGATGAATAAATTCAGCGTAATATCTCTTTTAATGCTGACTTCCACTTTCCAAATGATCAGTGTTTCCGCGCAACAATCCAACGTCGCCACTGGAGGGAATGCATCAGGAAGTGGAGGAACAGTTTCCTATAGCGTTGGTCAGGTGGTATTCACAACGAACACCGGCCCTTCAAATACTGTCGCACAAGGTGTTCAACAACCCTACGAAATTTCACAGGTAGTTGCTATTGAAGAAAATGCACTGTTTGCGGATCTGCTGATTTATCCGAATCCAACATTGGATCAAATCGTTTTATCAGTACAACAAACAGAAGGTGTTTCTTACGCTTTATGCAATGCTTCGGGCAAATTGATTGAAGCGCACCCGCTCATGTCGTTGCTAACTTCTATTGATATGTCGGGTCTTAGTCCTGCCGCTTACTATATCACATTATCTGGAAAGAATAGCTCTTCCAGGACTTTTAAAATCGTCAAAAATTAAATATAATGAAGAATCTTTTTGTTACGTTCATCACGCTGATGACTTTCAACATTTGTGTTGCACAGGCGCCTCAGAAAATGAGTTACCAGGCAGTCATCAGAAATACGGCCAGCAATCTTGTTACAAATACTACTGTCGGAATGCGACTAAGTGTATTGCAAAATTCTGCAACGGGCATTGCAGTTTATGTTGAGACACAAACGCCATCCACGAATGCCAATGGACTAGTTAGTCTCGAGATCGGCAACGGAACTATTGTGAATGGAACCATGACAGAAATCAACTGGTCATCCGGTATCTATTTTCTGAAAACGGAAACAGATCCAAACGGAGGAATCAATTACTCGATTATCGGCACAAGTCAATTGCTGAGTGTTCCTTACGCGCTTTACGCGGAAACTGCGGGCAATGGAGGAACAGTTGGTCC
>JAYTOA010000075.1:0-15845 GCA_043748015.1 Flavobacteriales bacterium
CAGGAGTTGTGGATGAATCGCTTCTTGCATCATTGAATCAAATTTCTTTTTACCAAAAACCTTTTCCAAAATCACTCGGTAAAGAATTTTTCGATGCGGATATTTTTCCACTCATTCAAAATTCTTCGGCTTCAATAGAAAATATTTTGCGCACAATGGTTGAACATATCGCTTCGCAAATAAGCAATGTACTTTCCGCTGACGATGAAAAAATGCTTGTGACAGGCGGCGGTGCTTTCAATTCATTTTTGATGAAAAGAATTTGCGCACTGTCAAATGCAGAAGTAATTATTCCTTCACCAGAAATTATTCAATTTAAAGAGGCTTTGATTTTTGCTTTTCTCGGATTGTTGCGCATACGCGAGGAGAACAATTGCCTGGCGTCTGTTACCGGCGCGGAAAGAGATAGTTGTGGTGGTGCGGTTTATTTATAACAGATGCTTTCACGCAGATTTGCGGAGATTGAAAACCGGATTCCCGCAGAATTGAATAGTACAAAAAAAAGATCGGCACTCTTATGCCTAAATCTGTGAAAATCTGCGTGAAAAAAATCCTCAAAATCCAAAAAAGCTACAAGGAAATTTTCTTCTATCATTCATTAATTGTTTATCTCACGCAGATTTGCGGAGATTGAAAACCGGATTCACGCAGAAAAAAATGCGGCTTTTCACAGCATGGAAAAACACAAGAAAAAAATCCTCTCTTTTCTGCCTAAATCCCCGAATATCTGCGTGAAAAAAAATCCAAAAAAGCCACAAGGAAATTTTCTTATATCATCCTTTTATTATTTATCTCACGCAGATTTGCGGAGATTGAAAACCGGATTTCTGCAGAAATGTATACTACAAAAAAAAGATCGGCTCTCTTCTGCCTAAATCTACGAAAATCTGCGTGAAAAAAACTTGTTATTTCTGCTTAAATCTGTGAATATTTGCGTGAAAAAAACGCGTGAAACAACCAATCCAATATGTCTCACGCAATGATTGCATGAACAACGACTTAAATTCGCGCCCTTATCAACACTGTATGAAAGCCCTTCTGGAGAAATACGAAAACAAAAAAGCGGAAATCGTTTTTGAATGGAAAGACCAGCTCAGCGATGCTGAGGGTTGGGTAGTGATCAATTCACTTCGCGGTGGCGCTGCGGGTGGCGGAACACGCATGCGCGTTGGTCTCGACAAGCGCGAAGTAGAATCTCTCGCTAAAACGATGGAAATCAAATTTACAGTGAGTGGTCCGCAGATCGGTGGTGCAAAAAGCGGAATCAATTTCGATCCCAGAGACAAAAGAAAACATGAAGTGCTTGAGAGATGGTATGCAGCAGTGACACCATTGCTCAAGCACTACTACGGAACAGGTGGCGATCTTAATGTAGATGAAATACACGAAGTAATTCCCATCACAGAAGAGTGCGGCATCTGGCATCCGCAGGAAGGTGTGTTCAACGGTCACTTCGGGCCGACTGAAGCACAAAAGGTAAAACGCATTGGCAATCTTCGACTGGGTGTTATCAAAGTGTTGGAAGACGAAAAATATTCACCCGATCTCACAAAGAAATTTCGCGTAGCGGATATGATCACCGGTTATGGTGTTGCTGAATCCGTTCGTCATTATTACAACCTATGGGGCGGTAGTTTCGAAAACAAAAAAGTAATCGTTCAAGGTTGGGGAAATGTTGCGGCGGCGGCGGCATATTACTGCGCACAAGAAGGCGCGAAGATCGTCGGCATCATTGATCGCAGCGGTGGACTCATCAATGAAGAAGGATTCACTTTCGATGAAGTGAAAAAACTTTTTCTTGATAGACAAAATATGCAACTCACTGCTTCTTCTCTTTTGAGTTTTGACGAAGTGAACGCGAAAATCTGGGATTTGAAAGCAGATATTTTTCTCCCTTGTGCGTCTTCACGTTTAGTGACAGAAGATCAAATCAATCGCATGATCAAGGCGGGTGTAAAAGTGGTGAGCTGTGGCGCAAATGTTCCCTTCGCTGACACACAGATTTTCTATGGACCTATTGCTGAAAACGCGGATGAACATATGAGTGTAATACCCGACTTTATCGCCAATTGCGGTATGGCGCGCGTTTTTGCTTACCTGATGAGCAATGGCGATGTGGATATGACAGACGCAGGAATTTTTTCCGATACCTCGCTGACTATCGGCCGTGCTTTGGAACTCGTTCATCAACAAAATAAAAATAAAGAAGGCATTACTAAAACTGCCTTTGAAATTGCATTGAAAAAACTGGTGTAGTCACTTTTGAATCATGGAAATAGCCATCCTTCTCGTATTCATACTTGGTTATGTGGCCATTGCCGGAGAACACGTTATCAAAATCGATAAGGCTGCCACAGCACTTCTTACAGGTGTTTTATGCTGGGTGCTTTACTTTGTAGGTACACATATCGCTCCCGAAAATCTCCAATCTTATTACGACGCATACTCAACATTTGCCGCGAGTACGAATCAACCAAATGCCAACATTCATGATTTTCTCGATCATCGATTGATGCACCACTTGCAGGAAATTTCCGGAATTTTACTCTTCCTGATGGGTGCCATGACTATCGTTGAACTCATCGATGCGCATGAAGGATTTCGCGTTATTACTGATAGAATAAAATCCACCAATCAAGTAAGATTGTTGTGGATTATCAGTTTGCTTTCGTTCTTTCTTTCTGCTGCTCTTGACAACCTCACCACTTCCATTGTAATGATCAGCTTGAGTAGAAAACTCATCGCTGATCAAAAAACGAGATGGTTTTTCGGTGGCATCATCATTATTGCTGCGAATGCAGGCGGCGCATGGTCGCCAATTGGTGATGTCACCACCACCATGCTGTGGATTGGGAGGCACATCACCACAATGCCTGTAATTACAGAAATTTTCCTCTGCAGTTTATTCAGTCTTCTCATTCCGCTCACCATTCTTTCTTTCGTCCTAAAAGGTGAAGTTGCCAGACCAACCGCCCGAGAATCAGACGACACAGTACTTTCCATCCGGGAACGCAATACGATTTTCATTCTTGGTGTTGGCGCACTTCTGCTTGTGCCTCTTTTCAAAACAGTAACACACCTTCCTCCTTTCATGGGAATGATGTTCTCACTGGGAATTGTGTGGTTTGCCATTGAGCTTATTCACGGCAAAAAAATCATGAAGGAAAAATCACGATTCAGTGCTTTACAAGCTTTGCGGAAAATTGACATGCCTTCTGTTTTGTTTTTCCTTGGAATTCTCTTAGCGGTTGCGGCCGTTGGTGAGGTCGGACATTTGATCACGCTATCAGGTTGGCTTCATGACCATCTCCACAACATGTATGCTATCAACATTGCTATTGGCCTATTGTCATCCATTATCGATAACGTTCCACTGGTGGCAGCAACAATGGGGATGTATGATATTACTCCAACGTTGACTGGAGATCCATGGAGTGATCTCTTTGTACAGGACGGACCCTTCTGGCATTTCCTTGCCTATACAGCCGGCACGGGTGGCAGTATTCTCATCATAGGTAGCGCAGCGGGTGTGGCTGTCATGGGTATCGAAAAAATCGACTTCATGTGGTACGTGAAAAAAATTACACCATGGGCTTTGATTGGATATTTCGGCGGATGCCTGGTTTATATTATTGAGATGGTGTTGCTGAAGTAATAACGCCAAATTTTCAATTCACTCTTAATGTCGATAGCGCTATAATCATTCGCTATCAACACCCCTTCCTAAATAAGTTTTGACTCTCTACGAGTCAGGCATACAATTCAGGTGCAACATTCGCGTTCGACTTTGCGGAAAATCTGCAACGTTGTATTTGCTCACCATTTCTGTAACAACTTTTTTTGAAATCATGGATATTCTTATTTTTCTTCAGCAAAATGTAGCTGTAGCCGTGCAAGATGCTGCCAACACCATCAACCCACCTGCCATTCACGCGCCGGTTGGTCACTTCAACATCATGGATCAACTCATCAAAGGTTGGTACATTTATGCGCCGCAGCTCATCATGAGTATCATTGCTGTTTATGTGATTATCGAACGCACATTGACTGTGAATCGCGCTGATAAAGAAGAGGCGAACTTCATGGTGAAGATCAAAGAATATGTGAGCCAGGGAAAACTCGATAGCGCGAAAAATCTTTGCAGCACTTCACAAACGCCGGTTGCGCGCATGATTGAAAAAGGTATCAGCCGTATTGGTAAACCACTCGATGATATCAAGAAAGCCATTGAGAATGTTGGTAAGCTGGAGACTGCCAAACTCGATCGCAACGTGAGCATCCTCGCAACAATTTCAGGTATCGCTCCGGTATTTGGATTCCTTGGAACTGTATTCGGTGTAATCATCATCTTCCGTGACATCGCTGAAGCGGGAAGTCTTCAAATCGGAACTGTATCGGAAGGTCTTTACCTCAAGATGATCTCATCTGCTGTCGGACTGATCGTCTTCATCATCGCATATGTTGGTTACAATACTTTAGTAACCCGCGTAAATAAAGTGGTGAACAAGATGGAAGCACACGCGGTAGAATTCATGGACATTCTGGAACAACCAACGAACTAAGTACATGGATTTCGGACGAAGAAATAAAATACACGTTGAAGGTGCGATGTCGGCATTGTCTGATATCATCTTCATGCTCCTGATCTTCTTCATCATCGCCAGTACGCTTGCGGTGAATGGAGAACAGGTAAACCTGCCAAAGACATCTACCGGTCAGCCCACGCAATCCACCGTGACAGTTACAATCACAAAAGATTTGCGCTACCTGGTGAACTCAGATGAAGTAACCAAAGAAGAAGTGGAGCAAAGGCTCAAAGGCATGTTGAATGAGAGTGCAGATAAAAAAGTTGTGTTAAATATTGACAGGGATGTACCAACCGGTGAAACAATTGAGTTGTTCGCTGTACTGAAGGAAAATGGATGGCAACCATTCATTGCAACAAAACCCAAAGAACAATAGTCATGAACGCAACTTATCCCAATGACAGAAGGTGGTCCCTGACGGGAACCCTTCTCCTTCACGTTACTATAATCGCCCTGCTTTTTCTTGTAAAATGTGGCGGTGGCGGTGGTGGCAATGGCGGATTGGGATACACCGGATTGATGTCTATGGACGTTGCGGGATTCGGAAACAATGTAGATGGATGGGGCGATGCTCCGGAGGAGGCGCCCGCTGAAACACAAACACCACAACCGGTGATAGCGCAGGACTCTCAAGCCATAACGGACAACAATGCTTCCGAAGAATCACCTGTGGTAAGCAATAAGCCCAATGAGAAACCCATCGTGAAGCCGAAGGACTCCACTATTAAACCTAAGGATGTAGTGAAGCCGAAAGAAGAAGAAAAGCCAAAGGTGTCAGGCGGATTGAACAATGCGCTTGGACAGATCAGCAAAGGTGGCAGCGGCAACACTACGGGCGGCGGACAACAGGGAACACAAGATGGATCGATAGATGGCAAGGGTGTGCTTGGCGGTGGCGGTAGTCAGGGAACCGGTGGTGGACAAGGTGGCGGAAACGGCACAGGTACAGGTCCGGGCAATGGTCCGGGATCAGGTGCAGGAAGTGGAGGAATGAATTCCAACTATACACTTATAGGAAGATCTATGGATCGCAAGCCGTCTATCAGTGAAACAGCGCCCGATGAAGGTGTGGTGGTAGTCGACATCTGGGTGGATCAAAATGGAAACGTTACAAAGGCAGTTGCCAATCCGGCTAAATCAACTTCCAGCAATGGTCAGTTGTATAAGCTCGCTGAGAAAGCCGCGAAGAATGCTAAATTCAGCACGAGTACTTCAGGTGGCGAACAAAAAGGAACGATTACGATTACGTTCAAGCTCAAATAAAGAGCCTTGTATCAACGCATACGAAGGAGAATGAGAAAGAGCAGTATGGCTGAATCTCGTTCTCCTTTTTTGTTTTGGTATGAATTGGAAAGAGCATATCGAAGCGCGGAATTAAATGTATTCGGCGCAAAATATTTTCCGCGTGTTTAAAGGGAAATTGAAAATAGATTTCTTTTTCTTATGGAATTTCGAAGTCTGCGGCATCTTTACTAAAGGATTCTAATACTAAAACAGATTTCATCGACGCCTAAATCTTTTGACCATTATACACTACTCAAACAAAAATTGCAATTTTTCACGTAGACAAACTATGCGCAAGACATTACGTTACGCTTGGAGCAAGGCGACTGTCATTGTGTTTGCGGCTCTCGTTTTTTGCTTGACATTGACAGATTCAAAAGCGCAATTCTCAAATTTTATTGATGTGCCTCCTTGTGCAGTAGGTCAAGGTCCACAAACAGGCAAGTTGATATTGATTGTTCCACCTGGCACAACCGGTGGTGTTGCTCCATATACTTATAGTATAAACTCAGGTCAAACTTTCGATTACATCGACAATTGTTTTGTGGATTTATCTTCGGGATCATATACTGTAACTACTACTGACAACGCCAGCACAGCAGTTTCCGTTGATGCCACGGTAGGAGCCGCATTACCACAGATAGTTGTAACGGCGAATGTGACCGTAGCGCCAACTTGTACAACGAATATTGCAACCGCATGCGCTTCGGCGGTTGGAGGAACCGGATCGTTTACCTTCTTATGGTTTTTGAATGGTACACAAGTGGCAACAGGCCCCTGCCCTTCCAACCTCGCTCCCGGTAATTATATAGTAGCAGCCCAAGAAAATGGCTGCTCGTGCGCGACTTCAACGAATCTGTTGATTGAAACTCCCACGCTCATTGCGACAGGTTCCACCATTGACTCCGAATACCCTGCGCCCAATTGCAATGGCAGCGTTACCTTACCCCTGACAAATGGCACCGCGCCTTATGCTGTTCACTGGACTATGGGCGGCTTGCAGGATGTGACTTCAAGCAACAACATTATCACCTTCAATGGAGTTTGCCCCGGTTCTTATCAGGCCATTATTACTGATAGTAATGGATGCGCAGGAACACTCAACACGCCGGCCGTGGTGAGCCTCCTGGGTACGAATATTGTTGCCGGTGGTGAAGGAATGCAGAGCAGTGTTTCACTCTGGCCCAACCCATTTCGCAACGAACTTAAATATGCGCTGCCGCCAACTGCAAAACGGATATTCATCACCGACACGCGCGGGCGCATTGTCCACGAACAAAAAGTGTTTTTCCCTAATGGTCAGTTTGATTTTTCTTTCCTAGGTGAAGGCATTTACTTGTTCAATACGGAGCTGGAGAATGGCGAGGTGATGGGTAGTAAGTTGGTGAAGGTGGAGTGAGGAGTTTGGTTATTGGGTTATTGGTTATTGGGTTATTGAGTTATTGCGCGGAGAGTTGGGCTTTAAAAAGTGAGTGTCAAATTCTAAAGCGTTTTGTCCCCTGCATAATTTTTCGTGATCATAAGAAAGAACTGACAAGAGCAAAGGATAATGTAAGTTGTCATTCCGACACGAAGCGAGGAATCTCACTTGTCTCGCTAGAAGGCGCGCCTTTTAAATCCATTCTCAATGTGCAATCTAAAATTGTTGTCGATTGAAAAAGGAATATCAATATCAACTTGGGGGTAATTCTGGAGGATCTCTTTCCGAAGTCATTCATTTAATTTGGCAATTACGCATTAAAAACCCGCTGTTGGAAACGCACCAAATTTCGATTCTATTTGTGGCGTGAGTTCAAACACTCCAACACGTTATGACGTACGCCGAAGCACTCGACTACATGTATTCACAATTGCCGATGTTCCACCGCATCGGGCCGGCGGCGTATAAACCGGGACTGGAGAATACCATTGCGCTGCTCGATCTCATTGGAAATCCGCAGCGCGATTTGAAGTGTGTGCATGTTGCCGGAACGAATGGCAAGGGAAGTACTTCGCATCTTATCGCTTCCGCATTGCAGGAGGCAGGTTATAAAACCGGACTTTACACTTCACCACATCTCAAAGATTTTCGTGAGCGATTTCGCATCAATGGCGAGATGATTCCTGAAAGTGATGTGTTGGAATTTGTCATAAAGCACAAAGCGGATTGGGAAAAAATTAAACCATCGTTTTTCGAAATCACTGTTGCGATGTGCTTCTGGTATTTCAAAAAAGAAAAGGTAGATATCGCTGTGATTGAGGTTGGTTTAGGTGGCAGATTGGACAGTACGAATGTGATCACTCCGGAAGTTTCAATCATCACCAACATCGGAATGGATCACATGAATTTATTGGGTGATACCATCGAAAAAATCGCCGCCGAAAAAGCGGGCATCATCAAGAAATACGTGCCGGTGGTTATTGGTAAAATGCGAGATGAAGCGCGCACGATCATGCAAGAAAAAGCGGCGCTGGAAAATGCACCATTGATTGATGCTTCAACTTTATTTGAAGAACAAATTCCACCTACATCATTGCTTGGTTTTTACCAGGAAGAAAACAGGAAGACAGCATTTGCTGCTCTCCAACAGCTCAAGCGCAACTATCCAAAATTGAATGATGAACACATCACCAATGGATTTATGCACGTGGTGCGCAACACCGGATTACTTGGCCGCTGGCAAATGATTCAACAAAGTCCTTTGATCATTGTGGATGTTGCACACAACGAAGACGGTTTGCGTTTCGTCTTGCAACAAATCGAAGAAACGCCGCATGAAAAACTACATTTTGTGCTCGGTGTTGTCGGCGATAAAGATGTCGATCGGATATTGAAATTGTTACCGCAACATGCAAAGTATTATTTCTGCAAAGCGAATATTCCGAGAGGATTGGATGCGGAAGAACTGCGCATTCTAGCTGCGCGATACAATCTCTTAGGTGAATCTTTTTCAAGTGTGATCAATGCTTTCAACAATGCGAAAAAAAATGCCGCAAATGAAGATTTGGTTTTTGTCGGGGGTTCTGTTTTTACAGTAGCTGAGGTGCTTTGAGTAGGATTGTAGGCGTCGTGGCACTTATTGAAAGTTGCAAATTGAAAATTGAAAATTGCTGCACTTCAGCCAATGGCAACTTGTCATAGGGCGCAAATCATCAAATCCCCAAATCTCCGAGTCACAAAATAGCTTCGCGCTCAAATCGCAAATCACAAATCAAAAATGAGCTGTCTCTGCGAATCTTTGCTCCTCTATGATCTCTGCGTCCAAAAAAATATAGGAGCGCAGCTTGTGCCAATCATCAAATCTCCAAGTCACAAAATGCCTTCGCGCTCAAATCGCAAATCAAAAATCACAAATGATTATAGCAACGAGTAGAGTACCGGTCGTGAAGGAGCCGCGTCATTCTCAAAAGCTGCCGTTTGCAAATTCAAAACATACTCACCGTCTTTGATCTCATCATTCACAAAAATGAATTCCGTGATGGTGCATTGTGTGCGTGTTGCGCCGGGATATTTCCAGAAAGCATGATGTGCTTTCAACCAACCGCCGTCTTCTTCACGATCGACAGAAGGAAGATCGACAAGTAAATGTTGCACGTCTATTTCAGCAAGCCATGCCAATGCAGATTCTGTGAAATAAGGAAAGTTCGTAGAAGAATAGTTCTTTGATTTTTTGTCGCTGGAGTTTGGAAGCGTGCGGATAACAAGCGCTTCCGGTCGTTGATCGCCAAGTGATTTTTGTAGTTGCTCCTTGGTGATGATAGCGTCGCCTTTTTTCATCCATTGTGATTCTTCCGTTACTGCTTGAGGTTGTAAAGTGATCAATTGCGAGATGAAAAAGGATTCTTTGAGGACATCATTCACACTCACCAATTCCTTTGTGATGTGTCCAACACTTTCTGTGTGTGTGCCGTGTCCGTGCGGATTGAATTTCACATCATTGAAATTGACACTACCACCAAGTGCAATACTGCCGGTGAATTGTCCGCTCAATACCGGAGCAATACGCGCGCGATCTACATACCACGCCCGTGGACCGTTTGGTGATATGGCAATCGACAAATCAAGCGGCATTGACAAATCAATTTTGAGCGTTCTGTCTTTATGTTGAATGCTAGCTATCATAATTTTTCTATGCTGTAATAAAAAGATCGGAAGCAATTCTATCGGCCATCAACAATCCTGTCGGCGACAAAATCAAATGGCCACTTTTCTCATTCATAAAACCTTTGTGCTTCCACTCGTCGATCATGTCTTTGTATTCACTCACCAAATCAAAACCAAACTCATTTCTGATTCTGGATGTGTCTACGCCCCATTTGGTGCGGAGTCCGGTCATCAGGTATTCATTGAGTCTTGTGCGTTGGTCTAAAACTTCTCTTTCAAAATTCAACTCACCCTTTTCCAACGAACGTGTGTAAAGCGCGTTGTTGGACACATTCCACTGACGACTTTTTCCATCAAAAGAATGTGCGGAAGGTCCTATTCCCAAATAAGTAACACCTTTCCAATAGGCGGAATTGTGTTTCGACTCCATTCCCTTCAAACAAAAATTGGAAACTTCGTATTGCTCAAATTTTGCATTTGTCAGCATCGAGAGCATCGTCAGAAACTGAATGCTGGTCAGCTCCTGTTCCACCTGATGCAGCGCGCCTTTTTTTTCCAATGCACCAAAAACAGTTTTTGCTTCAATTGTCAAACTGTAAGCACTGATATGTTGCACTTGCAAGGCTATTGCTTTTTGCAAATTCTCTTGCCATTCATTCAATGACAATCCCGGAATGGAATAAATTAAATCGATGGTGATGTTTTCGAAACCTTTGTCCTGTGATGCTTTTACACAATAATCCGCTTGAGAAGAATTATGCGCTCTGTTCATCATCTTCAGATCTTCATCCCGAAAACTTTGAATGCCGATGCTGAGACGATTCACGCCTGCATCTTTCAACTCATCGATTTTTCTCAGCGTAAGATCATCGGGATTGGCCTCAAGCGTGACTTCTACACGGGGATCTATTTCGAAAGTCTCTCTCAACTTTCCCATCAATCTCTTCAACTCATCACCTTCCAAGAGTGAAGGCGTACCACCACCGAAATAGATGGTGTTGATTTTTTCTCCCAACAAATAGTCCTTGCGCATTACAATCTCTCGATGCATGGAGTCGAGTAATTCTTCCTTGTTTTTCAACACAGTAGAAAAATGGAAATCACAATAGTGACATGCCTGTTTACAAAAAGGAATATGGAGATAGATGCCTGCCATGGCGCGAATGTACCTAGCTTCGCGTTGCAAAAAATCAATTATCATGTATCACGCAACGATCAACGGCAAACAGAAACTGGACATCGAGTGGAATGGAAAGAATGCAGAAGGAAAGTTGGACAACATGCCATTTTCTGTTGACATCGCTACTGAGTCACCCGGGAAATCACATTGGATCCATCGCAACCAATCATTCAATGTGGAAATAGTTTCAATGGATGCAGCCACGAAAGAAGTGATGGTAAAGGTGAATGGCACGAGTTATAATGTGCAACTCAAAGACCGTTTTGATGACTTACTCAAGAGCTTGGGAATGGAAGGAACAGCCAACACCAAATTGAAAGATCTCAAAGCGCCGATGCCGGGAATGGTGCTCGACATACTTGTTGCAGAAGGTCAGGAAGTTGAAAAAGACACGCCACTCATCATTCTTGAAGCGATGAAAATGGAGAACGTCATCAAAAGCCCTGCGAGTGGCATAGTGAAAAAAGTGCTTGCTACCAAGGGTGTTGCTGTTGAAAAAAACAATGTTCTCATCGCATTTCAATAGGATCTGGACAACATCGGATAGGCTGAAAACGTTGTGTATAAAACTATACACATGTGCGATTACAACCCCTGTCCTTTGCGGCATGAAAACTATTTTCGCGTCTTCACATTGAACTGCTTTCTATTGAAATTGATGCGGCGACTTTTTTTGCTATTCATATCACTTTTTGGAAGTGTGCATCTTGTCGCACAAGATTGTGGTGATGCACTCAACAATCAAATTTGCGCAGAAGCGGCACAGCCCATCGATTCACTTTCCGGATTGCCACTGGCTTTTGCATGCTTCAATGCTATTGAAACTTCCTTTTATTCTTTTCACACCAACAGTATTGCTACGCAGGGCACTGTAAAAATATCTGTAAGCAATTATGATTGTGATGATTTTCTCGGTAATGATTCCATTCAGATTCTTGTTGTTGCGTTGCTTCCGAATTCTGATCCTTGCGATCCGAACAATTACGTAAATCCTGTTTGCATAAGCGACAGTGCATCGAGTTTTTCACTGACGTTGAGCGGTCTTGCGAATGATCAGGATTATCTCATTATCGCGGGTTCCAATCACGATTCTGTCAATTACGGTCCATGTGTTTATGATGTAAATATTTCCGGGACAGCGGTGGATATCGTGGCGGGAATTACCAACGGACAGATCATTATTTCACTCGGTGAAAATGCTCAACTGACGGTGACAGGAGCTGATCCCAATGCATCTATCAATTGGACACCGTCGCAATACCTCGACAACCCCAATAGTGCAACTCCTATTGCAACTCCGGAAGAGACAACGGCTTTTCAAGTAACGGCGTCTGTTGGCGGTTGCGTACTTACCGACATTGTTACGCTTACCGTGAGCGATCCTGTTTTGGTTTACAACACCTTCACGCCAAACGGCGATGGCATCAACGATACGTGGCGTATTAAATTCATAGAAAAATTTCCCAATTGTCAGATTGAAGTCTTCGATCGGTGGGGACAGAGTATTTTCAAATCAGTCGGTTATGCACAACCTTGGGACGGCACATTCAAAGGGCGATTTTTACCAACCGGAGCCTATTATTATGTGATGGAACTCAACTCACTTGAAGTAACGATTCCTCCGCTGACAGGCACCGTCAGTATTGTTCATTGATCAATGAGAAAATCGTTAGGAATAATATTGCTGATGTGTCTTTCGAATATTATCGTTGGGCAGCAATTGACGCACTACACTTTTTTTACTTACAACTATATGCAGTACAATCCTGCTGCTGTAGGAACTGCTCCATGTCTTGATCTCAAGTTTGGAATACGCCGTCAATGGCAAGGATTTCAGGGTGCGCCAACTACCGCTTTTACAAACATGCACGGCAAAATAGCCAAGGAGAAAAATTTCAGATTCACCGGAATTGGTGCTACAATGGAAACGGATAACGCCGGTCCATTTTCCTATACTACGCTTAACTTGGCCGTTTCCCAACACGTAAAACTCGCCAACAAATATTATCTCGCCGCCGGACTTGGCGTTGGTTTCACGCAGTACAGTATCCAATATGGCGAAATGACACTTGAATATCAGGACATCGAAACTGCAATTACAGGTGGTGTCAATGATTTTATTTTTCCGACATTCAACGCTGGTTTATGGCTTTACCGTTCGGACAGATTCTATGGGCTTTCAGTGCGCAATCTCAACGCTCCAAAAGTGGAGGGTGCGCTGGATACAAGACTCAACAGACACTGGACATTCGCGAATGGATATGCCGTGAGAGTTACCGAAGAGTTGGGATTCAAGCCTGCTTTTTTGCTCAACTATGTCGGAAAAAGCAAGTCGTCGATTGATGCGCAATTTTTACTTGACTACAAAGAAATGGTCGCTGTTGGTCTTGCAGGCCGCAGCGGACACGGCTTTTCAGCGCTATTGAAATTGTCCGTAGTGAAATATGTTACGCTTGCATATGCGTATGATATCACCATGAATAAGATAAAATATGCCGGTGCCAACACCCACGAATTGATTATTGGAATCAGAGCTTGTACTAAACTCAATCCGTTGCATGTGCCTTGCGCCGCATACGACTGATTATTTTCATACACATGAATATTGAAGCCTTTCGTGAGTATTGTATTTCAAAAACCGGAGTGACGGAAGAATTTCCATTTGATGAAGAAACGTTGGTTTTTAAAGTGGGTGGAAAAATGTTTGCACTCACAGGAATTGAACAATACAAAAGCATCAATCTCAAATGTGATCCGGAGTATGCGATCGAATTGCGTGAGCAATATCCGGCCATCATTCCGGGTTATCACATGAGTAAAAAACACTGGAACACTGTTATGATGGACGGTTCAGTACCAATGAAGTTGGTGAAGAAGATGATTGACGACAGTTACAATCTTGTGGCAGCATCGTTGCCAAAAAAGGAACGTGAAAAACTTGGACTATGAGCGTGTATTGTTGTGTGTGATGTCTGACTAAATTTGATTTGTAAAACATAATTCATTTGCTACTATGAATGACAACCTGAAGTTTAAAAATCTGAAAGATCTCGCGACTGATCTCAGCCGTAATCTCGACAAACTTTCAAACGGTACGCTTTCTAAATCAGAACTCGAATCGCTCACAAGCGTAAGCCGCGAAGTTTATGAAAGACTCGTGGTGCTTCGCTATAAAGCGTATGACGAAGAAGTAAAAGGCGTGCCAGTCTCTATGCCGATGGTTGAAGAAGTAGTAGTGAAAGATGTAACGGCGGAGCTTATCATTCCGCCTATCGCCTTCAAAATAGAAGAGCCGAAAACAGAAACGATACAACAGGTATCATTGATAGATGCAATTGAGGAAGTGACAAAAGCAGAGCCTGCACAGGAAGTTATTGCAGCATCCATTTCAGAACCTATACCGCTTCCAACTGCTGATGATTTCGTTCCACCAATGGATGGTGTTGCATCACTTTTCACCAGCAGAGAAAGCATTCACGACAGACTTACAAAAAACATAACGCCTACAGAATCGCTTGCTGAAAAACTAGAGCATCATCCGATCTCCGATTTGAAACGCGCCATTACACTCAATCAAAGATTTCAATTTTCGCGCGAGCTTTTTAAGGGAAACAATCAGGACTATGAAATGGCTATCGATAAGTTGAACAGCGCTCCGCGTGATGAAGCGATGAAGCATCTGGAGTCGTTGAAAGGAAAATATTCATGGCCTGAAGAATCTCCTGTTACAACTGATTTTGTGGGTCTTGTTGAAAGGAGACATCAATAGGTCACGCCGTTAGGACAGGATAATAGTATTCATTTTTCGAACGAAAACATTTTCACTTGAAGCTCATTCTTGTTCCAACTCCCATAGGTAATCTCGAAGACATTACCATGCGCGCTCTGCGCATGTTGAAAGAGTGCGATTACATTCTCGCTGAAGACACGCGACAAACGAAAAAATTATTGTCGCACTATTCCATCGACAAACAAGTTTACAGTTACCATCAAAACAACGAACATGCGATATTGAAATCGGCAGTTGAGCGCATTCAAACTTCAACATCAGTGGCACTGGTGACAGATGCCGGAACTCCCGCCATCAGCGATCCCGGATTTTTACTTGTGCGTGAATGTCTGAAACACAACATAGAGATTGAATGTCTTCCGGGACCGACGGCATTTGTTCCCGCTGTTGTCATAAGCGGATTGCCTTGTGAATCGTTTATCTACGAAGGATTTCTTCCGCACAAAAAAGGAAGAGAAACGCGCATCAAAAAAATAGCGGCGAGCGAATACACTACAGTGCTTTATGAAAGTCCACACCGCCTTTTGAAAACACTCACTCAACTCATCACCTTCTGTGGCCCTGACAGGCTGTGCTCTGTAAGTCGAGAGTTGAGTAAAAAATTCGAACAGACAGTGCGCGGAACACTTTTCGAAGTCCAAAAACATTTTACAGAAAACGAACCGAGGGGGGAGTTTGTGGTCGTTGTTTCTGGTAGTGAAAGTTGAAAGGTTTTGAGACAAACTATAGGATGCGTGGTGGTTGCTTGTTGTTATCCGAAACCAAAAGACGGACAATATTCATAACTTTTTCCTTGTGCTAAGTTTTGTTCGTTGTTCTCCGAATCTGATCAATGTGAAATATGGATAATGGCAATAGGAATTTTTGTTTTGTTTGTTGTTGCGTGAATTTTTTTCATTTTCAAGAATGGTGCGAGCGGTG
>JAYTOA010000076.1:0-12073 GCA_043748015.1 Flavobacteriales bacterium
CTCGCTATGTATCCAACTGCGGCTGTCAGCGGATATTATTTCGCACATCCGGATTCGAAATATTTCGGACTTGGAAAAATTACAAAAGAGCAGGTGGAAGATTATGCCCATCGAAAAAATATCCAATTGAACATCGCCGAAAAATGGCTCAGTCCAAACCTCAGTTATTAATTACAAATCAATTTTGAACATCAACGCATTCAGAAATAACAATATTCCGCACATGAAATTCTTTCTGATTCTATTTTGTAGAATCGCTTTCAACCGCGCAACACCCAGAACTCTAAACTCTAATCTCTGATCTATCTAAAATGAAAGTCACCGATCACATAAAAAACTCAAAATCCACTCTCTTCTCCATCGAGATTTTACCACCGTTGAAGGGACAAAACATCAACTCCATTTTCCAAACGATGGACGAACTCATGGAGTTTTCTCCGGCGTTTGTTGACGTCACCTATCACCGTGAGGAATTTGTTTTCCGCAACGCCGGAAACGGTCTTCTGGAGAAACACGTTGTGCGCAAGAGACCCGGCACTGTAGGCATTTGCGCAGCTATCACCAACAAATACAAAGTGGATACTGTACCGCATATTATCTGCGGAGGTTTCTCCAAACAAGACACGGAAGACGCATTGATCGATTTGAATTTCGTCGGTGTTGACAACGTTCTTGTTCTTCGCGGAGACCCAATTAAAAGTGAAGGTCGCTTCAAACCCGAACCCGATGGTCATGCTTATGCAAGCGAATTGCTAGAGCAAACCATGAACATGAACAAAGGAAAATACCTCGATCCTGATCAGCGTGATACACAGAAGACAAATTTCTGTATTGGTGTGGCTGGTTATCCTGAAAAACATTTCGAAGCACCTAGCAGAAAAAGTGATCTGCGTTTTCTAAAAGCGAAAATTGATGCCGGTGCAGAATACATCGTCACACAAATGTTTTTCGACAATCGTGCCTACTTCAAGTTTGTAGAAGAGTGCAAAGAGTATGGTATCAATGTGCCCATCATTCCCGGTTTAAAACCAATTGGAACAAAAGCGCAATTGAATGTGATTCCGCATTTCTTTCACATTAATTTACCGGATGAATTGGTGCAGCATGTAGAGAAAGCAAAGTCAGATGAAGAAGTGAGAAGGATTGGTGTTGACTGGTGCATCAAACAATCAAAGGAATTGAAAGACGCCGGCGTTCCGGTTTTGCATTACTACACTATGGGCAAACCAACGAGCACGAAAGAAATTGCAACAGCGGTTTTCTGAGCACTGCAACTTGAGTCATAACTTGCGTTCGAAAATTTGATTATCGCCCGTGCCCGAAATTCTGCTGTTCATACCACCGCTTACACAACTCAATACTCCGTATCCGGCGACTGCGTATCTGACCGGCTTTTTGAAACAGCAAGGTGTTGAAGTAAGACAAGGAGATCTGGGATTGGATCTCGTTCTTGAGGTATTCAATCGCAATGGATTTGAAAATCTCTTCAACACTATTGAGGGTGGAAATTTCAAACTTTCCGCCTCACACGACACGTTGCTTAGAAATCGAATGCAATATGAAAATGCTGTCGACTCTGTCATCGCATTTCTTCAAAATAAAAATTACACCTTCGCTTATCGAATTGCAAACAGCAAATATTTACCGGAAGGCAATCGCTTTAAAACGATCAAAGATCTTGATTGGTTTTTCGGAAACATTGGAGTACAAGACAAAGCGCGCTATAAGTGTACGATGTTTCTGGAAGACGTTTCTGATCTTATACAAGCCACGGTTGGTCCGCATTTCGCGTTTTCCAAATACGCCGAACGCATTGCTCGAACTGCCTCTTCCTTCGATCCGATTCACGAAGAATTAGAAAAGCCAAGTAACTATTTCGACACTCTCCTCATTGCGCAAGCAAAAAAATACCTTGATGAAAAAGTTCCCGATGTCATAGGATTTTCTGTTCCATTTGGTGGAAATTTATATGGCGCTCTAAAAGTCGGACAATGGATCAAGCAAAATTTTCCGAAAACAAAAATTATCATGGGTGGTGGATATCCGAATACGGAACTGCGTGATCTAACTGATCCGCGCGTATTCGAATATCTCGACTTCATCACGCTCGATGATGGTGAAGGTCCGGTGAAAGCGATTCTCAATCATCTAGAAGATTCAGTAGCGCATCCAAATCTCAAACGCACTTTCGTTTGCAAGAGTGGAAAAGTTGAATATGTGAATGACCTTGTGGGTGGCGACTTCGGTCATGCCAAACTTCCGGCGCCGAGTTATGAAGGTTTGCGTTTCCATGAGTACTTATCGGTAATTGATATGCCGAATCCCATGCATCGATTATGGAACGACGGGAGATGGAACAAGCTTACCATTGCGCACGGTTGCTATTGGAAAAAATGTAGTTTCTGTGATATTTCACTAGATTACATCGGACGATTCGAACAATCACCGGCAAAAGATCTGGTGGACAAAATGGAGGCTTTGATTGCCGAAACCGGAGAAACGGGTTTTCACTTTGTGGATGAAGCTGCTCCTCCATTGGCAATGCGTGATCTCGCTCTTGAAATCATTCGCCGCGGATTGCAAGTGACCTGGTGGACAAATATTCGATTTGAAAAAACATTCACTGAAGATCTCTGTAAACTATTCGCTGCATCAGGTTGTATCGCTGTTACCGGCGGACTGGAAGTTGCGAGTCCGAGATTACTCGAACTCATCGAAAAAGGAATCACGATCGATCAGGTCGCGCGCGTCTGCAAAGGATTTCGCGATAGCGGCATTTTAGTGCACGCGTATCTCATGTATGGTTTTCCAACGGAAACGGAACAAGAAACTATCGACTCACTCGAAGTGGTGCGTCAATTATTCAAACACGGATTATTGCAATCGGCACATTGGCATCAGTTTGCAATGACAGCTCACAGCCCTGTAGGATTGAATCCTGAAAAATATCACGTCATCCGCACAGGTCCCGAATTCAAGGGTTTTGCTAACAACGATCTTTATCACGAAGATCCAACAGGTGCAGACCATGAAAAGTTTTCCGATGGATTGAAGAAAGCACTCTACAACTACATGCACATCATCGGACATGATTTTCCGCTGCAAAAGTTCTTTTCATTTCCTATACCGAAAACGAAAGTGCATCCTTCCATTATAGGAAATGCTATCGCCACTCCACTACCCGATCCATTGGATACGCCCGGATTCAGGCTTGCATGGTATGGCGCAAGTTTTAAAGTGCTTGCCAAAAAAGATAATATGGTTGAAATTCTCTTCTTCTTTCCAAATGGAACACAGAAAATAGAATTACCGCAAGACATCCTTTCGTTTTTAGAAAAGCACAAGGAAAATATCGAATTGTTTTCCGAAAATCCTTTAATGCTGAAAGATGCGCTTGGCGAATTATCTCAACTTCTCAATCTTACCGAAGAAAAAATTATTCGTCTTGCTTGGTGGAAGAAGTTACGCGAAAATGTGCTCTGGGTGATACGACGGTAATAGTGATTATTCCTTGATATCACTCTTTCGATTGAACATAGCGAAATGCGTGGGTGCGCTATTCGATTACAAACGGATTCGCAAACTTTGGATCGGTCAACACTCTTTCATCGGTAAGCGTATGCAGAAAAGCAACGAGCGCTGTCTTCTCTGCTCCGGTCATAAACATGCGCTGAGGTATGGTTCCTTGATCAACAGGAATAAAATCGAAACCAATCACGGGACCTAGATGTTCCGGTGTCAAACCTCCTTGCTCTCGTATTCTCAACTCAGCTGAAAGTTGTGGATGTGGTTGAATGCCGCTGTTGTAAAATTCTATCACTTCTTCAAGCGTCTTGATATGACCGTCGTGCATATAAGGTCCTGTCAATGCGATATTACGCAATGTTGGTGTCTTGAAAAAACCGTTCAACGTTGTCCCAAATACATCAACGCCATTCATCCCGTGATCTTTGTAATGTTCTTCCAGTCCAATATTTTTTGGTGCGGATAAACTTCCGTCAAGATTCACACCGCCATGACATTGTGAGCACGCAAATTTTCTGAAGAAAAGATGCTTGCCAAGATTTTCCTGAGCGGTGTAGTTTGGAAATGAAATGAGATTTGCACCATTGCCCATCACTGATGTCGGATCAACAAGCTTTCTTCCCACATCATATTTTGAACTAACAGAAATGATCGACTTCACAAACTGTGCGAGAGCTCGTCCAATTTTATTTGTCGTGACTTCTTCTGTTCCGTATGCTGCCGCGAAAAGAGGCGTGTAGTAAGAAGTGCGTCGCACTTTCTCTTCCATGTAAAGTGTATCAGGAATGCCCATCTCCACATGATTGGCGATGGGTTGAAGCACCATGTGATCAAGCGTTGATTCACGAAGGTCCCAGAAAAACCCAAGCTGTGTTCCCGTGTTGACAATGCTCTGCGTATTCCTACCTGTCAAGAGATTTTCGAATCCATCACTGAAGGCAAGGTTATCGGAGAAGCCGTGCATCTGCTTGTGACATGTTCCACAACTCACGCGGTTGTTGCGCGATAATTGTACATCATAAAACAGAACGCGACCGAGTGTTGCGACATGATTGTTAATGACAGAATCGCCGTAGGGAACAAAAAAAGTTTCATTGGCAGGTGTGTCGTATTGCGCGACAGTATCCGGCAGCACGAGCTTCATTTTTTTTGAAGCAACGTCATCCTTCAAACAACCAACCAATACAATTGTGATGGCCGTTGTAAAAAATAATATGTGCTGTATGCGCTTCATGAAAATTGACAGATCAGAATCTCACGTTCAGAAACAATGCTGTTGGTGCCATCACATTGCGCCGCGTGCCTTCGTAATTGCGTTCTATTTTGGCTTCGTTCAGATTGCTGTTGTCGTTGTCTGAAATGGTGAAACTCGTGATGCGCCAAAGCAATTCTGTTCCAATACTCACACGTGGCGAAATGTGATACTGCATATAAATGAATGGAGAAATACCCAACTCATCGCGCTGTACTTTATGCTCGGTAATAATTTTCGTTCCGGCTTCATTCGTGAACTCAGCCGAATTTCTCTTGATCTCTTTTGTGGTGATGTAATCAACACCAAACTTGCATGTCCAGTCCGAACTCAAATGAATATCCCAATTCAAGCCAATTCTGAAATCGCGTCGAAGCGTATCCATTTCAAAAGTTGTGGCTCCGTTTGCAAGCGTCGGCAGTTCCGTATTGGTAACAGAACGTCCGCCATATCCTATGCGCAATCCTATGCGTTTGTAATGACCGTCTATTGTAAACATGTACGGATTCCATACATCATAGTCGAGGTTCTGCGCGCCAATGCCCATGTTCAGAATGCGAATCACATTTACGCCAACGTCAACATAACTCGTGTCGTCCTGGGCTTTGGAAAAAAGGGATAGCGCTAAAACGCTAAGGGTGAAAAGTAGTTTTTTCATTGAGAATTGTTATTGTTCTTTTTTACGCAACTGAAAGAAATGATGTTTCCTCTCCTTCACACAAATAAAACAATGGATCAAGAACTATCTAAACCTCAGCTCACAACCAATGAACAGTCCTCTGTGAGATGCCGATATGCACAAGAATAACTCCGTTCATGAACGACCTCAAATCAATTGATTTTTTTCTTTTGCTTTAGGTCAATAAACCGCAATGGATCAAAGGAATTACAAGCAAAGCGTCATGATTTGTATTCATCAATACCTTCTGATAATTGACCGTGCAAATCCGTTTTTCTCTGCGAGCCTCTACTCCCCCGCGCTCTCTGCGTCCTACTGTGTATCCACGTAAAGCTATTGGCAAAACCATCAAAGTGATCTCAATTCCTCAAATCAACTATCACAAATCACAGATGTTACTTCTGACGGAAATATAAACGCACCGGTATTCCTTCAAAATCAAAATGCTCGCGCAATTTATTCTCAAGAAAACGCATGTAAGGATCTTTGATATACTGAGGTGTATTGCAGAAAAATGCAATTGCCGGAGATTTCGTTGGAAGCTGCATCACAAACTTGATCTTGACATCCTTTCCTTTGTAAACCGGCGGTGGCTGGTTCTCAATAATCGGAAGCATGATATCGTTCAGCTTGTTTGTTGCAATGCGGATCTTACGGTTTTCAGCAACGTCGATGGCGCGTTCCAGTGCTTTTAGAATTCTTTGTTTGGTAACATTCGAGGTGAAGAAAATCGGAACATTGGTGAATGGCGCCAGTTTGGCTTTGATCTCCGCCGTGTATTTCTCCACGCTCTTGTGATCTTTTTCTACCAGATCCCACTTGTTCACCAGGATGACAACGCCTTTGTTTGCTTCGGTCACTTCTTTGAAAATCGCAAGGTCTTGTCTGCTTATTTCTTCTGTTCCATCAATCAACAACAAACAAACATCGCTTGAGCGAATGGCTTTGATGGTGCGGATGGAACTATAAAATTCGATATCGTTGTCAATGAGTTTTCTCTTTCGCAGACCGGCGGTGTCAATCAAAATGAGTTTCTTACCAAATGCATTGTATTCTGTATTGATGGAATCTCTCGTCGTTCCGGAAACTTCGCTCACAATGGCGCGATCTCTTCCTGTCAGTGCATTGATCAAGGAACTCTTGCCCACGTTTGGCTTACCTACAATCGCAATCTTCGGCAAATCCGTCTCTTCGCCTTCTTCCTCATCGGGCATATTCTCCGCGATCTTCTCCATCAGATCACCGGTTCCGTAGCCATTGTTGGCGCTGATGGGATAAATATCACTGCCGATACCCAGCTCCCAGAACTCATTCATCCAGCCTTCTTTATCGGATGTGTCTACTTTATTGCAGAGCACCATGACTTCCTTTTTGGACTTGCGCAATTTCTGAGCGATCATGCGATCGCCGTCGGTTACACCTTCTTTGCCATCGACAAGAAAAAGCACGAGATCCGCTTCACTGATAGCCAGGGCTACCTGCGAATTGATTTCTTTCTCGAAACCTTCCTCATCTTCATCGGCAATACCACCGGTATCAATGACGACAAATGATTTTCTGCCCCATTCCCCGATGCCATATTTACGATCGCGGGTCACGCCGGCCGTGGGATCCACGATGGCGTCATCTGTGCCTGTGAGGCGATTATAAAGCGTCGACTTGCCGACATTCGGACGACCGGCAATCACGATAGTGTAACTCATGGCGCGAAGATACTACTTTGATTGAGTTATCTGATAATCAATCGCTTTCTCCCATCGCGATGCCATGTGCAATGGAAGCATATATGCCCCATACTTGCACGCACATCCGCTTTTTTTGATGACCAATAAATTTATCCATTGCCACTTGTCGCACTCGGTGCGCTTCACTTCCCTGCTCCTATTGATATTACTTCAGCCCATTGCGCAAGGTGCACAACAATATATTGACCTCGCCCGTGTGACACTTTCCGGCACTCCGCTCAACACATTCGATAGCAGCACCGCGCAAACACGCGTAATGGAATCGCTCACCGATATCACACTCCCCATAAAAATCATGGATAGTCTTGCCATTGTGACGGGATTTCTCTATGAAAATTTGCAAACACGCCTCAGCGAAAACAGCGCCGGTGAAACGATGCTGCACGGCATAACACTCAAAGTGGGGATCAACAACCAATTCAATTCCAACTGGAGCGGTACCGTGATGATGCTTCCAAAATGGAGTGGCGATCTGGTGAAGGTGGCACAAAAGGATTTTCAGCTAGGTGGATCCGTTATTCTGAAATACAGGAAATCAGATTATTTCACGTGGCAGTTTGGTGGATACTACAATGGCGAATTGTTCGGTCCTTTTTTCGTGCCGTTCCTTGGCTGTTATTATAAAAGTCCGAGCGAAAAAATAGAGATGAACATTCTCCTGCCCGCAGCAGCGGATATGAATTACAGTTTCACTTCCAAATTCAGAGCCGGTTTAAGTTTCATTTCATTTGCGAAATCTTTTCATGTGCATCAACAGTTCGGCACCGCCTCTTCCACCTATTATGCAAAATCCACGAATGAAATTTTCGGCTATCTGCAATTGGAGCCGGTGCGAGGATTTGTACTACAAGTGCGCGGTGGATACTCGATCGCCCGCAGGTTCACACTATACGATATCGATGAAAAAGTGGACTGGGCAATGATGTCCTTCAAATTCGGCGATCACCGAACAAAGCTGAGTCAATGGTTTGCCGATGGCGCCATTTTTCAATTGCGGTTGGCGTATCGATTTTATACATGAATGATCGGCTTGATCAATTACTTTAACTCCAGTGTACATTTTGCGTTCGCTGTAAGTTCTGCTCCACATGATCTAACTCACAGCCGCAACCGGCGTCTGTGTTGAGGATGTCGTCTATGTTTCAAAATGTTTGTTCGAACATGGGGGAATGGTTTGCCTCGTCCTGAAAAAAATTAACCGTTTTTTCTTTTGAAAAGTCAACAAAAAATCGGTCAACTTTTTTCAGGTCGAGACACTACTTTTAAAGAGCGCGTTTCACACACCCAAAACTCATGCTCACTCTTTTAATAATTAGTATTGGCCCATTACAACATGTAAGAAAGACAAAATTGTATTGCTTATCTTTAAGAAAAAAAATGATGTATGATCCCAAACCATATAAGCCGGATGTAGATCCAGGAAAAGAAGATCCCACAAGACCCAACCCTGGAATTCCGGAGCGTCGTCACGATGAAGGACATGAAAGTCCCACAGAACCGGGAAGACCTGTACCCGAAACAAGACCTGTCAAACCTGAAGAAGCACCCGTGAGACCAAGAACACAGCATTGAGCCAATGATTGTGTTGATCTGTTGTGGACAAGTTACCAGTAATGGCAAGACCGACACTAACGAACAATATGACAATTATGAAAAGAGCATTTTTAAGTATACTTTTTATTTTGACTTCTCTTTTGACATTGGCTCATAAAGAAAAATGGGACGACAATAAAAAGGACTGGTCACCATTAATGTTGGCAATTTATAACGGTCAGAATAATAAAGTGACTGATTTGATAAGTCAAAACGTAAATGTAAATTTCACAACTTCCGGAACTAACAGCAATTGGCGTTTGACAGCGTTAGACGTTGCAATTCGCAAGGACAATGAATTTGCAGTCGAAACGCTTTTATCGACAAATAAAATCTCTAAACCAGCAAGTTTTATGATGACAGCTTGCGGACAAAAAAGTGCCACGACTATTGAACTTCTTATACAATATGGAGCAAATCCAAATGACACATTAGAGAATGGCTATTCAGTTTTAATGATGGCCGCTAGTTTTGGCTCATTTGAAGTTCTTGAAAACTTGCTAAAAAACGGAGCAAATGTAAAGCAGACAAGAAAAGTTGATGGAATGACAGCATTAATGTTTGCCACATTTAATGGTGACATTAAAAAAGTAAAATTGCAATTGGACTTCGCAGCTGACAAATATGAAAAAGACAAAAGCGGTGAAACAGCATTGAATTATGTTGACCGTATTTATGACCATTTAAAAGTAAGTGAGACGACAAAAACCGAATTAAAACAATTATTAAAATGACTGGTAACCGAACGAAGGACAAAGCCACAGCTGGTAACAGGTGCTTCGCAAAAAAGCGGATTCAGTGCCCAAATGAAGCTTTGTGCTACGTATCAAGTTCAGTGCTGGCAGACATTTTAGTGCTTCGAAATCCGCTTCTTCTCCGAGCGCCAAAACGGTAGGCGCATGTTAACAGCACTTTTTATGTATTCAAACCAACAATTGAATTGTTAGATTACAGAATTGTAGTTTTGAAAGTTCAATTCGGGTATACTCGAATTCGATCATTCAAGAATGAATCATTGTGCTGTCTTCTTCAACCAATCCACGATCACTTTTTGTAATTCTGATTTTTTTGCTTTCAACTCAGCAGAGTTTCGAATGGTGATCATTCGCCTGCCGTCGGCATAATCACCTTCGAGTATTCCTGTGGAATCATCAATGTTGGCTCCGGTGGGAAATACAAGCAATGCCATTTCCCTCCTGGTATGTATCACTATCAAATCGCGTTTGTATTCCTTCGGATTAAACAGTGGCATCTCGCCTTTAAAGAAGAAAGCCGGGGAATTCCATTTGATGTGCTCATCTATTTGATCACTTGCATTTAGAATGACTTGCCTTACTTCTTCTAGAAGAATTGCAAACGAAGGTTCCAATTTTTCAATGAAAATGGACACTGCTTCGGTGCCATTCGAATAATTCGAGGCTGACATGTAAACGTTATTTATTCATACAATTGAACGTCCAATGTATGCCAAACTTATCAGTACAACTTCCGAAGTATGCACCCCAAAACATGTCAGCGAGTTCCATCGTTACTTTTCCGTCTGATGACAATGCATCAAATAATTTCTTCGTCTCTTGTTTGGTATCCGGTTCGAGATTGATGTGCACATTGTTTCCCATGATGACATTGAATCCCATTGATTCCGGCGCATCTGTTCCCATCATAATGTGTCCACCGAGGATCGGTAATTCAACGTGCATCACCAGGTTTTTGTCTGCCTCTGCCATTGGAGGCGCTCCTTCCTGTGCCGGAATTTCACCAAATCTGGAAATACCGTTGTCAACGAATTCAGTCCCGAAAACGGACTTGTAAAAGTTGAATGCTTCTTCTGTGTTGCGGGGAAAATTGAGGTAAGTGCTGGTACGTGACATTGTAGTTTATTTTGGAATACAAGTATAGTGATTGGTTATTTGGTTATTTGGTTATCAGTTATTGAGATATTGATTTGAGCCAAGCTAAAACCGATGAACGATGGTTTCTGATTAAATGGTTTTGAATAGGCAATGTGAAAGAACAAAATCATTTATCTGCATGAATAAGCTCTTAACACTTTGCGCCTTAGCGTGAATCTTCTTAGTGCTTTTGGGTTGGAAATTTCTATTCTGATGATCCGGATATCAAACAGATTGTTTGTGTAAAATCACATCAGTCCAAGACGTTTTCTTGAAGTAGGATAAAAAAAGAAGTTGGCTCCAGACGAATCCGGCATGTTTGAGTTACCATATAAAAACATAAAACCAACTTCGGGATGAAGATCACACTATTCGCTCAAATTCTACAAATAATCAATAGAGATTCTTTCAAAAAGTTAGTTTCAAAGCACAAAGCAAATAAGCATTGCAAAGGGAATAGTACAAAAAGCAAAAGCCCTGAGCCATACTGCTCGGGACTTTCGAAAATTGGCAACGACATATGCCATAGCCGTTTTCGCCGCAGGCGGATTACGGATATGCATCCCGAGAGTGCAGCGATTCGGGACTCTCCCAGATGTTGCTCCGCTATTAATCGATTTAGGAATTATTGACTATTGAAAAAGGAGAAAATCAATTCTCTGCGCAGATAGTACAAAAAACAAAAGCCCCGAGCAAAACTGCTTGGGGCTTTCGAAAATTGGCAACGACATATGCCATAGCCGTTTTCGCCGCAGGCGGATTACGGATATGCATCCCGAGAGCGCAGCGATTCGGGGCTCTCCCAATTGTTTTATAATAGTGATCCAGAACAGACATTACCCAAAAGCAAAAGCCCCAAGCAAAACTGCTTGGGGCTTTCGAAAATTGGCAACGACATACTCTCCCACATGTTACTGTAGTACCATCTGCGCTGTTGGGCTTAACTTCTCTGTTCGGAATGGGAAGAGGTGGACCCCAACGCAATAATCACCAAAAAAAGAGATATATTGATAGAGTATTGTAATTATAAGCTTTCGAGTAATTAGTACTACTTGGCTTTGACATTGCTGCCTTTACACCTGTAGCCTATCAACGTCGTAGTCTTTGACGACTCTCAATGAAGCCTCATCTTGAGGCGAGTTTCGCGCTTAGATGCTTTCAGCGCTTATCTCATCCATACTTAGCTACTCTGCACTGCAACTGGCGTCACAACAGATACACCAGAGGTATGTCCTTCCCGGTCCTCTCGTACTAGAGAAAGGTCCTCTCAAGCTTCAAACGCCCACAACAGATAGGGACCGAACTGTCTCACGACGTTCTGAACCCAGCTCGCGTGCCACTTTAATCGGCGAACAGCCGAACCCTTGGGACCTTCTCCAGCCCCAGG
>JAYTOA010000077.1:0-10916 GCA_043748015.1 Flavobacteriales bacterium
GGAGTAGATTCCTGCTTGTATGCATCTAAATAAATTTTTACAATGTCATATTCAGGATGCTCCACTGTCATGATTGCAGAAAGTTGATCTGCGTCGTTCAGGTGAACGGTCTCTACTGCACTTCCGCTTCCGTCTTGATCATCTGCAACAAATGTGAGAATATTTCGCCATGCACCGAAAGGCGATTGCGTTTCGTCACCAATGCATGATGCTCCGCCATCGGAGGTGGTATTTTCAGCAATGTAAGCGCGAAGTTTATCAAGGTATCCATTCGCTTCACTGATGTCCGTGGCTGGTATTCTTCCTACACCTGCATCCAATGCATTCAAATAACTGGCGTCGTCATTATCACTCAGCAATACAAAATAATCGTCACTCACATAGGTTATAGACGGACTCAGTGATTCGTCCGACTCGAAGATCAAAACGTTGGCTCCATTAAAAGCGGCAGTTCCTTTGTTTCGACTGTAATCTCCATCACCAAATAGCAGCAGGTTTTGCGGCATTTTTGATTCATCTGTTCCTGCACGATCGTAGAGCATTTTCATTAACATACGAACTGCGGTCACATCAGGATTGCCACTGGAGAACTCATTGAAAATTTCCATGAGTGTAGTTACAACAACAGTTTGACCCTCGGCCGCATGAATTTCCGCAATGGCTTCTGCGGCACTTCTGAAAATTGGAGCTGTCACTATTACTAGATCAACATTTGACAATGCATGGAGATTTTGATTCGCAACTGAACCTAATGCTGTTGGAAGCAACAATCCGGAATTACCAAATGCGATGAATTCATGCACAACGTCGGTTGCTATTTTCCATTCAGCAACATTTCCAACAGTTTCAATTTGCACCTTCATTGGCCTTGTATAATCTGTGATATCCCAGATCACCTGCTGGTTGGTAGCCGAAGAAAGTTGGAACTTGCCAATCATTCCACTTCCAACAGACGTGGAATCACGGAATTTCATTTGAGTGCCCGACATTGTCAATGCTCTGGTGGCATTCAATCTCATGTAGTCAATGTAACCACGCACTTCTGCTGTGTTGCTGTATTTGTTGAAAGTGTATGTAATTGGCACCGCAGAGCCTGAAGGATTAAAGTTTGCCTTTACGGTTTGAGTGCCGGCAATGGCCGCCAATGCTCCTTCGAAAGATGTTACTGGATTTGTAGTCATGCTAACTCCTCCTGCATTGATTGAAAAATTGCTCGCTCCTCCCAACGATCTCACCGCAATCCTGGTTTCAAAAAGTGCCGGATATTCATTGAGAAGATTGGGCATCTGCAAATTGAAAGTGGCAGTGTTATTCAGGTAGAATTCATCTCCAAAAAATTGCCGACCTGATTTTGCAAGGTTGTATAAGTCGTTTTCCAGATAAGTATAATCCTGAAATTTGTTCACGGTATGCGTTTCCGTTTGTGTTGAAGAATTGAGATCGAGCACACGCAATGGTTCAACATCATCGGTTCTAATGAAATAATAGGATGAATCAGAATAGAAATGTTTGCGATGTGCCCACCTTGAACGTCCATTGGTCGTGTCGTATTCTTTATTCCACGTGTCCGGACCCTTGGCGTAGAAAAGAATGTAATCGCTGTCATTGAATACACCATCTGACTCGCCTTCAATATGAATCGCACATTTTTGAAGGTCGTCAAAACGCTCTATGCTGTTGAGTTCGGGCAAAAGCTGACCGCCGTTGCCGTAGATATTGATGGCGGATGGGTTAAGTGCACTGATTTGAATGCCCAGTTGAGCGAGTACATTCTTATCTATTTTATAAATACCGTCCTTCGCTGTTGCGATTTTGTACCAGGTTCCTTCTGACAACGCGGATTGATCTGCGAATGTGAGAGATCGCAGATTGGCGCGTGGTGCCGTCACGAGTTGTATTTCCAAATTGATGGAGAGAAGTCTTGCAATACTCCCTGAGAACTGACTGCGAATGGGAAGAATGGTAATAATGAGAAAAGGCATTCCGTGACCATCGGTAATTTTGGAGTTCACCTCCCAGTCGCTGCCAACCAATACCAGATCTTCGGGACGCACGAACTGCGAATTCAAGCTGATTTCTTCCTGTGAACCCCAGTTTATGGCCGCAATCGCTGAAAATTCTTTCAACGGCTGTTTGTGGACAAACATTGGAAGGTCGCCATGCGCCGCATCTCTATACGCGTCAATGAAATCAGCTGATATACCCGACTTTGGAATCTCAGGATTTAAATCGTTCCATTGTAACTTTTTGCTGATGACTACAGTTTCAGTAGCTTTGCCTGTAACAGGTAAAAAGGCAAGCAAAACGCAGATTATCAGTAGTTTTAGTCTAGGTGTCATTAGAAAATTTTGAAGGTGACGCAACGGCATTAACAGCAGGTGAGTCTGATTATTGCAACAAACCCGAATTAATATGGTGCAAAGTTGTGTACTATTGCTAATTCTTTTTTTACCCTATAAAAGAAAATCGTTTCAGATGAGAAAAAGCTTAAACTGTCTAATTGCTCTTCTTACACTGCTCTCTTTCACCGGTGACCTTAAGGCCCAAGATCCGGAATTCACTCAATTCTACGCAAATCCTCTTTACCTGAATCCCGCATTTGCAGGTACAGCGAGATGTCCGCGTTTAGTAATGAATTACCGCAATCAGTGGCCTTCACTCAGTGGAACTTTTGTAACCACGAGTGCAAGTTACGACCAACACGTCCCAACAATTCAGGGAGGTTTGGGTTTAATTGTCCTCAATGACAGAGCAGCGCAGGGAACATTGAACACGACCACTTTTAGTGGAATCTATTCATACCAGCAAGCCATTACCCGTAAATTTTCATTGAAGGCCGGCCTCCAGGCCACGTATTTGCAAAAGTCGCTCGACTGGAGCAAACTCACATTCGGCGATATGATTGATCCAAGAAAGGGATTCATCTACAGTACGAATGATGTTCAGCGTGGTGGAAGTGTGAAAGCTGTTGATTTTTCTGCAGGTATTCTCGGTTTCAGCGATAAGATTTACGGCGGATTGGCTGTTCATCACCTCAACGAGCCAAATGAATCGCTCATCGTTGGAACTAGTAGATTGCCAATGAAATACACTGCCCACCTTGGTGCAGTTATTCCAATTGAAAAGAAAAGCAGAGATGCCGATGCAAAACTTTCTCCTAACGTGCTTTATCGTCGTCAAGGAGAATTTCAACAACTTAATATGGGACTTTACGTAAGTAAAGGACCGCTTGTGGCAGGAGTGTGGTTCCGTGGATTGCTATTTGGTCAGACTTATCGCGACTCGTTTATCGCGACAATTGGAATTCAGACTGAAGTAGTGAGATTCGGATACAGTTATGATGTGACTATTTCAGAGTTGACGCCTTCCACAGGAGGCTCGCATGAAGTTTCACTCGGCATCAATTTCGAATGCCGACAGAAAAAAAAGAAGTTCCGCACAATAGCTTGTCCTTCTTTCTAGTTTAACATTGTGTTTTTCGGACGATAAATCTAAAAAGGGAAATCATGAATTACGTTTCAAAAATCAGTTTTGGTATAGTCGCATTTGCGGCTATTGCCGTGTTTACATCCTGCGATAAGCAGCGATCTGGAGCCACGGGCTGGTCATACAACGAGGCAGAAAATGGCGGCTACGAGCGTCAAACCTACGTTGAACAGGAAACCGGACCGGGCCTTGTGCTTGTGGAAGGTGGTACTTTCACCATGGGCCGCGTTGAAGATGATGTTACTTACTCATGGGATAATATTCCGCGTAGAGTAACCGTCTCTTCATTCTACATGGACGAAACCGAAGTTACCAATCAGTATTGGAGAGATTACCTCTCTTGGTTGAGACTTGTATACGGAGACACTTATCCTGAGTTGATCAACCGCTCTTTGCCTGATACCAATATCTGGCGCGAGTTGACAGAATACAATGAGCCATTGGTAGATTATTATCTGCGTCACCCGGCATACCGAGATTATCCGGTTGTCGGAGTTAGCTGGTTGCAGGCAAGTGATTATTGTGTGTGGAGAACTGACCGCGTGAATGAGATCATTCTTATTCGTGAAGGTTTGTTGCAGCACAATCCAGCCGGCCAGGCAGATGAAGAACACTTCACAACGGATACTTATTTGGCAGGACAATATGCTGGAGATGCTTCTGCCGGTGGTTTGAAAGATTACAATCCAAAGGGTACCGGTACGCGTAACGTTACCATGGCCGATGGAATTTTGCTGCCTCGTTACCGACTGCCTACTGAAGCTGAGTGGGAATATGCCGCTCTTGGTCTCATTGGAAACTCTTTCCAGGAATTGATCACAGATCGTCGTACTTATCCATGGAATGGTCACTATGTTCGTAATGACGACAATGGCGGAAGATTCTTCGGAACTATCCGTGCGAATTTCGTGCGTGGCGCGGGTGACTACATGGGTGTTGCCGGATATTTGAATGATGCCGCTGAGATTACTGCTCCCGTTTATGCATATCCTCCAAACGACTACGGTTTGTATAACATGTCAGGAAACGTTTCTGAGTGGGTGCTCGATGTGTATCGTCCACTTTCTCCGGAAGATAAAAGTGATTTCAGACCTTTCAGAGGTAACGTCTACAAAACAAGAGTACTCAACAGCGATGGATCATTCGCTGATAAATATGACAAGAATATTTATGATATCGAAGGCGTGACTTATTTCCTTAACCGATACAAAGAACAGGCTGGGCCTTCTCTCACTGCCACTGCACTCACTTTGTTAGATCAGTGTGATCAGAAAGTTGCTGCTGCTGCTGAAAAACAAAAAGAAAGAAAAGATGATGAGGCGCAAGACATGATGCAGGAATTGATGGATCTGATCACAGATTCAGAAGATCCAATAGCTCCGGATTTGCGTGATGGTGTTACCGATTATATTGCGAATTCACCAGGTGAAGTGCGCTCACGCAATGTGAGTGTTGAAGAGAATATTGACCGCAGAAATTATCGCAAGTCTGATTACATCGATTACAAAGACGGTGATTTCAATAGCAGTATTTACTACAGTGATGCCGATAAGGAAGTGGACAAAAACAGAATGTATGAGTGGGGTGTAACCACGCTCATCAATGATAGAGCGCGCGTTTACAAAGGTGGAAACTGGAGAGATCGTGCATACTTCACCATCCCTGGAACAAGAAGGTTCCTCGACGAACGTCGCTCAATGTCGACACTCGGATTCCGTTGCGCCATGGACAGGTTGGGTAGTCCAACCGGTATCGGTGGTAAAGAATAAAATGTTGTTCGTAGAACAAATTGAAGAGGCTGCCATTTATGGACAGCCTCTTTTTTTTATTAGGTATTCGGATATTGGTATTGGGTTGATGTAACGTGTCTTTAATTATTGCGAGCTGATCCATTTCTGAAGGATCATGGTCCTTGCCTTGACAAATTACAAGCGCTGTTTATACATCAGGGCGCAATAACCCAATAACCTAATTACTCAACAACTCAACACCCGATAACTCGCTCAAAAGCTAGCGCTCATTTATGCTATCCTCTCCTACTTTTGGTGCATGGAGAGTCGGATTTTTGATCAGTTTTTAAAGGTGCGAGCTGTGTCTACTGACACACGGAAGATCACCAAAGACTGTATTTTTTTTGCATTGAAAGGAGAAAATTTCAATGGAAATTCTTTTGCATTGATGGCATTGGAACAAGGTGCTTCTATGGTGGTAGTGGATGAAGAAATTTCTTCGGATGACGAGCGAATTATTCTAGTAGATGACGTCCTCACTTCACTTCAAAATCTTTCCGGTCGCTACAGACAAACACTGAAAATTCCATTTCTTGCGATCACGGGAAGCAATGGAAAAACAACTACGAAAGAACTTTTACGCAATGTCTTACTAAAGAAATTCAGGGTATCAGCAACAATCGGCAATCTCAATAACCACATCGGTGTACCACTCACATTATTATCCATTCCTGATGATTGTGAAATAGCCATCATCGAAATGGGCGCCAATCATCAAGGAGAAATAAAAAGTTACTGTGCGTATGCTGCACCGGATTTTGGAATGATAACCAATATGGGAAAAGCGCACCTGGAAGGCTTCGGTGGTGAAGAAGGCGTTGTAAAAGGCAAGAAGGAATTGTACGACTATGTTCATTCACACAAAGGAAAATTATTTGTCAATGTCGAGTTGGAGAAGTTGAAGATGGCTTCTCAAGGAATGGATTTCATTCCTTATGGATTCAATAGCGGAGGAATGCATCTGGAGCTGGTTTCGGAAAGTCCGGTGGTGAATTATCAATATGCCGATAAGACTTTTAGCGGAGAATTCTCCACGCAACTTGCAGGTGCATACAATCTTTACAATATTGCTTCTGCCATAGTAGTTGGTCAATTTTTTCAAGTGCCGATTCGAGAAATACACGAAGCAATTTGCGAGTACACACCGGACAACAACCGCTCGCAATTATTGAAGACCGAAAGGAATTTGCTCATCATGGACGCATACAATGCGAATCCTTCCAGCCTTGAGTTCGCGCTAAAAAGTTTGGCCAATCAACAAAGTGAAAAGAAATATTTTGTGATGGGCGACATGAGAGAACTTGGCGAATCAGGGCCGGAAGAGCACAAGAATATGTTACATATTGCAGCAAGCCTCGGATTGAATGGCATTACTGTAGGCCCTATTTTTAAAGCAGTTTCAGCAGAGAATAATTTTCCTGCATTCAATGAAAACAAAGAAGCGCTGGAATATTTGTCCAAGCAAAACCTCGAAGGCTTTACGATTTTAGTGAAGGGATCGCGAGGTATCAAACTCGAGGAATTGCTACCCGCGTTGTAGCCTTAATTTTACCCCAACTATGAGTAGTATGAATTTTATAAATGAGCTGAAGTGGCGCGGAATGCTTCATGATGTGATGCCGGGAACGGAAGAAGAATTGTCGAAAGGCATGATGAAAGGTTATATCGGCTTTGATCCAACAGCGAGTTCGCTTGGCGTGGGAAACATGGTTCAAGTGATGACTTTGTTGCACTTTCAACATTGCGGACACAAGCCGATTGCCCTTGTGGGCGGCGCCACAGGTATGGTGGGCGATCCAAGCGGCAAATCTGCAGAGAGAAATTTATTGGGTGAAGAAGAATTGAAATACAATCAGGATTGCCAGAAAAAGCAATTGGAAAAATTTCTGAATTTTGATTGCGGAGCATCTTCTGCTGAGATCGTCAATAACTACGAATGGTTCAAAGGAATGGGCTTTCTTGAGTTCATTCGTGATGTCGGCAAGCACATCAGCGTGAATTATATGATGGCGAAAGATTCCGTAAAGAGCAGGTTGGAAAGCGGCATGTCATTCACGGAATTCAGTTATCAATTGGTGCAAGGTTTTGATTTTTATCATCTATGGAAAAACCATGGCGTCATGCTGCAAATGGGCGGCAGTGATCAATGGGGAAATATCGTCACCGGCACAGAGTTGATACGAAGGAAAGCCGGCGGACAAGCATTTGCGTTGACAACACCACTGATCAAAAAGGCCGACGGAACGAAGTTCGGCAAAACAGAGGGTGGCAACTTGTGGTTGGATCCGCAACGTACTTCACCTTATAAATTTTACCAGTTTTGGTTGAATGCAAGTGATGCCGATGTCGCGAATTACATCCGCATTTTCACACTCAAACCACAAGATGAAATCCTTGCGCTCGAGGCAGAACATGCTTTAGATCCATCGAAGAGAATTTTACAAAAAGAACTCGCCAAAGACATCACTACGCGCGTGCATTCTGAAGCCGATTTTCATTTGGCAGTTTCAGCATCGGAAATACTTTTCGGAAAATCGACAGATGATGATTTGAGAAAACTCGACGAGAAAACACTACTGGATATTTTTGAAGGGGTGCCTCAAGGCGTTCTCGCCAAAAGTGATATTGAATCGGGAATGACCATTTCAGAAGTGATGGTGAAAAGTGGATTTGTTGGTTCGAATGGCGAAGCGAAGCGAGCGCTTCAGGAAGGAAGCATCAGCATCAATAAAGTGAAAGCAGACGCTGCCAGAACATTGACCAATTCGGACATATTGAGCGGAAATCTTATCTTGTTGCAACGAGGGAAAAAGAATTATTTCCTTCTGAAAACCAAATGAAACTTGATTGAATAAATAAAGCGGGTCGTTTAAGCCCGCTTTATTTGTTTAGGAAATCATGAAATCTTGACCATATAACTGACCGAAGAGACAGTCACATGACCAATGTCTTTATTCAAGTGGTCGGTACTAAGACTACGACCGCATTGCTTAGTTGCTTTTCGTAGAAAAAAAAGTTGAACATTTTGCTTTCGTTCACATTTCCTCAATAAACGAGCAGATTGCAGCCGCGAATATCTGATCTGTCCACGCGTCCGGTCACTTCAAAACTTCCGTCGTCATATACCTTTCCAAGATCCTGAGTGGCAATGAAGGCACATGAATCCAAATTGGCCAGATCGATGATATTGAGTACACCCGCTCCGGAATGCGTTGTAGACAAAGGATCAGAAGCATCGCGCACCATCACCTTCATCCACGGTGGACAACGAAATCTTCCATTTGCTGCAGAATAAGCTTGTGACATCAGTTCCGTCATCCCGTATTCGCTGTGAATGGCATCCACACCAAAAGCAGACATCAGTTTTTTCGCAACCTCTTCACGCGTCAGCTCTTCACCGCGACCTTTCATACCGCCGGTTTCCATGATGATCGTATGAGAAAGTTTCATCGGAAATTTTTCTGCAAAATCGATAAGAGCGAATGTGACGCCAATCAGCAAAGTGCGTTGCCCTTTTTCTTCTAGTTGGGTCAGGGTTTCCGCAAGTTTTTTATGGTCATAGAGGAAAAATCCTGAATTCGGATTGTCTGAATGCTCAACGAGATTTTCCACCATGTAAATCAATGAAGAACCAGTTCGTTCAAGATAGGAGGGAAGCAATCCGAGGATACAGAATTCTTTCGGTTCACCATAAAAAGATTGAAAGCATCGAAGGAAAGTGGCGGCGTATTGCGAAAGTGTTTTTACATGATGTTGACTCTGAACAAGGCCAGTTGTGGCGCTGCTTGTAAAGATCACTTCAGCATTGAAATCTCCAGTTTTTACTTCGTGTGATTTGAAAAATTCGATCGGTAGAAATGGAATTTTCGCGATAGTTTTTATTTCTGATGGTGCAATCTTTAGCGCATCGATGTAGTTTTTATAGAGCAAATTGGATTGCGCCTGATGATGGAAAATTTCCAGCGCAAGCGCTTCAAATTTTGAGGGAGCTTGTATTTGCAGAATGCTGGAGAGGAGTTCAGAAATTTTCATAGGAATTTGACAGGAGCAAATTAAATATTTAGCTTTGAACAGAATGAAAAGAAATGGGTATATCGTCTTGTTAGTTGTGATTCTCAGTTCCTGTCTGAGAAAAAACGAGTTACCGGACCAGCCACAGATCACTTCTTATGACTTTAAGATTGGGACGAACAGCGCCACTATGATACTGAATTTTACAGATGGCGACGGCAATTTTGGATTGGAAGAGGATGACACGAGTGGAGTTTTTGCCAATTGCGTGCGTTTCTATAATCTCTATGCCGAGTATTATGAGCTTCAAGATGGTGTTTGGACGCATATCTTCATCGATCCATGCAACAATGCTTCAGTTCCTTTCTACAACAGAGTTCAGTGGGTGAAACCAACCGGCCAGAACAATGCACAGCAGGGAGAGATTAAAGTAGAATTGAACACCTGGTATTTGGAAAGCGCATACGATACCATTCGTTTTGAGGTAAAACTTGTCGATCGGCAGATCAATGAGAGCAATACTGTCGTTCTTGGACCTTTCATCAAACAGTAGTACTTTCTTGGACCTGCGTCAGAACAGGGATAATTAGTTTGATTTATGTCAGCAAGCACGTGGAAAGCTATGATTTTCAACAAGTGATGGGGCAACCAAGTGAAATTTGTAGCGTCTAACTTGTGGATTGTAAAAACTAAAACGTAGGAAACCAAAAATTCATTCTTATGAAAAATGCTAGCTTATTCCAGCTATTGCTGGACGATTATGCAGGGTATCTCGCCCTCGGATTATTTCTCACCATTATTGGCGCGGTAGGAGCCGCCAAATTATTTGCAAAGGCCAATCAACCTTGGTTGGCGGCCTTCGTACCCGGATGGAATGTGATTATTGTGTTGCGCATGGTTGGAAGACCTGCATCGCACATTGCATTTTTTCTGGTTCCATTCTATAACATTTACTTCTTCTTCCGTCTTTGCGTTGAATTGGCGCAGAGTTTCGGGAAATACACTTTAGTTGACTACATACTTGTATGTCTGCTCAACGTATTCTACGTGCTCAATCTTGCATTGGCGTACAACGAAGAATACCATGGAACCGTTTATGGAAAAGACCTAAAGACCGTGCAGGAAGGAAAGCCTGCATTAGCTTAGATTTTTGGTTTCATAATCTGAAGAAAACGAAGCCTCACGCAAGTGGGGCTTTGTTGTTTTTCAGTGCAAAACACCATTACCGAGGGCAGCAGCGAATAAGGCAGCCAATCAACTCCATGGATATTTTCAAACTGCCGACTTGAGAGGATGAAAAAATAAATACGTGTCACTTTAATGGTGTCACTTTACAAAACGACACCATTAAAGTGACACGTGTTGAAATTTCCATGCTCAGATAAAATGGATTGATCCGATTGTTTTGTCTTGGCACCTTGAAAGATTGGAGAGAAAACCTAAAACAATATAGGTCTTCAATCATTTTACAGAGGCATGTAAAGGGGACGCCAATGATGGTAAAAACTTATATGTTGCTGAAAATGAACAATGCGACAAAATCCTGCGACAAAATTTTTGTCGCAGGATTTTGTCGCAGCATCATTTTTTGCTGAGCTGCGACAAATTTTGAAATTTTGAATTTTGTCG
>JAYTOA010000078.1:0-9179 GCA_043748015.1 Flavobacteriales bacterium
ACGAGTCCTACCGCAGGTTTAAACATCACTCTTGGAACAAATTCTGAAATGCAAGGAGCATGGTTTGAACCCATCAATTATTTTCCACAGTTGTATGAAAAGATTGAATGGGGCGTGAAATTACCGGATGCAGTTGAACAAGCCATAGACAATTGGATCAGTAATGATCATAATGGAACAAACCTACAGCCGGCAATCAATCCATTCGATCCGGAACAAATTGACGTGAAGGCCATCGTTGAGTACTATGACAACGGCGTATACACATCGCAACCGGTTTTTGGATTTTTTTACCGTTCATTTGAATGGATTTATGACGATCACAATCCTGACAATTTACCAGATATGGATGATCCTGATAATTGGTATCGTAAAGAAATTAATACGCCATTCAGATTTCGGTTTCGTTGGTCATCTAATGTCATTGCACACCATTCAGTCAGGCTTATAGTAAATGTGCCCAATATGGGATATTGGGAATTGGAACCATTTGAGTTTGATTCATATTGGGGACATCCCAGTAAAAGTTTTATTACGACTACACCAAATGGGAAATATTTCGCAACAGCTGATGGCAATGTGTACTTTCCGGTAGGACAAAATTTATTTCCGCAACAGTGTGGCTGCATAAAGGAATTTCTAGTCAATCGAGATTTCGCAAATGGTGACACTCAAATATGTAGCGAATGCTATCCGCTCGGTGATGAAGATCCTTGTTGTGGGTTAGACAGTTTTCCATCAAATGAAGGTCCACCGAATGATTGGCGAGGAGCCTTTTGGCGTGGTGAGCGATCAACGATTGAACTTGGAACGGAGCATATGGCCGCGTATATGAAACAACTCAAGTATATGGAATTACTTGCGCAAGCTGGGGGCAATAGTTTTCGCACAATGATAAATGCGATAAGTTATGAATTTGAGTTCGAAAAACTAAATAACTACTACGACCGTAGTTTTATGAATTGGGAATTGGATAACCTCATTGAAAAGGCCCATGAACTAAAACTAAGAATAGAATTCAATATGCAGTTACATGGGACATTTGAACATAGTGATCGCAAGAGATGGGATTGGTCTACATTGGATACCCAAGACCCCACCGCAGATCAAATCCATTCCGGCTTTTGTTATTATACCCAATCCGACTTGACAGGATGTACACTTGAACCTGCGTCGTTTTTTGCTTCCGAAAATGCAAAAAAATATTACAAGAAAAAATTGAGGTATTTCATTGCACGTTATGGATATTCACCAAACATTTTTCAAATTGAACTCATCAGCGAAATTAATAATGTTGGTAACCGTGAAAATGCCGAGTATATAGCTAGCCAACTAGGGGAGCAATTATCGTACGAGAATACTGCGACAGTACGAAGGGACATTGGCGATTGGCAAATTGAAATGGCTAACTACATCAAGAATAGTTTGCAACATCGCCGTCATTTGATTGCGGCGAACTATGCCGGTCAGCCCATGTGGTCAAGCTATAATACCAATGGAAGTTCATTTTCATATGAGGAGGCCTCAACCGCTTGCAATGATGAAAATTTTGACAGAACGTGGTCAGATCCTGCTATCGATGTGATTGCCTTCTCTTCTTATCATCAGGAATTGACAGCATTTCAGTACATGGCTGATCCTACCAATCAACAATTCGAATGGAATAGTATGAAGTGTGGACATCTCTCAACATTCCCGGATTTGGTCAATGTGCCCTATGCTTTGGTCAATAAGCCCGCTGTGCATGCTGAAACCGGTGGATACCTGTTTATGGATATGGACAATACTTTTTTCGAGCGAAATATCTGGGCCAATGGATTCGCTGGTTTTGCAAGTTCGGGTATGGATTGGGGCCGCGAGTGGTCAGATCCACGGTGGAATATTTTCTCTAAAGTGAGGCAATTTTTCAATAACGAAGTATTCAGCTACACTGACCTAACAACAGAAAATGTTTGGAGACCCGGATATGCAGAAGCCAATAGTGGTCAACACGGTCCAAACGTGGCGCATTGGTCAGAAGCAGTTTATATGCATCGAATCACCCAAAATCAGGAAGTCGCTGTTGGCATATTGATGAATCGAACCTGGAATCCTGTATCGACACTTCAGCCCGACAATACATGGGACTCTGGTGAAACGAATGATTATATTCAATTACACAGCGAATACGTGAACGCAAATGGTCAATCATGTGCCTCTTTTGTAACCCTTCCATTTATCTATCCTGACGCTCCGAAGTTGACGAACATGGGTAATTGCAATCATTTCAACATTACCTATTACGATCCACATACACTTGCGGTCATCCACACCGCTTCGGAAAGCACGGGTTTACTTAGTAACAAATTGGTTCTCAATGAGTTTCCGGTTCTCACACTACAACGGCCTTATGTTTTGTTCAAAGCAGTAAGAGATGGCAATTGCATTTTTCACATGCCCATGAATGATGACGAATACCCGGAAAATACAGCCAAAGAAACAAGCGAATTAATATCTGCCGCCAACGAAGCACTCCAGATTGTGCCGTTGGTTCAATCTGAATCCCATTCATGTGATGTTTTTCCAAATCCCTTTTCATCAACTTTTCAGCTTAGATGCACGGAAAGGACCATTTCAATTCTGCTTTACAATAGCTTGAGTGAAAGAATTGACTTATCCAATGACGGACAAAACACATATAATTTGGAAAATCTTCCGGCAGGAATTTATCTTTTGAAAGTGCAATTCACCAATACGACATTTACATATAGAGTTATAAAAACATGAAATTTAAAGGTTTTGTTTTGTTTGTCATTGGGCCCTTTTTGGCATGCTCATGTTCACATAAGATTTTAGAGAAGGAAACGTTCTATTCTACTCAACACACATGGGTTGAGACAATAATTACAGACCCAATCACAGGCAACGAAAGCTATTTGAGACCGGAAACTCAGGAAGATGCTTACAAAGTTGTCTATTTCTATGATAACGCAAGATATGCCCGATTCTATAAGGGAAATTCCCTTCTACTTGAGACGTTAATAAAGGATGTATACTGGGACAAGAGCTCATCTTGCTATCACAATGACCCGTTTTGTTATGAGTTGAATGGCGGAATCACTATTTGTAGAAGTTATTTCCGAGGAGATACAGTGCAGGTTCATAACTTCCCATGGTTCGACGGATATACCGAATTGGATTGTCAACATCCCAAATATCGTCATCTCTTCATCGAACGTCATGATCCACCCCATTGATTATACATCAAGATGATGAAATCAAAAAAAATATCTTTTTAGCATGAGTGATAATCGCTTCCATAGAGTACTAAGTCTCATTGCCCTATTCATACTAATGAGCTTACCGAAGAATACTCATCCGCAATATTTGTCAGTGCTCGCCAGAGGATCAGCGTTATACACGACGGAGCAGCCGACCTATCACACCCAATATGGATTCGGTGGTGGTGCGGCATTGCGCATCACTCCTCTGAAATGGATGTACATTCAGGGAGGTATAGCCGGACATGGCATGAACGGCTATTCCGGTGTCGTGCAGTATTATCACATCAACACCTGGGATTGGCAGTTGGGATTTATTCCGTATCAAAAAATTCCACTGCAGTTCACCATTGGTTCTTTGCAGCATCGCTATACAATCACAACCAAATCCATTCGGGATTTTGGTTATGAAATTATTCCGTCGCTCAACATGAAGACCCATTGGGATGGGTGGAACATTGGAGTGGGGTATCCCATCAAAAAATGGCTGGAGGCCAAACTTGTCTACGAAAAGGAACCTTTCTTTTTGTTCTACAGTCCACGCACAGCCAATTATCTGCGATTGGAGATCAGTTTGTCGAGTGACTACTTTTTTCTGAAAAGGAGAACATCTGTCAGCACCGAATGAATATTTCTTCGATCATACTCCTTTTTAAAGAAGAAAGAAGCCGACGCTTACAAGTGAGACGGACACAGGTCAGGAGATGCGCTATGTTGGAAGTCACTGTGTTTAAAAATATACTCTGCGGAAAACTGCTAGCAACATCTGTTTTAGAAGCCAAAGCACAGTTGCCGCTTCCCTGCACGCGATGCGACAATTCCAATCTCACACAACTCCAGCAATTCAACGGCGCCAAATCGGCGGGATGTTTTGAGATGGATTACGCGAACAATCCCGTCTCGCTCAATGACAACCACCTGCGCGATTATACCGTCACAGAGGGAGTTATTCAGCCGGGCTTCTCGTATGTTCCCGCTGATAGCGGCGGTCAGTTCCAAATCACCTTGGGACCACGCACCGACATGGAAGGAGCATGGTTTGAACCCATCAATTATTTTCCACAGTTGTATGAAAAAATTGAATGGGGAGTGAAATTACCTGATGCGGTAGAACAAGCCATTGACAATTGGATACACAATGATCAATTTCCACTCGATCCACCTATGACACCGGCGCTCAATCCGTTTGATCCGGAGCAGATTGATTTAAAGGCAATCGTCAACTATTTAGGAATTGATCAACCCGTTTTTGGCTTCTTCTATCGCGAATATGAACGCATGACCAAGTTCAGTCATCCGGAAATTGATAGTTTACAAGACGTCAACAAGTGGAATTGGCTTGAACATTCTACGAATTATAGATTTCGATTCAGATGGTCATCCACACAAGTGGCTCATCATTCTGTACGCATTGTGCTCAATGTTCCATCTATGGGGACGTGGGAAATGCAACCGTTTGAATTTGACTCTTATTGGGGTGATCCGCGACAAAGCTTCATCAGTGTTACCAATAACAAACACTACTTCAAAACTGATGATTGGAAACGGAAATGAAGCTCCACCTGAGTCAGATGAAAACGTCGACGTTCCGAATTTATACGATTTAATGGCGCAAACCACAAGGCCTAAAATTGCATGGTGGCACAATGAAATGTCTAGATATATCAAAGAGGACCTAAACATACGCGACACTTGCTATGTGCAGATTATACGGGAGCCGCACCAGTTCATAGCTACGTTGATTCACCAAACAACCCCTGTCAATCCGAATATTATGATTATAGTTGGCAATCCCAATATATTGATGTAATAGGTTGGAACAACTATTCCGATCGAAATTTCCGATGGGAGAAAATGGTTCTTGAATATGAATACAACAATGGTCAAACAGATGGACTGCTTTGTGGTTGGGATAATCCCGCTACTAGCAGCGATGATGAGAATTATCACAGCCGTCTGTATGGATTCACATCAATGTGGAAACCTGTGATATACCCTGAATGCGCGATGAGTGAATGCATGGACATAGATCATACAGGATTTGTCATTGATCTTCTAATAGCGCCATTTAGTGGACACGCATCAAGTGGTATGAACTGGGGTCAATACTCAAGAACCAATCATTGGAATTATTTCGGAGTAATAAATGCATACCTTGATTCACATGTTTTCAATGGCATCGATTTGGGAAATGAAATTTGGGATCCAGGATATGCATCAAGCAGATATGAACCTGATCCAATAGATCTAAATAATTTTCATGCAAAAAATGCTGAAGTTGTTTACCTGAGCAAAGTCACAGCACCAAGCTCCAAATTAGTTGGAGTCATTCGAAATCGATCATGGAACAATTACTCAATTTATAATTGTGGAATTGAGCCTCCTGATCTATCATCTGAGGTTTTTCTGAATGAGATATCCGGATGCGGATATGAAAACGACCCAATTACCATCAAACACGAATATATAGGTTTACACCAGTTTACGATTAGATATTATCACCCATAAACCATTGTAAAAGTGAATGAGGTTGATGTGTGGAGTAGTTTAGGATTAGAAAATGGTTCAATAATCTACACCCTTGATCTCAAGAATTATCCATTGATGAGGGATGGGACGAGCGATCATCAGCCATTCTATTTTTTCGAGGCTTTTATAAAAGGTGGTGAATTTGATGAATCAGCGATGTTAGAAGAAGCAGAAGAACTTGAACGCGCTATTGACGACAATCATTCGACGATAACTTCAGCACTAATGGTCGATAAGCTTGATTCGAATTTGAATTATCAACTGTATCCGAATCCGGCGAATGATGAAATAATTATTGACGCGTCAACAAACTTGTTAAATACTTCGCTATCGATCGTTGATGCCCGAGGAGTAATACTGTTAACCTTTAGGACTGATAGATTCCCTTATAACATTGATTTAACTGACATAGCCGGTGGTTGTTATACTATTAGAATCGGAAACGTTAATTTGCCATTTATTCATTATCGCTAGTTAGAATGCGCACACTCCTATTATTTCTGATTTTCCATTATTCCTCCGCATTATTTGCGCAGCAGGAAGAAGCCAAATTGCAAGTGCGAGTAATGGCAGGTTATCGCTCGATGCCGATTCCCGGATGTTATTGCTGGTTTAAACCAACCGAATTTGAGGCCAAGCTGCGCACCAACGTATTATTTGGCGGATTTTCAATTATACACAAGAATGGCCTGACCTATGGTTTGGAGGGTGGATATTTTAAACGATCTTTCGTTCAAGCGGGTGTCAGCGATAGCCAGCAATGGAATGTCTATTATTATCAAAGTGAAACAAAGTACAAAGGAAAGTATATAAATTCTACTCTTGGTTTTACCTTTGGTAATGGACAACTTAAGTTCTCTCTCGCAGGTGGCATTGATTTTCATTTTGAAAAATCCTATCAAAGAATCGATACATTTAGTCGCTTTACGAATATACAACAAGCAACTCAAACGTATCCGGAAGTCCCGCCAATACAGACCGTTATCGATACTAGCCAATACATTTTAAAAAACAGGTCGCTCGCACCGCTATTTGGGTTTCGATTTGCATACGATATGAATAAACGACTCGGTGTCATTGCGGGTTCAGAGCTTTACTTTTGGCGAGGTAAAGTTGTCAGTACTGGAAATAATGCCGAGAGACGACTTGTTTCCTACAGGATTGCACTAACTTATAAATTCGATTTGTAATCTTGCATATGGCAATTGGCTGAGATTTTCAGAAAAAATAAAAATTGAGATCAATGCAATTAATGCTCATCTACCTTCAGGCCCATTATACCCGATGGCGCGGGTTTGCTACCCGTGCCTGCCCCTTAGTCAGGCTTTTAGCCACATACCCCTTCTGGTATATAGAGTAGAATATTATGAAGACATGCCCTCAACAAAAAAAACTCATAGATGACACGGGTTACAAACTCGCGCCATTGGGAAGTGAGGGATTTTGAAGTTATTAGAAGTACCTTTACCTTTGAACTCCGTGTTAACCTTAAAACCATGAAGATGAAAAAACTTTTTTCAATCGCTATCGGTTTTTCTACATTGGTTATTCCTACACCTGCTACATCCCAGAATTTTTTGGATGAATCATTTGGCATCAATGGCATCGCAACTTTCGGTCTTGGAATTTCCTATGAAGAACTTTCCGGAATGGATATCCAGACGGATGGAAAAATTGTTGCGGTTGGCATGGACGCTGAACCGGATTACAACCAGGCCATTGTTTTACGCACAATGCCAGATGGCTCAGCTGATAATACATTTGGTAGTAATGGAGTCGTGCATATAGGCGCACTAGCTGAGGATATCAGTACAGATTTATTCGATATACGCATTGCACCCGATGGCAAAATTGTCGCATGTGGAAAAACCTTTGAATTTGGCAGTGCTTACTTAGTTGTGCGGTTGCTGTCCGACGGAACACCGGATAATTCGTTTGGCATAAACGGCATCGTGAAATTTGTAGCTGACGCAACAGCGATATACACCAAGAGTTACAGCCTAGACTTTCAATCGGATGGCAGCATTGTCCTTGCAGGAGAGCTATACCAAAATGGCGACAATGACTGGGAAGGAAGCGTGATGAAACTCAACAGCGATGGTTCAGTGGACACTTCTTTTGGCACCGGTGGTGCCTATATTCTTGATCCTGATGATTACGAAGATGAGATCGTTTCTGTTGCCGTTGATGGGCAAAACAGGATTGTATTTACAGGCAAGGTGAGGGAATCAGGAGATCAGTTTGTTGTGGGACGATTAACAGCAAACGGTTTGCCTGATGCATCGTTTGGAGGCATCGGTTATGTATATGCTATCGATGGTGGATACGGAAGAGATGTAATTGTCACTTCAACCGGCGACATACTTGCAGTAGGTTTTAGTCCTTATGGCGGTACGGGCGAACAGGACATGGTGCTTGTGCGCTTCAACGACGATGGCACTTTAGACAATGAATTTGGAGAAGCAGGAATTCGTTTCCACGAATTAGAACCATACACGACGCTAGGCTACCAGGTAGTTGAAATGCCTGACGGGACTTATCTTATGGGATCAGTCTTTGGCGACCTCAATGAATATTCGGAATTTATGCTCACTCGGTATGCGGTCAACGGAGACCTAATGACAACATTCGGCAACAATGGAAACGTACAGACCCAAGGTCTTGAGATCAGTGCCGACGACCTATCCGGAATCGGTCTTGTAGTGCAGCCCGATGGAAAAATACTTCTCTCGTCAAGAACTAATGCCACCGGCAATGGCGATGGAATCATCGTACGTTTTATGGGCGACGCGGCAAATGCAGTTAATGAAACAGGAGAACAAAGCGTATCACTTCGGCCCAACCCCGCGAAAGATGTGATCACAATAAAATCTTCGATGCCTGCCGAATCAGTGTCCATTCTTGATGTTGGTGGGAAACTTATTTTTACACAAAACATGACATCGAATATTATCGATATAACCTCACTCCCTGCGGGTATATACAGTATGCGCCTAACGATGAGCCACGAAAGTGAAGTGATAAGAATGTTTGTGAAGGAATAGGTTAGAACTCCCAACTCTCTATTTTATAGATTCCACTTAAGCAGAATAGGATTTTAACACGAGGAGATTCAAAGTTGCGCTCATGAAGACCCGGATTTTTAGGGAGACGATTTTTGTAACGAAGGGTGTCACTCAAAAAAGAGAAATTCAATTTCCAGCCTCCCCGATAGTGCGGGTTTGTAACCACTAGTGTTCGGAACCTTGACAAGCGCTTGATTTCAATTATAAACACGTCCAAAGGCGAACTTGTCAGTGCCTGATATAGCTTGACCGTTTTAGAAGTGTAATTAACTTTTAAAACAGTAATAGGATGACAAGAACAGACACATTCACATTAAGCCGTCAA
>JAYTOA010000079.1:0-11151 GCA_043748015.1 Flavobacteriales bacterium
TGAATGTAGAATTCTAAGGTGCAAAATCATTTGCAATGTATATCCCCTAAGCATCACTCTTAACTTATACAAACAAATACAGGCCAATGCGAAGTAACATGTTAATCCGAAAGAAAAATAACCTGACCAACACTCACTTCGACAACACCATAAATCACGCTATTTTCAGGACAAAAGCCTTATTGGAATCCAGACCTCTTCCTCCGAATTCAAGTCATTCATTTTGTACTTCTCGTTCAACACTTCGAAATGAAGTCTATCATCCAATAAATAACCTGAAGAAGGCAACCATTCCGAAAAAATGTACTGAAAAAATGTAGCTGCTTCGGATGGAATTCCTTTGTAAAGAAAAACGGCATAAAGCCCCTTCTCAATTGTAATAGCTTCCATTCCATCAGGCAATTCTGTAACCACCGAAACTTCAATCGCTGCCCACTTCTCAAACAATTTATCAAGAGAGAAATTATTGAAAAAATTCGGTGATGGATATCTCTGAATGCTGTAAAGATTTGAATGCACGACGTCGCTGATCTCTTTGCGACGAGGCATGAACATATTCCACAATGCGAACGTCGAATTATTCGCGTGGGACATTTCCCTGCGCATTCCGACACACGTTATACCATGAAAATTTTCTATGCGAGGAATTACCTTTTCCATAATGAATCAAGCGCGCAAGTAAATTTGTTTAGCTCGCCAAACCAAATTCACCTCGCGATTCGGGCGACAACTTTTCGTCACTCTATGACCAATCGTTCTGTTAGCACCATTCCATTTTGAGATAACCTCAACATGTAAATTCCGGAAATTAGGTTCTTCATTTCAAAATCAACTACAGCGTTTGAAACAATTTCACTGCGAATGCATTTTCCTTCAATATTGAAAATTTCCAGTAAGTATTTACCCCTGGAAAAAACGTGATCAATATTCAATTGAAACTTGCCATTGGATGGATTGGGAAAAATGTGAATGTGTGATTCAGCAACTTTTTCACTCACAGCAATTACCGCTTCACAAAGTCCTGAAATCTGTATCGGAACGTTTCTGTTTTCGAAGTCGCCAACTCCGAGTTGCCCGTAGTTATTGTATCCAAAACTCCATACTGAAGCATCATCTTGAACGACAACAGAATGCGCGTATCCGGCTGAGATTGCAGTTACTCCCGACAAACCGGCCACCTGTAGAGGCACGTTGCTGTCGGAATTTGTTCCTGAACCCAATTGACCGTAAAGATTAAAACCCCATGCCCAAACTGTTCCATCCGATTTCACAGCCAGTGAATGATATGTACCGGCCGTCATAGAAACTACATTAGTCAGATTTAATACTTGCACAGGATTCTGACTATTAACTGCAGAAACACCATTGCCCAATTCTCCTTCATTGTTGGCGCCGAACGACCACAAGGTTCCATCGTTCTTTAGCACCAGAGAAAATCCATTGCCACAAGCTATCCCGGTGACAGCGGACAATGTTGTCACCTGCTGCGGCGCTGTGCTGTAACCTGAAGGTGTATCATAACCGAGTGGTCCACCACCATTATACCCCCAGGCCCATAGATTACCATTGCTTTCCAGTGCAAGCGAATGATAGTTGCCGCTGGCGATTGCAACAATGTCATTTATCGTGGACACTTGAATGGGGACGTTACTGAATCCATCGAGAGTTCCATTGCCAAGTAATCCATATATGTTATATCCCCACGCCCACACAGTCCCATCATCTCTTAAAGCAAGCGCATGCTCAGCACCGCATGATATTGCTGTGATGCCGAACAATGATGTCACTTGCACCGGTATATCACTGTAATCAATGCTACTACCATTGCCCAATTGACCTGTTATATTCATTCCCCATGTCCAAACTGTTCCATCGTTCCTCAACGCTACAGAAAAATTCAAACCGGCACTTACAGCAGCTATGTCACTAAGATTGACTACGTTAATCGGAACATTGCTTATTCCGGTGATGCCGCTACCCAGCTCACCCAATGAATTATTTCCCCATGACTGCATAGTGCTGTCATCGCACGTATACAAATTATGATAACCGCCGGCATCAATTCTTTGCGCTGTACCTAATATTTGCATAGTAGAAGCGAATGCTATAGTCAGGGTGAGGCGCAACATTGCGCAACTACTTAAAGCGCGATGGATTAATTTTTTCATTGGATATAAAAATAATTGTGATGGGTTACCAATGGGTTTTCATTGGTAAAAATGGGTTTAGTAATGACATCATAAGAATACCGTTGTATTCCTTTTGATTATCACTTCGAAATTAGGACTTTATTCACTTGAAAATTACATTATTCAATAAAGTGATAATTCGTTTTTAGAATACGCTCATTGCTTCGGAACACGTCCACGTTTTTCAGTCTGCACACCATTGATGTCATACAACAACTCATAGATCATTATTCCACTTTCATACAAAGCCTTTCTTGCCACTTCTCCATTGCCATGCCATCGCCATTGCATGCCATGCTGATTGCCATTCTCATCACAGAAGGTGTCGATATAAAGTTTTCCGTCAGCATGCCACATGCGCGCACTGCCGCAATTCATACCCCGCTTCATTTCGAAATCAGCGTCCAGTTGTTCACTGGCATAGTAGGCTATCTGACGCATCAGCAATCCATCTTCGTACAATGAATAGCGGTAGCGATGATCTTCGTTTGGAAAAATTTGCCGCGCCCATCCGTTGTACAATTCATCTTTGAGAAAATAGCGATCATACTTTGAACCTTCCGATTTGCGCACTCGGGTCAAAGTTGTGGCATCAATCTCTGTCCAGGATTCAAGTGAATCCCTAGAATGTGTTATCGGATGCCTCGGATCTGTGGAGATTAATTGTTCAGTAGGAATCGACTGTCCCAGGCTTATAACAAGCAAAAAAACGAACAAACACAGCGATATTATTTTCATCTCTAAGGTTTTGACAATGAAACTCTTTTCATCTATCCGCCGCAGCTATCATATAAGCGCAATTTGAACAATATTTTCCAAATAGACATGCTTTTCTGTAAAAACTTCAACGCTATGGTTCTTCAAATTGAAGACAGTGCATACGGCTATGGTTAGACATTGCATAATGCTTTTGCAACAGGCAATTGAAGTTAACAGTCAATGATCGCAGTGACTTCGCACCGTTGTTGACAATTAATTTTTCAGCCATCGCTACCCGCACGCATATTTGCATCCTATGGCAGAAAATTATATCGTATCGGCCCGTAAGTATCGTCCTGACACATGGGAATCCGTTGTTGGTCAGCGGCACATTACTACCACCCTCCAACATGCCATAGCCGGTAATCAGATGGCGCACGCCTACCTTTTTACCGGACCGCGCGGCGTTGGTAAAACTACGTGTGCAAGAATTTTTGCAAAGGCTGTAAACGGAATGCTGGGGCATGACATGGATGAACTGCAGTTCAACATTTTCGAGCTGGATGCAGCTTCGAACAATGGTGTGGATGAAATCCGTTCTATCGTCGACACGGTGAGAATTCCTCCTCAGATTGGTAAATACAAAGTGTATATCATCGATGAGGTGCACATGCTTTCAGCGAACGCTTTCAACGCTTTCCTGAAAACACTTGAAGAACCACCCGCTCACGCCATTTTCATTTTAGCTACTACGGAAAAACACAAGATTCTTCCAACGATTTTAAGTCGCTGTCAGATTTTCGATTTCAATCGCATCAAGGTGAAGGACATGACGGAACACCTCGCCTACATATGCAAAGAAGAAGGCGTGACTGCAGAACCGGAAGCGCTTCTCGTAATTGCTCAGAAAGCAGACGGCGCCATGCGCGACGCGCTTTCCATCTTCGATCAGGTTGTCGCTTTTTGTGGAAAAGACTTGACCTATCAGGCCATTATTCAGAATCTCAACGTGTTGGATTATGACTATTATTTCCGCCTTACAGATTTTATTTTGAAAGAAGATGTAGCTGCTAGTCTTGTTCTATTTGATGATGTATTGAACAAAGGATTTGATGGTCATCATTTCATCACCGGCCTTGGTGGACATTTCCGCAATCTGCTTGTAGGAAAAGATGCAGAAACTATTGCTCTTATGGAAGTGAGCGATGCCATTGCAGAAAAATACAAAGTGCAATCCGAAGCTGTAGATTTAAGAATGTTGATTCAGGGTTTAACCATCATCAATGAATGCGATATTCAATATCGGGGGAGCAAACACCAGCGATTACTGGTGGAACTGACATTGATGAAACTCGCAAGCATTCTCTATAACCAAAGAGAAGGCGAAAAAAAAAACTTCAAACTGAAGCCTTTTCGAAATAGTGAGACCAAGAAAACTGTTGCACCTATCTACATCGCACCCTCCGCAACTGCTGCTACTGAGATCGTTACCAAAGTAGAGACAAAACTTTCATCACCACTTCCGGTTTCCTCCTCGCCTTCACTTGGTAAGAAAAATCTCATTCTAAAATCGAGTGAATCAGTTTCCATCAAAAGATCGATGCAGCAAAGTGTCGCTAAATCTTCTGAAGAAACTGCAACGGAAGCTGCAGCAAAAGAGGCTGCAACAAGAGAATATTCTACCGCCGAAATTGAAGACGCATGGATGACTTTTGCCAACGAAAATCTAAAGCACAACATGCAAGTGATGTCGGCATTCAAAGTGGCAACGCTCGAACTCAAGCTTGGAAACGTGCTACGCGTCGCTTTTCCAAGTGCTACACAAAAAATGTATTTCGATGATTACAGATCGCAACTCACAGATTTTCTGCGAGCAAGATTTGACATTCGCGGACTCGACTTCGCAGTAGAAATCATGAAACAAGGTGAGATCAAAGCCAATTATCAGACAGCGAAACAGCGCTTCGATGCATTGGTACAAAAAAATCCTTCGCTCGAAACTTTGCGCAAAAAATTCAATCTGCAAATTGATTTTTGATTCTTTTGGTTTGAAAAAAACCACAGGGAAATACCATTCTCAATACTCTAAATAGACATCGCAATCAACCATGCGTATAGATAAATTTCTTTGGTGCATACGCGTTTACAAAACACGCTCTCTGGCTGCGGCTCAATGCAAACTTGCCAAAGTCTGGGTGAATGGTGAATTGACCAAGCCCAGCAGAGAACTTAAACCCGGCAATGAAGTTCGCGTGCGAAAAGGACCGCTTCATTTTGCATACAAAGTCATTTCATTTCCCCGATCACGTGTTGGCGCCAAATTGGTCTCGACACACGTCACCGATATTACATCACCGGAGGAATTGCGAAAGCTGGAACTTATTCGGCTTCAATTCAAAAACGAACGCCAGCGCGGACTTGGAAGACCGACGAAAAAAGATCGCCGCGATATCGAAGACTACAAAGACTTCGATTTTGAAGAGGAGGAGTGACTTTTTATGTCCTAAGAGATGTGTTGGATTTAAAATGTTTTCACGCTGATTTTCGCAGATTCGAATTTCAGATTTTCACAGAATTTAGAATGTTGAAGAAATGCTTAATTCAAATCTGCGAAAATCTGCGTGAAAAAAAAAATCAATGCGCCGGCACATGTGTTAGCTCAATCTCCTTCTTATCATCCTTAAAGAAAACCATAAACAACACCGCCACAATCAACGCGTAAATCGCGAAAGTGAGCCAGATGCCATGCCAGTTCTTGTCGCCACCGGCAACAGTGTAATAGCGGTCAATGATAAACCCGCTAATCACACTGCCTAGATAAGCACCCACCCCATTCGTCATCATCATAAACATTCCTTGAGCACTCGATCTGATAGAAGAATCTGTTGTTGTTTCAATAAAAAGCGATCCTGAAATATTGAAGAAGTCGAACGCCATTCCATAAACGATGCATGACAAAATAATCATCCACAATCCATCTGTCGGATTGCCATAAGCGAAGAGTCCGAAGCGAAGCACCCAGGCGAACATCGAGAACAGCATCACCTGCTTTATTCCAAATCGTTTCAGAAAAAATGGTATAGTGAGAATGAAAAGCGTTTCTGAAATCTGTGAGATGGACATGATGATCGTAGAATATTTTACTACGTACGAATTCGCATACTCAGGCACTTTTGAGAAATCATCGAGGAAAGAATCGCCGTACATATTGGTGAGCTGAAGTGCTGCACCAAGAAACATCGAGAAGGTGAAGAACATCGCCATCCTGTAATTGCCTAGCAATTTGAAAGCATTCAAACCCATCTGTTCCATTAACGACGAATCTTTGTTGATGGATTTTTGTGGCGGACATTTCGGTAACGTGAAGGCGTAAATTCCTAAAGCAATGGCTGCCACTGCGGCAATGATAAATTGATTCGCATTGGCTTTACTTCCAGTGAGATTCGTGATCCACATAGCAACGATGAATCCGATGGTTCCCCACACTCTTATCGGCGGAAAGACGCGAATGACGTCGTAATTGTTGTTCTTGAGTATGGTGTAGGAAATAGAATTGGACAACGAAATCGTTGGCATATAACAAATCATCGCAGCGAAGATTACATAGTAAAGAGTGTCGGGATCGTTCACCTGCGGCACGTAAAACAAAATACATCCATAGAGAATGTGTAAGATGCCATAAAGTTTTTCTGCGTTCATCCACTTGTCAGCTATGATACCTGTGATAGCAGGCATAAATAACGACGACAATGCGAGCGTCGAGAAGATAGCTCCGAATTGCGCGCCACTCCATCCCTTTGCATTGAAGCAATAAGTACCGATGGTGATGAGCCAAGCTCCCCATACAAAAAATTGAAGGAAGCCGAGTAAGGTCAAACGAAAGCGAATCATAGACGATGGTTTGGGTCAAATATAACCGAATTGTCTTGCTCCAAATGCGCAGTAAATTCGCCCCTCTACAACACGATTATGGTAGGAATTATCATGGGCAGTAAAAGCGACCTCCACATTTTGAATGAGGCCGCTGAAGTATTAAAGTCACTGGGAGTGCAATATGAGATCACTGTGGTGAGCGCTCATCGCACACCTGAGCGCATGTTCGAATACGCAAAAACAGCAGTGAAGCGTGGACTAAAAGTGATCATCGCCGGTGCAGGAGGTGCTGCACATCTTCCCGGTATGACAGCGTCGTTAACACCTCTTCCTGTTATCGGCGTTCCTATAAAATCTTCCAATTCAATCGATGGTTGGGACAGCGTCCTCTCCATTTTGCAAATGCCTGCCGGTGTTCCGGTTGCAACAGTCGCTCTTAACGGCGGAAGAAACGCCGGCATTCTCGCCGCTCAAATAGTAGCAACATCCGACGAAAAACTTTTGCAACGCATCACAGATTTCAAAGAAGAACTCAAAAAGAAAGTGATGGAATCCATTTCGGATATGTCTGCATGAGCTTAACATTTTGTCGCCGCAAACCTCATTTGAAAAGCGCCCTCCACGCAATAACAAAGAACGAACAACAACAAAATCTCTTCTACATTTAAGAATAACGTTCGCACATAAATAACAAATCGCATAGAGTAAATGTTAACGATCAACCCAAAAGACACACCTCAACCAAAACTGCATCAATACCTTCTCGGCTCGGTTGGGCCGCGTCCCATCGCATTTGCAAGTACGGTGAATGAAAACGGTTTACCCAATCTTTCACCTTTCAGTTTCTTCAATGTATTCTCTTCGAATCCTCCAGTACTTATTTTTTCTCCGGCGAGACGGGGCAGAGACAACTCAACAAAACACACGCTTCAAAACGCACAGAAAACGCGCGAGTGCGTCATCAATATTGTCAACTGGGACATCGTAGAACAGATGTCCTTATCGAGTGCTGAATATCCGGATGGCGTGAATGAGTTCATCAAAAGCGGATTGACACCTGTGGCTTCTGAGATGGTGAAACCATTTCGTGTAAAAGAATCGCCGGTACAGATGGAGTGCAAAGTGAATGAAATCATTTCGCTCGGCGATGGTGGTGGCGCAGGCAATCTCATCATCTGCGAATTGGTGTTGATGCATATCCATGAAAACATTCTGGACGAAGAAGGAAGAATTTCTCCACAGAAGATAGATCAAGTGGCGCGTATGGGAGGGTCTTGGTATTCACGCGCCAACAAAGGTCTTTTCGAATTGCCGCAACCGACACGACATCTGGGAATGGGTTTCGATAAACTACCATCTGATATTCTTCATTCAAAATTTCTGAGCGGTAATGACCTCGCAAAACTTGCAGGTGTCGAACAACTTCCCGACGAAACATCAGTGAACGAATTCAAGCTTCTTGACCTCGCGGATTTGTTTATTGAGTTTGAAAATGATGCTTTGACACTCGAACAGCGCTTGCATTTACTGGCGAAAGATTTTCTGAAATCAAATCAGGTAAGTGAAGCGTGGATGACGTTGCTGGCGTTCAATAATTAAGCGGTAATTTCAATCTCAGCAACTGACATTGATACATATCCATTCATTGGAAAGCGTAAATTTTTAATTTCGTTGCAGAAAGAACACGAGATGTTCGTTTCACTTGAAATTATTAAATCACTTAAGCTCGCAAGTCACTACTTCAACCGTAGGACCTTGTCCTTGAGCTTCGTGGGGTGAAGGTGTAGAACGTATATATTCTCCCATCTTGCAGCCGGCCACTGAGTTCTTCTTCTTGGATTTGTATGTATTGGTTGTCGTGTTGATGACAACCTGCTGAGGATAGTCAGTTCCATTGGATGAATATCCAGGGGTAGTTACAATCTGAGTACAACTGCAGACATAGTCTTTTTTGCAGGAAAAAAGCGTCAGCAATAAAGAAAGCGTAACCGTTTTAGATAAGATTGATTTTGACTTAGTCATCTTCAATTTTTTTTCTTGGCGAAATAATGTTTTCGCCAAAACTACTATCTGCTTTGAAAATATAACTTTTACGATTTCCCGGGAGCTCCATTCTTCTTGAAAAACTTCTTCGGCCCGCCCCCGCCATGACTTCCACCACTGCGATTGCCGCCACCGCGATTTCCTCCGCCACCACCCGGACGACCACCTTGTCTGTGCGCTGATGGATTGTATTCCGGCGCAGGGCCAATCTCTGCAGGAACAGGAAATTTCTCTACTACCATATCAATCAGCTTTTCGATTTTCTGAAAACTGGACTGATCGGTTGGTGAAACAAGCGTGATCGCTTCTCCCTTCTTCTGCGCTCTCGCTGTTCGTCCGATACGGTGAACGTAATCTTCTGCATCGCGAGGAACATCATAATTCATCACCATATCGATACCGTCAATGTCAATACCGCGACTGATCACATCTGTTGCAACAAGCACGTTGATGTTTCTGTTGCGGAATTGTTGCATCACTTCTTCTCGTTCGTTTTGCTCGAGATCGCTGGAGATACGTCCAACGTTCAACTTCGCGCTCTTCAGTTTTTGATAGAGTGCACTCACTGCTTGCTTTCTGGAACAGAACACAATGATGCTTTGATCGGAACGGTCTTCGTGTTTTAATATGTGAAGGATGAGATTGAGTTTCTGGTCTTCGTGTACAATGAATGCGCCTTGCTTCACGCCCGCTGCAGGCTTGGAGATGGCGATGTTGATCTGCACAGGATCGGTTAGAAATGTTTGTGCGAGTTGTGCAATACCATTTGGCATCGTTGCTGAAAACATCAATGTCTGACGCTTATCATTCAACGCGCGCATGATTCGGAAAAGATCCGGTTGAAATCCCATGTCGAGCATGCGATCTGCTTCATCAAGGATGAGGAAACGCAATTTCGAAAAATCGACGTGACCTACATTGAGGTGAGAAATCAATCTGCCCGGAGTGGCAATGATGATGTCGACGCCATTCACGATGGCATTTTTTTCCTGACTAAAATCCTGACCATCTCCTCCGCCATAGATGGCTATAGAAGATGTGCCGGTGAAATAAGAATATGCTTCTACAGCCTGATCGATTTGCAACGCAAGTTCACGTGTAGGCACAATTACCAAGGCTTGTGTAAATTTATCGTGGCCATGATCCATGATCATGTTCAGAATCGGCAACACGAATGCAGCCGTCTTTCCTGTTCCCGTTTGCGCTATGCCGATTATGTCTTTTCCGTCGAGAATATGCGGAATCGCCTGTGCCTGAATGGGAGTGGCGGATTTAAAATTCATCGAAAAAATACCTTCAAGTAGTTCCGGATGTAGTTTGAGTTCTGAAAATTCCAAATGTCTATGAGGTATTTTTTAAGAAAAATGCTTTAATTTTCAACGAAGGTACGACTTCACGGTGCGCCTCAAGTAAATTTGTGGCGTATTACAACCGAACAAATTTTATACATGGAATTAACAGGACGCATCAAAGTCATTAAGGACGAACAAACTTTCCCAAGTGGATTCACCAAGCGTGAATTCGTTATCACGACTGAGGAACAATATCCAAACGATATTTCATTCGAATTGCTGAAAGAAAAAGGCAGTCTTATCGCTGCTTACAGCGTTGGCGACAGAATCAACGTGCATTTCGATATCCGCGGAAGAGAATGGCAGGACAAATACTTCAACAGTCTTGTAGCATGGAAGCTTGAGGCTGTAGGCGTTGCTACTCCAAACGCATCTTCTCCTCCACCGATGCCGCCGGAAGTGCTTTCCGGACCGATGGATGATGATCTTCCGTTTTAAGAAGTTCCTTAGACTTGCAGGGCAGAAAGTTCCTGGTTTCTGGTTCGCGAACTCTCTCTATTGAATCGACCAAAGAATTTGAAATTTGCTGGATTTGATCCGGAGTAATTTGCTGCGCACAAAATCTTGAAATCATCAAATCTAGAAATCAAAAAATTCTTTGCGACTCTTGGTGGCAAAAAATTGAAAGTTGAAAATTGCATCTGGGTTGGCTATTCTACCAAACTGCCTTTCGCTTCATCAAGTCTCCAAATCATCAAACCTTTGTGCTCGACGCTGAAAAAGTTACCTAGAGAATATTCATGAACGTTCAATAATTCATGGACCTGAAGGACCATTAATAATTAATCACCAATAATTATTAATTCGGATTAACGTGTTACTTCGCATTGACCTGTATTTGTTTGTATAAGTTAAGAATGATCCTTAGGGGATATACATTCCAAATGATTTTGCGCCTTAGAATTCTACATTCAATGAATGTTCAATCTTGAAGTAGCACCATCAAACGTTGGGGATCGGCCTTAGAGAAAATACGTAGAAATCCTGACACCGCA
>JAYTOA010000080.1:0-12542 GCA_043748015.1 Flavobacteriales bacterium
GAACATTCATTGAATGTAGAATTCTAAGATGCAAAATCATTTGCAATGTATATCCCCTAAGCATCACTCTTAACTTATACAAACAAATACAGGCCAATGAGAAGTAACACGTTCATCCGATCTATTTATACGCCTGGGACGTTAAGGCATATAAATCACGCAAATCCCTCACATATGATGAACTCTCCATGAGAAAGGGTGTAATGCTCTCGGAAATGGCCGTTGTTTATGCCGCGCCGACAGAAGAATAATTAATCAACGATTAACGATGTCTCCCAAAGTGGTCGGATATTGATTGGAATTCCTGTAAACAATTTCATCACGAATTCAATATGGCATTGAGGTGATTTCATGACCGACAATTGCTGACACATTTCGCAAATAATAAAAAAACAAATCCGACCTACGATCGGATTTGTTTTCTAATCTAAAAACACATAAACACAGATAGAAGCTAATCGGCTTCCATCCCTATGAAGGTTCATAAATGAATTTTCGTATTACCATTTCGTGATTCATGCCATTGCTTGGGCCAAAGGCCACATTCGTAAGAGTCCAGAAATTGATGCGCGCATTGGTCGTCGCACCTGGCGCAGGAATGATGATCGGTAATGATTGATTTCCGTTTTCCACTTTCACTCTTGCAGGATTATTCAGATCAAACGACCATGTAGAAAATGGTACTGCATTGATGTAATTCTCTCCGCGAAAACTTTGCCATGTGATGAGTGAATCTGTCCAGGTGAACATGTGGGTGGATACTCCTTGTATATAAGATGAATCTATAAGCGACTGGTGTACGCGCTCTGCAAAGAAATCCCCGAAGAAAACCGGCTGAACGGCGTTGGTCAATGGGTGAATATCATCTGCCACTCCCCACTTCGAAATTTCTATATCCACTTCGCTATTCGCTTGCTCGTAAAATGTGTTGTTGTCCCAGGTGAACAATCCCAGTACTACGTTACTGGCAAACTGCAGTGGATTGCCTTGAATGGTGAACACATATGTTCCATACCCGAGATTATCTTGTGAAATCACTTCGGATGAATACCACAATCCATCGTTGTGCTTTGAAATGTGCAGGTGGAGATATCCAAGTTCATCCACCCAAACATTTTGATACTCTTTAGAAAATGTATTCGGACCCGGACCATTGTAACCCGATTTGACATCCCACAATCTTCCAGAAAAATGAACGACATCACCTTTACGTCCAAGCACGTCATTCGGATCTGATTGCTTGCAAGTAGTCAACGTGAAACACGCAACAACAAAAATGATTTGTGAGATCAGCTTTCTCATTTCAACTTGTAGTTAAAGGTGGATGTCATGGTTCCGATCATGACATCGAAATCACCTTCTTCAATGATTGGTTTCATATCGCGACCAATAAATTGCAGCATCGATTCATCAATCGAAAATGAAACCCTTTGTGAACTGTGTGGAGCGACAGCAATCTTTGTAAAGTCCTTGAGCTTGCGCACAGCAGGCGTTACAGAGGCATAGTGATCACGTACAAACATCAATACCGATTCCTTTGCCTCTCGATCGCTGTTGTTTGTGACTTCAACTGTCACAGTGATTTTTTCGCCTGGGTGAATGGTCTTCGAAGAAATATTGAGCGATGTATACTTCAACTCCGAATAAGACATTCCAAAACCAAATTCCCATTGCGGATTGAATGCATTATTCGAAAACTGTTGGTCTAATGTCTCAGTGTATTTGTGGTCATACCAGATCAAGCTGTGGTTGTATCGCGGATAAGTGAAAGGCAGTTTTCCGGAAGGATTCACCTTCCCTGTCAACATATCTTTTAATGCTACACCACCTTGATCGCCCGGCTCGTACAACATAACTACAGCAGCACATGCGTCAACAATATCTCGCACTATTCGTGGTCTGTTTTCTACGAGAACAAGCACCACAGGCTTACCCGTTTTAGCTAGTTCCAAAACGAATTGCTGTTGCTCACGCGCAAGCTCAAGGTCATCAATATCCCCCGGTTTTTCAGTCGAAGGCTTCTCTCCCATGCATGCGATAATGACATCAGATTGTGATGCAAGTTTCAACGTTTCTTCCAGGTTCAACATTTTCTCCAGATCGCAACCGGGTGAAAAGACAACGTTTGAAGGCAATGCATTTATTAGTGCCTGATAAATGGTGAAATTTCCTTTATCATCCCATGTCGTGTCAACACCTTGCCAGGTCCTCGTCCACGCACCATTCAACATTGTCATTGAATTCGCAGCAGGACCTGTGACCAATATTTTCTGACCGTCTTTAAGTGGTAAAACATTGTTCTTGTTCTGCAACAAAGTAATGGATTCCAAAGCCGTTTGCTTTGCAACCTCTTTATGTTGTGGCGATCCGAACAATGGATAATCTTTAATTAACGGCATCTTGCTATTTGCAAATAATCCGAGCTGCTTCTTCAATCTCATAATGCGCGCTACAGAAATATCCAAACGACTTTCCTTGATTCTTCCCTCCTTCACCAATTCGATGAGGTACTTTGTAAAGTCGTAATCATTTGGCACCATGCACATGTCGATACCTGCTTCTACTGACATCGCCACTGCTTCCTTCAACGTCGGTGCTACGCGGTGATTTGCAACGAGCTTTATCACATCTTCCCAATCGGTAACCGCAACGCCTTCGAACTTCAATTCACCACGAAGAAGATCTGTGAGAATTTTTTTGTCCGCGTGAACCGGAATTCCGTTGATCTCGCCGCTATTAATCATGACAGTGAGTGCACCTTTCTCTATCGCTGTTTTGAAAGAAGGAAGATAAATTTCACGCAGTTGAATTTCCGATATATAAGATGGTGTTCGATCTTTTCCGGTTCGCGATGCACTGTATCCAAGGAAATGTTTCATGCAAGCCGCTACGTGCTGTTGATCAACAGCGCCATCAGTCATCTTGCCTTGATAGCCTGAAATAGTGGCGGCGCCAAACCGAGAACACACCAGAGGATCTTCACCATAGGTTTCAAAAAAGCGCGACCACAGTGGGTTGCGACCGACATCTAAAACAGGTGAGAAATTCCACGGGATGCCTGCCGCTCTTGTTTCATACGCCGTTATTTCTGCAGCAGCTTTTGACAGCGACGGATTGAATGTCGCAGCTTGTGCGAGTTGCTGAGGAAACAATGTTGAACCTGAAACATAGTTCGCGCCGTGTATTGCATCAATACCATATAGCACAGGAATTTTCAATCGCGTTTCCTTCGTAGCCACTTCTTGAATTTCTCCAATGATCTCCAACCATTGATCACGGGGATAGGCGTGGCCACCACAATTGAGAATCGATCCTACATGCCAGTCCACGAGTGCCTTGTGCAACTTGTCCTTGTCGAGACGATGAGGCTCGTCGAGTTTGTATATCTCTCCTACGCAAACAACATCGAGATTGAGTTGTGTCATTTGCCCAACCTTCTCCACTATCGTCATTTTAGAAATCAACTCGGCAATTTCTTTATCGGTATCAGATGATGAAGTCGACATCAATGCAGCGCACGACGAAACACAGACAACAACGATTGCCAACAGCCAATGATATTTTCCCATTATTGATTTCATTGCTCTTGTGTTTTAATAGTCACGCTTCCCCATAATGAAGGATTGAAATTGAATCCTTCATTGCTGAATGAATTCCATCTGTTCTGAACAGTGCGAACGCCGGATGCATTTGCAATATCAATTGCCCATTCTACACCGTAAGCCATTCCTTCCTTCCATGCAGTCGCATTCAAAGCACTCCATGGAATGGCTGCTTCCATCTGATAGCCTTTTGCAACCCGTGTAGTCTTCACCACTGCTTCATCAATTACTTTTCCCTGTGACCAACTATACACTTCTGTTGTAGTACCGATCTTGATTCCTATATGATGATCGCTGTCATAGTAAATTTTTCTCTTGACATCCACGCCTGCCAAAGTTGAAAATGCAAACTCAATTGCATCTCCATTCCATATTTCCGAAGCGTTGCGATTGTTGATCATCGGACTGTCATCTTCAACAATTGCTGACACATAAACATTAGTGGCATCCCAATTCAATTTGATCTTTCCCGAAGACAATTCAAAAGCCTCCTGTGGCCATTCTTCAGTATTGATGACACCATCCACTAAAGGCGCTTTGGAAGAAATCAAATTGATTTCTTTCCTGTCATTCGAAACAAATGGAATAAGTGAAATTTCATCAATCCAGACTTTTCCGCTCGACTCAAACTGAAAAATAATTTGCTTGATGGCGGTGATGTCGACATCAAAACTTTCGAAAGGAAATCGATTGAGTGGAATGATGATCTGCGTCCAATCTTCTTTTACTATTCCACCAACAACATATTCAGTTGTCACACCTGTCCATGCTTGTCCGCCGGAAAAATCCTCAAATCCAACGGCCCAGGGCAATCCCTTCAATTCACCTTGCTTGGACTTTGCCCAAAACGAAAGTGCAGCATCATTGGTGATAGATTCGAAATTTTTCCCTACCCAATTGTCCCATCCAATGCCCATTCCCAACCACGGACAATCACCTGCCTGCTTATTCCACTCCAGATGAATGGCACCGTTGCCACTTTTCGTCACAGTATTTTCCGCATTGACATTCAAACACAACGGCGCAACAGTGAACCACACGTCATTGCTGATTTGATTTGTAAAAATTTTCGTGGCGTAAAAATTATGAATGTGCGGTGTGATGTCGTTATCGGGAATATCATACAACGCAGTTTGCTTCACGCTCACGCATCCCGATATCAGGACGAGAAAAAAGATGATAAGCGTGTAACGATTCATTCAAAAAACATTATGGGACCAATGGTCCGTTGTGCGTAAAAATCATGTAGTCGATATATGCATGTGCGTATCCGGAAGCAGGATTGGCAAGAAACAATGTTGCCACCTGAAATAATTTGTGCGGTTCATGAACGCCATTGCCAATAGCCGCCGCAGGTGCACCATTGATTAGCGTCGCCAGATCACTGTATCTGACAGTATATTGATTCCATCCATTTTGATTCAGCGGAATTTCAATGGAAAACATGTCTTCCGTACTGGACGAATAAGCTCCATCACCATTGTCGTCTTCCCTAAACTGAAACAACATGATACCGTTGTTCAATTCAGTCGGTTTATAAAGCATCACATTGAAGTATTCATTTTGTCCGTTGCTGGAAAGATTGAACGTTGGCGAACCATATGCGCTGGCCGGCATATATAAGTATCCTATTAACCAATCCCAATTCACCGTTCCGCCTATATCAAAATATTTACTTCCCTGCGCAGCGATATCAGCGGACTGTATACTGAAAGTCATGTTGGCACCTGATTGTGCGAAAGTGTTCCAGCCGGGATTCAATCCATTTTCGAAATCACTCAGTAACAAACCATCGTTTATGCGCATGGATTCAACATGCAAAGTGTCTCTCAAAGTATCTGCTTCATTCAGAAAAAACAATTCGACCGCGCAATCTTCAACCCTGAACATGGGAAGTGAAGTAATGGTACCATTCCATGTTGCGTTGCCAACATCCAGCAAGTTGCTAAAGCCTGCAATTTCTTTCACAGCACCGGAACTAAGACCTTTGATGCGCAAAGTCCAGTCGATGTTTTTCGAAAACTGTGCAGTGAAATAAGTTGTCTCACCAGTAGCGAAATCAACATTTCTGTCTGAAATATTCAATCCTTGAACGACAGAAAAACTTCCGTACAAATCATTGAGTGACGGTCCATCAAACTCCTCCTCTGTTTTACAACCTGAGAAGATGAGTATGATAGCGAAAAATATGATGGTTAAATTTTTCATTCTAAAATTTCATTTGAAACAACAACATAAATTGATTCACTGAATAAGAAGGTAACAAAGAATAAACATCCACATCCATGAACTTGTTCATCTGTGCACTGATGAATGCATTCTCACTAAACCTATACCTTAAACCAAAAGCATTCATTTTTTCGCTTCCATCTACCTTGTATTCATTGAAGTTGAAAATCTCTGAGTAACCATTACGAACGGCCACGTAGTCGAAACCTTTGTAAGTAATGTTTTGCATTCCCAATAAAATATCCAACGATTTGAGCACTTCAATTTCAAGTCCTGCAGACATCGCAGTGGTGCTTAAATCAACGCTTCTAACAAGATCTTCACCTTGACGCGTTGTTTGATCATCGCGATAATTCACCATGATATGAAAACGCTTTTTCCATCCTGGAAAAAACTCATTGACGCGAATTGTTGCATTTACATTGTTGCGCGAAAATTTGCGGGGAAGCTTCGTTCCTTCTCCACGCACCTCTTGCATTTCCATGTGTGAAATAGTTGCAACAACAGGAATGTCTTTCTTCTCATACTTCGCAGCGAGTGTATAACCTTGCCTGTTTGGAGTGGCGTCACCATAAGGTGTGATGTTATCATACTTCGGAGCGAACGCCATCAGGTATGGACGAAGTTGAAGATTGTAAAATGAAGACTCACGCATGAGATCAAGCATGGTGAACGACCTTGCGTTTTGCTCATTCGTGATACGCGAATATGCTTTCGGCAATCCGTTGTATTCAATTCTCTTTGTCTGCGCACCAGGACTTCTGAATTCCGAACTTATATACATATTGTTCAAAGAAACCTGCAGGCCCCAGTCCTTGTTGCCGACCGCAAGTGTTCCCGAATAAAATTTACCGCGCCAGTCAGGAGCCAGTGAATCATTCTTGTACCACGTTCTTGATTTACCGAATTCAGAATCGAATATTGCCTTCCAGCTATCCATTTCATACATCGCTTTCACAGTAGCGGTAGTAACGGGATTGACAAAATTGTTTTTGTTTTTTGAAGTTCCGGGTATGTCATACATGTTAGCGTAATTGATTCCGACTTCAAGAAATTTGCTTTGAATGAGGTTGGCGTTTAAGCCGGAAAAAAGTCTGTCGGGAGTACCTGCAAAATCAGATGCTTTCACTCTTGTCGTCACAGCGTGAAATTGAATTTCCTTGATGACTTTACTGAATACAAGCGCAAACTCAGCCGCAGCTCCTTGCTGACGACGCGAATAATCACTGTAATAGAAGTGATCATAATTCATGACATTCGTTTGTTGCTGAAAGATAGAAGATGTGTTTGAAATCAATTCCTGATCGTAATTCCACATCGTGTACTTTGTCATTTTGTAGTTGATGTCGCCCAACTGGTAACGCACAATTCCGCCGATCACACCTTTCACATATAATTGTCGTACATCGAACGTAACACCGGCACCCCAGAATCCACCGTAGTCATTTCTGATACGCACCATACCCAAAATTTCCGTTTGTTTGTTAGGACGAATGTTCACGCCGAGGTCGACGAGAACGTGTCCGCTGTTCAATTTTGGAACGGTCACTGTGTCCGCTGCAGTTGTGTCCTGCACTAAATCATCCGCATAGAAAAGTGATCTCGCACTTCCGGTGAAATTCACTTTGCGATCATCCTGTGCGAGAAATTCGCTCGCTGAAAAAAGCAACACGACACTCAACACTAATATATAAATCTGTTTTCTCATCAGAAGAATGCCTTTAATTCAACAGTTAATTCACGACCGCGAAAACGATCCAATTCAAAACTCTGGTCCCGGAAATAGTACCAGCGATGACGCATGTACAGCCGCACATTCTTTCCCATATCGATATCCACTCCGCATCCTATTCCCTCACCTTTTTGATTGCGCGGACGTCGCGTCACTTCATCAATATCCGTCAGGTAATTACCAAGAGTTCTTTCGTAACCATAATAGGCATTGATCAGCAAGCCCGGTTTGATGGCGTAATACATTTCAAATTCTGAGATGTATTGTCTTATGTACGCCTTCTCATTCAAGATGGTAACAGGCGACCACGTGCGAGATGTGCTGTTGCATTGTAAAATGGAAAACACAAAAAGATCACGTCCTAAAACTTTTGTATGATACTTAAACTGGCCTTCCATCGTATTGAAATGCTTGCGATGAATTGTGACACCTGAACTGTCGTCTGAAAGATTTACAGTTTCATAAATGTCACGGTAGATATCAGAATAGCGATTGTATGGACCAACACCAGCCGGGAAATTCCATCTCCAGAAACGCGAGCGTGTCAATTGATTTACGGCGTGTCCATAAGTAATCACTTGCGCCGATGCTTTCAATTCAGTTGAAAAACCCAGACCACCACTGAAGCGCAATTTGCCCTTTGAAGTTTGCACGTTGAGATTCAATCCTTGCCTGTTGTTGGTCATCTGTCCTAACCGCACCATGGAACTACTGTATGGAAGCAAGACAGCAGCACTGCCTATGCTTCCTGCCGGCAAATCATTTGTCCTGTATTCCGTCGTTGCCGTATTCCAAAACACCCCGGAGTTGTTCACAACGTTCGGACTGATTCGAAAATAATGCAACTCAGCTTGTGCAAATTTATCTTCAGCAGGCGATGCCAATTTCAATTGCAATGCTTCCCCCCATCCTGCATTGTTGACAGGGCTGAAATATTTTCCTCCTCCCAACTCACCTTTCAATGTGTAGTTCGCAAGGTCGTATGCGAACTCAAGTGTTGCCATGTAAAAACCAAAAGAAGCGCGTGACAAACTATCTGTTGACGCTTTGGAATTGAATGAATTCAGGCTTACAAATTTTTTCGCATCGAAATCCTTTCTGATTTTTCCTCCAAAAGTTAGATTGGGAACTTGCGAAAAACCACCGTTCAATTCCGTCTTACCGGCGAGCAAAGCGAATGACGTTTTACCGGGAAAATCCTTTCCCTGAATAACAATTCCTTCATAAGCACGATTGCCCCAACGGGTGTCCTGACTTATGGAACCCGACTCAAAATATTGGTCATACCTACCACTCAGATCGCGACCCATGGGATCCCATGGATTGCGCTCGTACAGCATGAATCTGTTGTAACCTTTCCAGGAAGCAATGGTGAGATCCGACATCGCATACCACTGAATACCGCCTACGGCGACAGAAATATTTCCAACATCCGTTTTAAAATTTCCACTGAGATTGATTCCCAGATTCAATCCAAGATTACCTCCAAGTCGTTTGCTCTGCAATGGATTCTGAATATTTGGGCGCAATGAATCCACTACCTGTGCGCCATAACTTGTTCCGATAATTCCATTCAAAAACTGAAACATCATGATGTCAAAACCCCAACTTGTGCGTTCGGATGTTTTGCCGGAAACGTTGAGTAGCAAGTTGGGCAACTGCGCATCATCGCCAATGAAAATATTTCGAGGTAAAGCTGTATCACCAATGATGGCGTTCAAGAGATAAGGATCGAGTTGACGTTGGTAGGTTGCAAAAAATCTATAGTATCCATTGATCTGAAGATTCTTCAATCCTCCGGGATCCTTCTTCGGCATCAAACCAAAATCGGATGAAGGGCGATGTATTGTGGAATCCATCACAGCATCACTCACCTGCGAAAAGCAAATGAAACTTGTCATGCAAAAAATGGATACCAATAAAGTTCTCATGTAAAAAATATCACTTCATTTATTGTTCAATTTATTCCACTTCACCAAAACGTATTCTACTGCAGGCTCAATCTTTTAAAAGAAACTGTCTTCGAGGGAGGTGCTCCGGGATCTCTTGGCATCACATAAAACGGGACATTCCCGTATGCATAATGTTCGTGTCCATCGGTGATTGTCAAAAAAAGTCTGTATGAACCTTCAGCTTCAGGAGCGCGCAATTCCACTTTGCCGCCACGTCGACGAATCACTGAACCAGGCACCGGCTTCGGAGTTGATTCTGCATCACCACCCGAACGGATATCTGTGCTCTCCGGCACAATCACCCATCTGAACTTCAAACCGTCTTTGTCCTTGTCCTTGGCAAAAACTTCCGCTGAAAATCTTTCATCAGCAATGACGGCAATGTAATCCCCATTGTATTTGTCAGACACTTTTAAAGAATCAATGGAAGGACTTGAATTCAATGGAACTTTTCCTGTCCACAAGAATTCCAATCGATCAATTGCTTCACATGACTCTCCATTTTCCGAAAACAAACCATACCAGGTTGATGTAGTCTCTTGTTTTTGTCCCCACAAAAAAACGTAAGAACCCAGGCATGAAGTTTTATCACCCGAGATAAAATCTCTGTATCGCTTTTCATAGGAATCAGCCTTTTCAGTGCTATTTTGTTCAACAGGCACACCCCACTTTGTCTTTTGCACTTCCCAGTGACCATTAGGTCCCCACTCACTGATGATATACGGACCTTCCCATCCAAAACGTTTGATATTGGATTTGACATTGCCCAGATCACCGTATGTGTTTACACCATAAATATCTATCGCCGGAGCGCGTTCCTTTATCAACTTCACTTCCGATGAATCTAGTCCAGCAGTAATTGTTGTTGTCGGATGATTGGGATCTACTTCGTGAATCATCGCAGCGATGTCATTCACCGCATACCACACATTCGTATTCGTATAATTCAGATCAACTTCATTGCCGACACTCCACAAAAGCAATGCGGGATGATTCTTCAATTGCTCGACCACTTTTCTGAAACCTTCAAGTTGAAGCGCTACTTTTATTTTGTCATCGTAATCAAAACCGTGGCGTTCATGTTGAACCCATAAACCCATCATTACTGTCAGCCCTTTTGAATGAGCCTCATCCAGCATTTCCATAGCATTGTCTGTACTCCAGGTACGGATAGAATTTCCTCCAATCTCAACGAGTTTATCCAGAAGTGTACTTCCTCCGGCGCCCTTTATATAATAAGGTGTACCGTTTCTTAATAGCTGCCAATCACCATTCGCATTCTGCCGCACTTCAACTTTTTGCACTTGAGAAGTGACATCATTCACAAATCCGAAGAACAGGAAAGTGTAAACACATATTATATATGGCAACTTGAAACTCATGCTTTTACAAGTCAAATGAAAATCCTTTCGACTTCATCGTTAAAAATTTAGCTTCATCAAATTTGTAAAGTACTGAAGGTCGATGCGACACATTGGTCTGTGACTCATTGAGCTTCTTCAAAAATTTATAGCCCGCAACTTTCTTGCGGAAATTTCCTTTGTCGTATTTCTTTCCCAATACGGTTTCAAATACTGCCTGAAATTCAGTGATAGTAAATTTTTTGGGTAATGCTCTACTCCAGATTTGTTCTGTCAGCATCATTCTTTTCAATTCATTGAGCGACCCCGCCAATATTTCACCATGATCGAATGCAAGTTTTGGCAATCGCTTCAGGGAATGCCACTTGGTCTGTGTTGCCCATGACGATGCTTGAGGTTGCAACTCTGTTGTTTCAACCAAAGCCAGGTATGCTATTGTAATTACCCGGCCGAGTGGATGTCGGTTGACACTGCCAAAAGTGTGTACCTGACGTATGGGAATCGTGGTGACTGACGTTAAATCTTCCAACACTCTTATTGCTGCACTGTCCAGATCCTCATTCGGATAAACAAGATCACCGGGTAAAGCCCAATAATTCGCGTAAGGTTCTGTTCCTCTTTCAATCAACAAAACATTAAGTGTCTCTTCGTGATATCCGAAAATCACGCAGTCGACCGAGAATGCTGATTTAAAAAAGTCGTCAATTGGTATAGCGTATAAATCATCCTCACTTAGTCTTGGCTTATACAATTCCTGATACCCCATTGTTTTATAGTCGATGATTAGAAATTAGAATTTATTGTGCCCCAAAGTTAACAAATACTTTTTGTAAATATTACAATTAGTGTAAATTGCGTCAATAAATGACAAATTATTAACCCAAATTCTAATGAAAAAAATAATACTCTCTCTCACATTGCTGTTCTGTATGTTGCTGGGTGTTGCTCAATCTTATAATGTAACATTCAGCGTTGACATGAACACAGCTCCTTCAGGCTTTTTTACGCCTGCAGTTAGTGGAAATTTTAATGGTTGGTGCGGCGCTTGCGCTCAAATGGCCGATGTTGATTTAGATGGTATATGGGATTTAACCATTGCTATCGATGCAGGTACATACGAATACAAATTCACTTACGATGACTGGGCCGGACAGGAAAATCTGACTTCCGGAAGTTCCTGCACAATCACAACTGACGGTTTTACGAATCGCACATTAACAGTCGATTCAGACATAATTCTAAATACTGTTTGCTGGGAAAGCTGCCTCGCTTGCGGCGTGATGCCTCCGGTATATAATGTAACTTTTCAAGTTGACATGAATAATGTAACTGATCCATTTACAACTCCTGAAGTAAATGGAACATTCAACGCATGGTGTGGCGGATGCGCACCGATGACTGATGAAAATCTTGATGGTGTCTGGGAATTGACTGTTTCACTTGAAGAAGGAAATTACGAATACAAATTCGCTTATGACTCCTGGGCCGGTCAGGAAAATCTTACTTCGGGTAGCGCTTGTACAATCACTACTAATGGGTTTACCAATCGCACTCTAAGTGTGACTGCAGAAGAAATACTTCCAGTTGTATGTTGGGAAAGCTGCCTCGCTTGCGGCGTGATGCCTCCGGTATATAATGTAACTTTTCAAGTGGACATGAATAATGT
>JAYTOA010000081.1:0-4611 GCA_043748015.1 Flavobacteriales bacterium
AGGTGCAAAATCATTTGCAATGTATATCCCCTAAGCATCACTCTTAACTTATACAAACAAATACAGGCCAATGCGAAGTAACACGTTAATCCGAAAGATAAAATTCTCTCCACGTGCCACGCAATCTTTCCATCCACATGGTTGCAGGCGCAGCTACTGGGCTTCAGAAATCATATTGATAAAAATGGATTGAGTTGTTCCACCATCCATCGTTTCACTCAGGACTTGAAAGGATTTATGTGGCTTGGCACTTAGAATGGCGCACTGCGATTTGATAGCCATTTTTTCTACATCTTCACAACGAAAGACGGCTTGTCCAACCATGAAATATTCAATGTTTTCGAAGACAGCAAACAGCGATTATGTTTCCGTACTTACAATGCAAAATTATCCCACTATTAAAACAGGAAAATCATCCATAAACAACATTACACCAGTCTATTTCAATGTCAAGCGAAAGGAGGTTAAAGTCTATGTTTGAATAATATTTTGTTAACTTGTGGTTTTCTGCATTAGACGGGTCGCCGGCCGTCAAATCAGAACACGAAGTAAGGCGACTTATCTAGATCACGATGCGAAACTGTTGCCAAACCACTTTTGCGAAAGTCATCAGTCGCATTTCTCTTGCATGGCGCTAAAGACTCAACACTGTATACTCATTTCAGAGATATTATCTCTAGTTACGATCATAAAACAGGAAAAGCAAAACCCGAAAGCAATATCAACTTTGTATGTAATTCACTTTTTAAAGACAATTCGTTTAGCATTGCCCTGAGTGTTGACGTTGACAACAATTAAATGTGGGTGGAAGGAAAGAATTCACAAACCAATGGTCTCATTCAACCATTGAGGTTCTCTCATTAAACTATTCAAAAAAGAAATGAACCGAGACAGGAGATGAAAAAAACGTATCCCTTCTGTCACAGACATTTAGCGATATTCTGCTATCCATAAAAGCATGAATTCGCCGAATTCATACTAAATACGTATTGCCATACATGAAGTCTAAGTTTAGATTCGCTGTTCATGAGAGGAGACTAATACTACCTTTTTCCTATATACTAAACCTTTAGCATGAACAAGGAAGCCCATGAATTTCATGGGCTTCTTTGCGCTCTATTGAAATCGGATCCGTTACAAATGAACCTTCATCAAAGATTGATGTAATAACTTGCATCAAAACGGAACCATGCTTCGACTATTCAGCACTCTATTCCTTATGGCAATGCTAATCGGCGTGGTCAGGTCACAGGCTTCACTCCGTTGGTCGCGCTCTTTCATCAATGAGATGCAAATGAATCAGAGCAAAACTGCCATGGATCATCTTGGCAACACGTGGTGTATGATGATCGTCACCGATGCGATGTCATTTCCGGAACAAAACTTCAACCTAAACAGACCTTCAAATGGCAGCCATTCCCTCGTAAGAATCAACTCTGCCGGTAAAACCGATAGGGTTGCAGCTATCGAAACCATGACCGGATGGAGAGGCATTGGAGCGATGGCATGCTCTCCAACCAATGAACTATGGGTAATGGCGCCTTTCAGTGAAACAGTAAGAGAGAGATTGCCTTCAGACTCAGCAACCGTGAAGAGTGAAGACAAAATCAGTGGAATGCTTTTGACAGCCATTTCCCCTGCCGGAAAAATTCAATTCGCTCTGAATCTGCCGGTAAAGAACACAGACAATATGGTAGACCTGTCCTTTGACAGCAAAGGACATTGCCACGTCATTACACAATGGATCGATCAGCAATATGAGCCTTACAATGGGCAAGAAGTTAAATCACATAAACACTACCACCTGTATCATCATCTCATTTCTCCGGAGGGCATCATCCTGCATAGCGACGATATTAATATGGGTGAAATTTTATTCAGTTCGCTTTCAGGATCACGGATTCACGTGACGCCGAATGATGATTTTTATATTACAACGCGTTATGCATCATTCATCAAAATGAATGACGAGATCATAGTCAAAAACGTGAATCAGACGTCAGATCCATATACGAATGTGAAGACCATGCTGTGTTGCTTCATTTCGATAGAGAAGGAAAATTTAAGTGGCACAGCACATTCTCCGGTTATGGCTCTCAATTCATCACACAGATTATCAGTGATAAAACCAATGTTTATCTCACGGTCTATTTTCACTATGAATGTTGTGTCAATCAAAAAAATGAAATCATTTACGATCACCAGACACCAATTACCGGCGACGGACTTTTGCTTACAGGCATAAGTCATAATGGAACCTTGAAATGGACAAAAGAATTGAATACGAGAAATTATAGCGGCGCGCACATTTCTTGTTTCGGTCTGGAGACAGATCATTGTGGCCAACTCATCTACTTCTGTAATTTCTCGGACTCTGTAATGGTACATGCCCGAGGTAGAGACTTCGAAATGAAATGGGACCGCAACAAAGGCCATTCAACCTTTATCATGATTGGAGATACAATCGGGGAAATACTTGATGTTCGCACTGATATTATTCAGTCGAAGGGTATGACGTTGATTCTGGATGCTGCGTCAAATAAAAATCATTTCTCGGTCACCGGATACTATCTCGCAAAGCAGGTTGGTATTATTTGGGATGAGCAAGAAAAGGCCTGGACAAAAACAGAAACGCAAACAGATATCAAGGTGAATATTTCGGATAAAAACGGAATGCCATTTCAAAACCATCGCTATTCAGGTGGCATTTTCATTTATCAATTCGAACAACCCTATTTAAAGAACGTTGCAAGAGATTCTTTGTTGATGACTGCCCAACAAGTGGATCCTTTAGATTCTTCATCCAGCTCCATTCATCAAAGACCAATTCCATCATTAACAATTGAACCTATAGTCAGTTCGATAGCACAAGATTCAATTTCATCTGCGATTTCAGGACCAACAGCATCCGTTTTTTCTCTTGATCTCAATATTTACCCAAATCCAACGCGCAACATATTGAACATTCGTGTAAAAGGAATTTCAGACTTCTGTGAAATACAAATTCACAATTTGAGCGGACAATTGATTTTCTCAAAGGTGATTCACACTTCGAATGATTTACTCGAACTGAGTTATGATGTAGCAACGTGGAGTGCAGACACCTATATCCTGAAAATTTATACAGGCCATAACAAGACAGCTTTGAAACGCTGGGTGAAGCTGGGATAAAAAAAGAGTAAATGTTGCAAGACCAAAGCAAGCCATCGCGAATTGTTGTCGATCCTTCAGATTCCATTCGCCCATCAAACATATCACGCAAGCCCAATTTCCTAGGATTGCGTTCACATTAATCACCACATCACTAAATGATTAGGAGTTGATCTGTTCCCAAATCATATCCTTCAACCTATCGATATTCAATCCACTGACAGCAGAAATGAAAATCGATGGAATACCCTTTGGCAATAATTCCTTCATCTGATTCATCATTTCCTCGTCGAGCATGTCACATTTGGTGATAGCGAGTATTCGCTTTTTGTGCAGCAATTCCGGGTTGTATTTTTCCAACTCGTTCACCAGAATTTTATATTCCTCGATGATGTCTTTGCTATCACAAGCAATCATGAAAAGCAAAGTCGAATTTCTTTCGATATGTCTCAGGAAGCGATGACCAAGACCTTTACCTTCAGCAGCACCTTCGATAATACCAGGAATATCCGCCATCACAAATGATCGATCGCCGCGATATCTGACCATACCGAGATTGGGAACAAGGGTTGTAAAGGGATAATCTGCTATCTCGGGTTTTGCGGCACTCACTACAGAAAGCAAAGTTGATTTACCGGCATTCGGAAAACCAACAAGGCCAACATCGGCGAGCACTTTCAGTTCAAGTATTTTCCATTCCTCCTTACCTGGTTCTCCGGGTTGCGCATATTCGGGAGCTTGATTGGTAGAAGTCTTAAAATGCTCATTGCCCAATCCACCTCTTCCGCCTTCAGCAATGATGAATCGTTGTCCCTGCTCAGTGATTTCAAAGACAACTTTTCCGCTTTCAACATCGCGCGCAATTGTTCCAAGAGGAACCTTCAGAATTTCATCTTCACCCTGTGCACCGGAGCTACGGGCGCTACCACCGGGCATTCCATCAGCCGCAATAACATGTTTACGATATTTGAGGTGCAGCAATGTCCATACATCGGTGGTGCCTTCAATAATGATGTGTCCACCCCTACCGCCATTTCCGCCATCGGGGCCACCTTTGGGTTCAAACTTTTCTCTGCGGAAATGACGACTACCGGCGCCTCCCTTACCTGAACGGCAACATATTTTTACGTAGTCAACAAAATTCGAATCAGCCATTTGTATGAAGTGATGCGTCAATCATTATTGATGAACGCTGCAATTATTTATCTTTAGAAATTTGAAAGTTGAGGTAAAATTTCACATTCAACTTTTTAACCTACAGTGACTTTATCTACTGCATTGAAAAGTCGACCGGAAATTTCCTCAATCGAACCAATGCCATTGATACCTCTGTACTTATCTTGTGCCTTGTAGTATTCAGCCACGGGAGCTGTCTCTTTGTTATATACCGCTATTCGGTTCTGAACAATGCTTTCATCCGCGTCATCGGCTCTACCGCTTGTCTTAGCGCGATTCAACAAT
>JAYTOA010000082.1:0-4798 GCA_043748015.1 Flavobacteriales bacterium
GGGAAGACAAGTCTTGCCAAGCGAGTCGCTGCGGACCTTTCAGCTAAACTGGTGTTGGAGGAATTCGCAGACAATACCTTCTTACCGAAATTCTACGAGCAACCCGATCGCTATGCATTTCCAGTTGAACTCAGCTTTTTGTCAGAGCGATTTTCACAATTGAAAAGAGAAATGAACACAACAGATTTATTTTCCCCTGTTGTCGTTTCCGATTATTTCATCAATAAGTGTCAAATATTCGCGCGGAACAATCTCAACAAAGACGAATACGATTTGTTTCTGAAGATGTACGAAATTGTTTTGGGTACATGTCCAAAACCGGATCTGCTGGTTTATTTATATCTGGGTGTCGATGATCTTTTGAAAAATATTCAAAAGCGTGGTAGAGAATATGAAAAGCAGATTACCGGAGAATACCTCACGAACATTCAGAATCAGTATCTGGAATTTATCCGCCAACATGAAGACATGCGGATAGTGATTATCGGAACGGAAGGACTTGATTTTGTCAATAGCGAATCAGACTATCAATACATGCTGAACTTGATTCAAAAGCCTTACAGTCCCGGCATTCACAGAGTGAAAGCAATGCCGGCTTAATTCAAAGATTCAAAATTCAAGATTCAAAAACTGCAGATTGAGTGCGCTAAGAACAGTGCGGGAAGCTTAATTCAAAAATTCAAGATTCAAGATTCAAAAACTGCAGATTCAATGCACGATGAGACAGTGCGGGACATATTCCCTATGCATAGGAAAATTCAAAAAGCGCAAGTATCCTATGATAACACTGCATTTCTCCAATCCTCCAATTCTCCGTGCTAAATAAAATTCATGAATTGAGTAAAATCAATTCTAAGGAGAGAAGTGAAGATCGAAAACTATCCGAGAACTTCTTTCATTTTAGCACCAATAGATGCCGGGCTGTCAACGACGTGAATTCCGCACTCGCGCATGATTTGCTTTTTTGCTGCAGCGCTTTCATTTTCGCCACTCACTATAGCACCAGCGTGTCCCATGGTACGACCTTTCGGCGCTGTTTCACCGGCAATGAAACCAACAACAGGCTTTTTGTTGCCGTTGTCTTTGATCCACCGTGCAGCGATAGGCTCGAGTTCACCACCAATTTCACCAATCATTACAATTCCCTTCGTGGCAGGATCATTCATCAAAAGCTCGATAGCTTCTTGCGTAGTTGTTCCAATGATAGGATCACCACCAATTCCAATAGCGGTCGTTACACCAAGACCAGCCTTCGCAATCTGATCGGCAGCTTCATAAGTAAGAGTACCAGACTTAGAAACAATACCAACAGTTCCCGGCACGAATACAAAGCCCGGCATGATGCCCACCTTCGCTTCACCTGCGGTAATAACGCCAGGACAATTTGGTCCAATCAGACGGCTACCGCGATCCTTGATATATTCTTTGGCCTTCACCATATCTGCAACAGGAATACCTTCAGTGATTGTTACAATCACTTTGATACCCGCTTCAGAAGCTTCCATGATTGCGTCCGCAGCAAAAGCCGGAGGTACGAAAATGATGGAAACATCAGCACCGGTTTTTTTCACAGCATCTTCAACAGTATTGAACACAGGTCGATCGAGGTGTGTGCTTCCACCCTTTCCCGGTGTAACACCACCAACAACGTTGGTTCCGAATTCAATCATTTGTGAAGCGTGAAAAGTTCCTTCACTACCAGTGAATCCTTGAACGATCACCTTAGAATTTTTGCCGACGAGAACACCCATAAAATTTTTATTCTAATTAATGTGGGCGCGAAAATAAGCACAGAGTCGATTGACTAGTTTTACATTACCCAACGGACAAAAACAAAGCAATTTTGCTCTATACAAAGATCATTATATTCAAATTTTTGATTGGTTAAAAGGACAATATTTTATATTTTTTGTATTATTGAAAGGACAAAATACATTTATATTTGTACTTTACAAAGGGCATAAACCATGAATGAACTCATAAACGCCTCTGTTGAAGCCATTTCTTCTGTAGACATGACCTTTCAACGGATCGCCACACTCAAAGCAGATTGGAAAGAACGACTCATAGCCGTTCAGGGACATCGTGGTAGCGGGAAAACGACATTGTTGCTTCAGTATCTGAGGCAGAATGCAGACATATCGAAAAGCATTTACATCAGTCTGGATAATTTCTATTTTCAAAATAGATCCGTTTTCGAAACAGTCAAAGACCTTCAACTGCAAGGCTACAATTTGTTCGTGCTTGATGAAGTTCATAAGTATCCCAACTGGTCAATTGAAATCAAAAGCTTGTATGATTCTTACAAGAACATCAAGATCATTTTCACCGGAAGCAGCGCACTTGAGATTTACAAGTCACAAGCTGATTTGAGCAGAAGAGCGATGGATTACACATTGCCCATTCTTTCTTTACGAGAATACGTTGTATTCGAAACAGGAATTGAGCTTCCCCCATATACACTGGAAAATATTCTAATTGACCACACCGCAATTGCACTTTCACTCAATAAAAAAATTGGCAGTCCAATCAAGTATTTCAAAAAATATCTGGAAGCGGGATGCTATCCATTTTATAAAGAGAGCGAAAGTGGATATCCATTAAAGTTGATGCGAACCATTTCACTGGTGCTTGAAACAGACATTGCGGCGGTGACGAATATTCCATACAACTCTATCTACAAAATGAAAAAGTTGTTGGCCTTCATTGCGCAGTCAGTTCCATTCAAACCGAATATTTCACAACTCGCAGAGAAGATCGAAGCGAAGAGAGAAACCACATTACTGTATCTTGAATACCTCCAGCGTGCAGGCATCATCAACTTGCTTTCCACCGCAGGAAAAACAATGGGACCAATGACAAAGCCCGATAAGATTTATCTCGAGAATACCAATATTTCTTTCGCATTGAGCCTTGAATCACCGAATGTTGGCAACTTGAGAGAGACGTTTTTCTTAAGTCAGATTGCACGTGGCAACGATGTAAAAGCAAGTCCCGTAAGTGATTTTTATGTGAACAGCAAATACACATTTGAAATTGGAGGTAAGAACAAAAATGCCAAACAAGTAAAAGCGGTAAAAAACAGCTACCTTGTGAAGGACGATCTGTTAAGCGGTAGCCGAAATGAAATTCCACTCTGGTTATTCGGATTTTTGTACTGAAAATAAACATGGTAAAAAACGAAACCATCTGCGCATTGTCGAGCGCTCCCGGAATGGGAGCCATTGCGCTTATCAGAATGTCTGGCGAGGAAGCCATTCAAATTGCGCAGAGTGTTTTCAGTAAGTCGCTCGAACACGTCGGCACACATAAAGTGACGCACGGCTGGATACAAGACGAAGGTCAAAAAGTAGACGAAGTCGTATTAACTCTATTTCGCGCGCCCAATTCTTTCACTGGTGAAGACACAGTTGAAATTGCTTGTCACGGATCAATATTTATTCAGCAATCCATCCTTGAATTGCTCATGCATAAAGGCGCTCGCATGGCGAAACCGGGTGAATTCACGATGCGTGCATACCTCAATGGGAAGATGGATCTTAGTCAGGCGGAGGCCATCGGCGACCTGATTGCATCTGAATCCGAAGGAGCGCATAAACAAGCGCTGCATCAGATGCGCGGAGGTTTTTCGAAAGAGATCAATGAACTGCGTGACAGGCTTATCCACTTCGCTTCTATGGTAGAGCTTGAGCTCGACTTCGGTGAAGAAGATGTGGAGTTTGCAAACAGAGATCAATTACGGAAACTGCTCACAGAAATTCTCGGTGTTGTTGATTCGTTGAAAGAATCATTCAAGCTAGGCAATGCATTAAAGAATGGCGTACCCGTGGCTATCATCGGTGCGCCGAATGCAGGAAAGAGTACGTTGCTCAATGCGTTGCTCAACGAAGAGCGCGCCATTGTTTCCGACATTGCAGGAACAACGCGCGACACAATTGAAGATCATATTATACTGGATGGCATTCGATACAATTTCATAGACACCGCCGGCATCAGACATACGGAAGACACCATTGAGAAGATGGGAATTGAACGCACATTCACCAAAGCGCGTCAGGCTTCAGTAGTGTTATTGCTTTTTGATGTGATGACCACTACCCCGCGTGAACTTGCGGATATGAAAAGACATGTGATGGAAGAAGCGGGAGAGAATGTGAATACTATACTTCTCGCCAACAAAGCCGACAGCAAAGGATTTGATCCCGAAGAGTTCAGGCTTTCATTTGGAGGAAACGAGAACATGATTGTTATCTCCGCGAAGTCGGGAACGCACGTTGACAAATTGAAAGCTGCCTTACTTAAAACTGTGCAGACAGGTCGTGTGCACAGCGGCGAAACGATCGTTACCAATGCGCGGCATCACGACGCCCTAAAGAAAGCTTCCGCATCACTCAATGAAATTTTAGCAGGACTTGACGACGGCATCACAGGAGATTTTCTGGCGATTGACATTCGTAAAACGCTTTACCATCTAGGCGAAATCACCGGAGAGATCAATGCGGATGATTTACTGAATAATATATTCAGTAGTTTTTGTATTGGAAAGTAAAACGCGATTTGTTATAAAAACATTCCATCAATCAGGACAATGTTTCATCACACAGGGTCGCTTTCCATTTCCTCCACCAACTCCCAATCCTCAGGTTTCAAATAGGACTCTGAAATTGAAGAAAGCATTACCATGAGGAACAACCTCATTAGCACGACTAAAATAAACCAATGGCTGATGGTTAGATATTCGTTGGTGCGAGCATTCATTGCAACACAAAGCTAATGAGTTACCATTTCGAAATTGACT
>JAYTOA010000083.1:0-16600 GCA_043748015.1 Flavobacteriales bacterium
ACGTCTATACATCATTGTTCGTTGCAGCTGTTCTAATCTTTGGTGCTTGTAAAGCAAAAAAGACGACAGCTGTTGCCATTAGCAGTTCTGATGCTGCACACGCTGCTGCTATTTTCCCGAGCGCTACAGTTGCCTCGCTGACAGAAGGAAAAATGCATTATGAAAACAACTGCGGCAATTGCCATGGATTGAAGAACACAAAAGACTTCGATGAATCTGCATGGAGAAAAATTGTTCCGGATATGGCGCAAAAGGCGAAAGTCAATGCGTCGACTGAGGATCTCATACTTCAGTATGTAGTGACGATGGCGAAGCCGTAGTAGTTCACGGTTCATTTCGAATGAGGGCAACATTCTTTGCTTTGATTGTTATAGCATTGTGCAGGTTCATAGTGCCTGTTGACATTGGGCTACAATTTTTGGCGTGCTTGTAGTAGAATTTTGTAGAGTTTCTGGTTCCTGGATTCTGTTGAATACGTGCAACATTTTTTGCTTTGACTATGTGAGAAATGAGGAGTTCAGAGTTCACACGGAAGGCTGACTGTTTAAATGAAGTTTTAGAAGATAGGATGATATGTTCAAAGTCAAATGCATGCTGCACTCAAACCACAAATCAAAATTCACAATTTAAAAATTTAAACCACTCTTCCTCTAAGCCACGTCTGGACGCCATCCGCGAAGAAACTCATCTACTCTCATGCGCTTTTTTCCTTCCAATTGAAGGTCTGTGATGGAATAAGAACCATCTGCGCATTTGAAATGAAGAAATGTTTTTCCGTCGGTCGTCCAAACTTCAGATAATGATTTTCCTTTCAGCCTTTCACCCATATAAATTTTCAAAGCCTTGTCACCAAGCATTGTCCAAGCTGTCGGATAGGGTGAAAGACCACGTATGAAATTGTGGATCTGATCAACAGGCTTACTCCAATCCATCTTGCAATCTTCTTTGAAAATTTTCGGTGCGTGTGGTATGTTCTCACCTGATTTCATCATCTCACTTTGCTCAACAGCCTTCATCTCCCCTTTTCCAATTTTATTCATAGCATCAAACAGCGTATCTGCACCGATTTTCATCATGCGATCATGCAGTTCACCCGCTGTTTCGTTTTCACCTATAGAAATTGTCTTTTGTTGAATCACGCGACCTGTATCTATTTCATGTTGCAGGAAAAAAACAGTGACGCCCGTTTCCTTTTCACCATTGATTACTGCCCAATTAATTGGTGCAGCACCTCGGTATTTCGGCAACAACGATCCATGAAGATTGACCGATCCAAGCAGAGGCATGCTCCACACAACTTCGGGCAACATTCGGAATGCAACGATGACGAAAATATCTGCATTGAAACTTCTCAGTTGATCTAAAAAACTTTCGTCTTTCAATTTCAATGGCTGCAATACCGGAATTGATTTCTCGACTGCATATTTCTTCACCGCACTGATGTGTACCTGCTGACCTCGTCCAGCGGGCTTATCCGCAACAGTCACAACAGCTACTATTTCGTGATTGCTATTGTATAATGCATCCAATGAAGCTACCGCGAATTCCGGGGTGCCCATAAAGATGATCTTTAATCGCCTCATGCAATGACGAAATATTGAGATGACTCCAGCTGTGGAGCAACGATTTTGAAATAGTATTTTCCTGCAGAAAGCGAGGAACAATCCACTTCAAGAGAATGCAACCCGATTTCAAATTCCTTGTTCAACACATCATGAACTCTCGTATTGTTCGCGTCAAAAATGCTCAATTCAAGATGAGCAGGCTTCTTCAAATCCACCTCTATTGTGGCGTGTGTCGTGTCACTCCACACAATCTTTTCACCGATTGTTGGATATACTTTCTTGTGTTTGTCCTTTCCAAGTACAATCAGCAATCTTTTATATAGCACATATACAAGTATCAAAACTGTGAATATCAACAGTACATCCTGTAGCGTGCTCAACGTATTCTTCATTCTTTTTTATAGTGAAATTATTCCCTCGATGCTTGCTGCTTCTTTGTACCGTTCAAAAATGGAATCAGCATCCAACATCATTTCGCGTACTGTAATGCTGATGTATTTTCCATGTTCAGAAAATCTCTCTTTAAACTCTGCGCTTTCTCCAAATATCACTTTCAACTGTGAAATTTTTACCGCGTCGGTAGGCAAAATAAACTTGAACATGAAAATACTCGGCCAGCGATGCACTTCATTTAGTCTTTCGCGAAGTCTGTCAATTTGCTCTTCATCCATAATTCAGCATCATTCTTTATTCGCTGCGAAGATAAGTCTTGCGGGATGCCATGAAAAAAGTGTGTCGATTTTGGAAGTTGAAATGGCTAAAAAATAGTTACAGTGCGCTCAGGAAGAAGGAACTGAACATTAGAAACTTAAACTCATCCTCAGGCTCAGGCGACGGCCTGTGAGATAAGTTGGTATGCCGTATTGCCTTGCATTTACATCTTCAATCCATTGGTGATTGATAATGTTATTGGTGCCAAGCAAGTTGAAGATTTCCAACGCGATATATCCCTTTTTGAAAGTGGAATTGAACCAGTTTTTTCCACGGTTTTTTTCCAGAATAAGATCGCGACTGAATCCAATGTCAGTTCGCAGGTAACTTCTCGTGCGACTGATGTCGAGATAGCGTTCGTGAGATGGCGGTCCATAAGGCACACCTGTTGCGAAATAGAAACTCACCAATACTTTGTACCACGGCTTGCGCGGCATTTCGTCCTGAAATAGCAAACTGAAACTAAAGCGCTGATCGTTGGGTCGTGGAATGTATCCCGGAACCTGACGTATGCTATCCACGGCCACGGCATCAATGGTGAAACCGTTGTAAATGGTATCGCCGGCAGCATTCAAATAGAGGTAATAAAAATCATCATTGAGGTCTTCTGCTGTTTTCAAAACTGAAGCCCTTGCCCACGATTGAACACCTTTGATAAACTCACCATTGAGCATGATATCTGCACCTGTTGCGTATCCCTTCGAATTATTGGTGGCAAAATATCTCAACCTCACATTCTCCACTTCATATGGAATCAGGTCGAGCAATTGCTTGTAATACATCTCTGCGTTTACATTGAATGGTCTGTTCCATGCGTGAAAAACATAGTTCGCACCAACGATATAGTGAATGCTTTTTTGAGCGCGAATTTCAGGATTGACCGTGCCTTCGAATCCTCTCATTTCCCGATAGAACGCCGGTTGCCAATAATATCCCCATGCCGCAGTAAGAATAATATCCTTGCGAACAGTATCGATTGTTCCATTCTCATTTTTACGGCCTGCGAGCCATTCAGGTGTATAAGAAACATTTATTCGTGGTCCACCAACAAGTTGATTGTTGAATGTCCAGTAGTTGGCGCGAGCTCCGGCGTTGACTGTGAATGTTGCGCCATTGTTCAAGTCCCAGCGTTTTTCATCTTGAACAAAAGCTGTTACTCTTTCAGATTGCACATCGTTGATTGCTCTGACCTTGTTCCGCATTGCAATAATCTGATCAGGTTGCAAAGAAGGATTTGTATAACCCAAAGAGTCCTGAGGACGCGGTGATGCATATCCGGCAGAGTCCAACAGCGACCACTCATTCAGTTTGTCATAGATCGATTCCGACGTGATGTCAAATCCCCATGACAACACATTGCCGCGCGATTCTCTTTCTACAAATCCACGGTGATTAAAATTGAGAACTGTTGCGTTCAACGAGTTTCTTGCATGATCAAGAAACCCACCCACGCCGCGATTTTTCAATACTTCACCGAATTTATCACTGCCGAGATCGCGCTCCAATTCATCCAGACTATACGCGCCCTGAATATCGAATCTCTCGGTTTCGAAAGTGTTGAATGCCGATGCCGTAAAAGAAATCTGAGATGTCGGCGAAGGATTATACTTCGCCGAAAAAGCGCCGAAAAAAGTTTCGAAGCGGGTGATCTCTTGCCCTTCGAAGAATACCGTTAGACGCAGCGCTTCATTGATTGTGCCTACATCCGTTGTTCTAGTGCTCGGCACAAAATTGTAACGATTGTTCTGGTAATTTCCAAGAAAGCTAAACTCTAACGGACCGTATTTGCGCGGAGTAAAAGTGAGATAAGTTTGAAGATCAAAATAACGTGGACGATAATCTCCTTGCACATCGAGTGTATTGAAAACATAGGAATTGTCCTTGTATCGCATACCTGTATTGTGCGTGAATTTCTTACTCTTAGAGCGTCCTCCATATTGCACAGAACCACCTAGCAAACCCATAGTGAAGGAGCCCTCTGTGCTGTCGGGTTTAGCATATTGAATATCCAGAACACTGCTCATTTTGTCGCCATACTTCGCCGCAAAACCACCTGCACTGAATTTGATATTGCTCACCATATCAGGATTGGGAAAACTCAAACCCTCCTGCTCACCTGCGCGAACGAGGAAAGGACGATAGACCTGAATGCCATTCACATAGATGAGATTCTCGTCGAAACTTCCGCCACGCACGCTATAGCTGCTACTAAGTTCTGACGCAAAATTGACCGGCATCGATAAGAGATAAGATTCAATTCCGGGATTGATAGTCGGAAGTTTCGTCGGAAGTTTCGTCGTGATGGTCTTCATTCCTCCTTCACGCTGTGCGCGAATATTGATCGTTCCGGTTGAAGCTGTGTTGTCATACACCAGTTCAACAAATCGCTCTTCATTTTCAGCAAGCGTAAATGTTTTCTCAATCGGCAATGCACCTATTCCTTTGAAAATGAGCGTAACGGCACGACCTGAAGGAACAGTCAGTGCAAATCCTCCTTGATCACCACTGGCTGTTCCGTTGTTGAGATTGTCCTTTTGCTGGATGATGACGCCTGCGGCCGACCTGCCTTCCAGGTCTTTTATAATTCCGCGCAATACTGCAGTCTGAGCGAACAGACCAGCCGGTATCATCATGAAAAACAAAATAGCAATGCGAAAAAACATAGGCGGCCAAAAGTAGGTTGAGGCGACGGCTTAACAGGAAAGCTTGCGGATTATTTTGCCGACCGGGAATCTTTACACAACATTTCATTGAATTCACTCATTTTCAAAACAACATAGGTTTGTCAAATGATGGTTTCATTCTTAAGACGCTTCATTAGAATTTGGGTGATGATTTTGGTAACTGCTGTGGGTTTAGCGTGCACTTCTTTCCTTCAGCCAACAAAGCCAATATCAAAGGTGGAAGTAGAGAAACGCATTAAAGCTTGGTATAACTCTCATACGGTATCTTATGATCTTAGACTGAATGACAAAAGTGTGAAAGCCACGATGGAACGTTATCATCCTGAAAGACCCGATGAACGAAACGATCTCATTGTTGTACGGTGGAAAGGCATGAGGATCACACTAAAATTCAATGAAGCGATTGCAGACATGGAGAGATCGAAGATCAAATTTCAGGAACAGTTTTCATATGTTGTGCTTGATGACATTTACAGCAACATTGTTACGCCCGGATGGAAGATTCATCCCCGTAGTCCGCAATCTTCAAAAAAAGGTGGTGTGACATTCACAACTGTCAGTGCAAACCAAATTGCTTTTGAACTCGACTGGGAAATCTACACTGTTTTCAGCTATAGGAATTCTGCGAGATGTAATGAAGCGATGGGAATCCATGACGGCACAATGCCTGAAAATTGTTATGCGGGTGTCGAGCAAAAACTGCCGATTCACTTTGTCATCGACACAGCCCTGCCACAAGAATAATTCAACACAAATAACAAACCTGCTTCCGCTGCCATTGTTAGTGTGTGCTATCTTCTTGATCTCATGTGAAAATTCGAATAGCGGAGAAAAATCAGAAGCAACACCTTTAAAGGAACAAATTCAAGAAGTAATGGATGTGCCGGATTCAAAGAACATTGAGCCAGCGCCACCAAAGGATTCGATACCGGAAATCTTGACTGCTATCAAAAAGAAAAAAGATAAAGTCGCTTTATCTAAGGCAAAAGTTGATGGTCCATATACCCGATATGTGAGCTTTCCTGGCGATGATCACTTTAACGGCAAAGAACTCGTTTGTCAATTTGATATCCCCAAAAAAGTCATTGAAGAATACCCTGATACTGTTCGCGCAATCGCAATAGAAATGTACAAGATGTCAGAGCAAAGCTTTCCGGTTTCCATCGCTGATGACTTTGAAAGAGGTATTTCTACTGAACACATCATGTATTTGCCTTTTCGTTATGCGATAGAATTGTTTGAAAATGAATTTGCTTCTAAACCTTATGCAACAAGAAGATATACGGTAAAGAGAGAAAACGACGGACAATACAGCGTCCAATAAAATTGAAAAAACTATCAAAAAAATCAAGTGAACGCTGTTAAAATGACAAAGGGCCATCGTTTGTTAGAGACGATTTAAAGCAGAATCGGAAACTCAAAACTATTTATAGCGCTGTATCACCCCATTCTTCAAATCTTCCATATACAATTTCAAATCGAGTTTTACTTCTTTGCTCAGTATCACCAATCCGATCAAATTCGGAAATGCCATTCCCAATATCATCATATCGCTGAAGTCGAGCACAGAGCCCAGTCCGGACACCGTTCCCAACACTGTGCAGCACATGAACAACACATTGAATGTTTGCTTGATCCATTTCTTCTCGCCAAATAAATATGCCCACGATTTCATGCCGTAATAACTCCATGAGATCATGGTTGAGTAAGCGAAGAGCAAAACAGCAATTGTCAGCACCCAGTCGAACCAAGGAAAGTGTGATGTGAATGCTGCATTTGTAAGAGCAGAGCCGGTAAGACCTTGTGGGTCTGCAGCGAATCCTGTGAAGATCAATACGAGTGCAGTCATCGTGCAGACAATCACTGTATCTATAAATGGTTCGAGCAGTGCAACAATTCCTTCACTCACAGGGCGATCTGTTTTGCTAGCACTGTGCGCAATACTTGCTGAACCAATTCCCGCTTCATTACTAAAACTCGCTCTGCGAAAACCCATCAGCATTACGCCCATGAATCCACCTTTCAATGCATCAGGATGAAATGCACCGTTCCAGATTTCAGCAAAAGCACTGCCGATGTGTTTGAAGTTTACACCAATAATGATGAGTGCAAATCCAACGTAGATGATCACCATCAGCGGAACAATTTTGTCTGTCACCCGCGCGATACTTTTTATTCCACCAACAATGACAAGTCCAACGAGAATCGCCATCACAATTCCGAACCACAATGATGACACGTGTTCTTTACCTACAACATGAGCGACTTGTGCAAATGCCTGGTTCGCCTGGATCATATTGCCTCCGCCCAACGCACCACCCACGCACATGATCGCAAACAATACAGCGAGAATGTGACCCAAGCCTTTCATTTTTCTTTTCGCCAAACCTTGCGAGAGATAATACATCGGACCACCACTCACCTCGCCATTCGCGTCAATTTTTCTATACTTCACACCTAGTGTACACTCGATGAATTTGCTGCTCATGCCAATCAGTCCGGCGACGATCATCCAGAACGTCGCTCCTGCTCCACCGGCAGCAATAGCCACTGCGACGAGTGCAATGTTGCCAAGACCAAGCGTACCACTCAACGCAGCAGACAAAGCCTGAAACTGCGTCACCTCGCCCTTGTCTTCCGGACGCGCATATTTTCCCATAACGAGGTGAATGGAATGTTTGAATGCGCGAATATTGATGAACCAGAAATAGAATGTGAAATAGATCGCGGCGGCAATGAGCAAGGTCACGATGAGCCAACAATCTGTCGTTACCGGATCTCCATTCGCATGCAAAAGCGGTTGTCCATTCGATTGATACACCACCGGATCATAAATTCCTATTGCTGCAAACGGATCCCACAAAAGCACCGCTGAAAGTCCATCCACCAAAGGCATAAACGATGAGTTTAGTTTTTCTTCAATGGAGTTGGCAGGAATGGTGAACGTGGTAATGACTGATTCTCCATTCGCGTCTGTCACCTTCAAAGTATTCTCCACACCTTCATCAATCCCGCTGCATTCGGATTGAGATTGCGTGACAGACTTCTTCGACCAATGGTATTGAAAAGGTTCTGTGCCGCCCATTACAACCGCGCTTGCTTTAGCGTCTTTGATTTCCTTGGAAGGATTTTCAATGATCAGATCGACGCTGAATTGCGCGGATGCGAATACAGTGAACAAGAAAAAGCAGAGCGTAATAAAGATCCTCATATTGGTATTTGATTGAAGGCAAAGAACGATAACTTGCAGATAATTCAAGTTGATTAAGACAAACTTCAAAGTCTTGTGTGAAAAGCTTTGAAGGCCCTATATGATTTCCAGCAAGTGTAATTGCTATCAGAAGCTTGTTTACTTTTGACTTTACCAATACCGACTCTATCCTTCCATCTCACTATTCTAAACTTAATTCATTGATTGAAAAAAGAAGACCCTTTAACTAATCCGAAATGAAAACCATCGCCTTCACAAACATTCTTTTCATTTTTTGCCTATCCTCTTTTGGACAAATGACATGGGCGCCTGACGGTGCAACATGGCATTTCAGATATGGCGAAATGTGTGTATATGGAGGTTATTGTAAAATCGTTGTAGAAGGTGATTCTATCGTCAGCGGTCAGACTTGCAAAAAAATGCATCCAAGGGTTTATGGTTATTTGTGCACAGGAGGCTATACGGAGTTTGACCTTCAAGATGAATTCACTTACGCGGACGACGACCATGTTTATCATTGGACCGATGCCGGTTTTGAAACGTTGTATGATTTTACGCTTGAGCAGGGCGACATATATGTCGTAGGAGCTTATGATCCTTGTCTTGCAGGTGATACTTTACGTGTTATTGAAACCGGAACGATGACCATCAATGCAATGTCTCTGCGGTATTACGATGTGGAACTCTTAAATAATACATTTGGAAAAACAATCTATGGCCGTATTGTAGAAAGGCTCGGACCAATTGATTCCTATTTGTTTGCACTGCCGCGTTGCCTCACTGATTATGGTAATATCGGTCCCTTCAGATGTTATTATGACGATGCCTTCGGAGAATACAGCAGCAATATTGTTCCTTACTGTGACTTCCTGAAAATTGAAGAACAAATCGGTCTGTTCGATGTGTCAATTTATCCCAATCCTGTGGAGCATGAACTTAACATCAGAAGTAATTCACGCATTTCAGATATTTCCATAAGTGATTGTACAGGACGTGTAGTGATAAAATTCAAATCAAATGCGGTTCAAACACAATTGAATATAGACATACTTTCAAATGGATACTACATCCTCACTGCAACTTCGGAAAACGGAAAAACTACTTCGACTAAATTCTCCAAACAGTGACGCATTGAAGGCACGACTCAATGCCCCGCTTCTACATATTTTTTGAAATTATCCAAAATCGCTTGCCAGCCTGCAAGCTGCATATCGACAGGATTCTCTCCTTCAGTATCGAAAGATTCAACGACATGCGTGACACCGTCTAAGACAGAAAATTCTATTTTCACTTTCCTTCCATCTCCAAGTTTATACTCGATCAACTCACCCACAACGATGTGAGTATAGGTTCCTTCAAAATCAAACCCAATGTTGTCTTCTTTCGACTCCATGCGGATCATGAATTTTCCGCCTTCGCGCAAATCGTTTTCGGCCACCGGTGCATGCCAGTCATCAGATGCGAAATACCAATTCACGATATGTTCAGGTAATACCCAGCAATGCCAAACTTGCGAAATAGGAGCATTGATTGCTGTATCAACTCGTACGGATATTTTTTGGTGGCTCATTGTTACCGAATGATTTGTTTAATGTAAAACTCGCAATTTTCGAGACTTGGCGAATATCGCGATAAATAAAAAAGTCAATTCGCGAAAGTTGATTTCACTTCTTTTTCTTCTTCTTTGGCTTCTTTGCCTTTTCCAGATTCTCCTTGATCCGGAATTTTACAATGCGTTGAATAAGCTTCTCCGGTAATTCTTTTTCTACGGGAAATTGAACAGAGCCTTTGGCAAACGTATAACCGGACAAATCCTTCTTGAAGTGTTCAATCCCAGAAGCGCCCGGATAAAAACCAATGTGCTGCTTAAATCCACCGTAGTGAACAAGATTTCCATTCAACACAAATGTGGGAATGCCGTAACTCATTTTCTCTTCTGCCTCATCCTCCAAAACATCCAGGATGATATTGCGAATCTCCTCCAACTTCACCTCTATTTTATCGGGGAAATCCGCGATGTAGCGATGTACTTCAATATTTGTATGTGCTCTTTTCATATTCATATTAGTGACGTAAAGTATAAAAGAAAAATCGAATTAACGGGTTACTTCGCAAAGCCCTCTCTGTTTAAGTGAATGAACAACTTTACGTTCTTTTTTTCTTGAAAAAAAAAGAACCGAAAAATTCAAGGCTGTAGAGAAAATACTTGAAATCCATGCCACCTGCAGGCTGACAAATCCAAACTCCTCCTGCTTTCAAAAAAGTCCGGCACCGATTTGCCATGCTAAATTCCCTCCTTTTCTTTTTTGCAATCAGTCGTCAAACAGGGATTTGTCTATAGCCCTGCGGCGTCAGGATTTCTACTTTTTTCTCAAAGGCCGATCCCCAACGTTTGATGGTGCTACTTCAAGATTGAACATTCATTGAATGTAGAATTCTAAGGTGCAAAATCATTTGCAATGTATATCCCTGAGCATCACTCTTAATTTATACAAACAAATACAGGCCAATGCGAAGTAACACGTTAATCCGAAACTTTAAAGAAGCGACTCACTCACTGAATACATATTCAGCAATAAACATTCACACTTTCAAAAGGAAATCTACGGCGTGAAAATCGCTCTGTCGACAACGTAAGTGTCAACAGGATTCACACACAACACAGGAATCTGCGCTTCGTTTGTAATTACTTGTTGCTCATAGTTACTGCTGAAGAAACTCATGATACTGTTGTCGTAAAAATTCATGATACAGATCAAATCAGCGTCAATAGATGCGCTGTATTTCAACAAATCTTTTACAAAACCATCAGACTTGTTGTCGGTGATTTCTACTTCGTAAGGAATGCCTTTATCAGATAAATATTCTTCAGAGAAGATGATATTTCGTTCGAGTTGATTCTTGAGAAACTCATCCGTTTCTCCTGGAGAAATCAAATAAACCTTTGAACCAAAATAACGCGCCATATCTGCCACAAGACTGAGCTTCTGTTTGGTCTCTTTGTGAAGATCCAATGGAACAACGAGTTTGTGGAAACCATGTTTACGTGTTTGCCTTTCCTGAACAACGATGAAAGGAACGGAACTTTCCGTTACAATTTTCAATGCTCTGCTACCTGTGAGAAATTGCATGCCGCGCATGCCGTGCGTACCCATGATGATAAGACTCGCGTCTAATTCAACCGCCGCTTTATCGATGTCTTCGAAGATGGTTCCAATGCGCGCGATGGTGTGAATTTCGGCATTGTATTCACGCATTACCAGGTCGCGAATAGCTTCCAGTTTGATGCGCGCTTCAGCAATGTGCTTTTTGTTCTCCACGATGTGCATGACGTAGATATCCGCCTCAATGGTTTTGGCAACGAGCAAAGCGTGCTCAAGAGCGGTATTGCTCACTTTCGTGAAATCTGTTGGAACGAGAATTTTCTTGTCGAAGCTCATAAAGGTCTTTGATTTATCGATGCAAATTTAAACCGAACGGCCTAGTGGCAATCAACCTAGTTTTGAAAAACGTATTGGCCTTTCGGAATTTGCCTCGCACTATCAATGCCGATAAACTTAAATCAATAGCTGAAAAAATCCAGCCCATTTTCATGCGATGAACGTGATTTTGCTATCACTTAGATTAGAGAATCCATCATGCGCTACCTCAAACCAGATTTAATGCGTAATGCGGTATTAAAACCCCAATCAAATTCTGTGCGTTCTGAAATTCCTTCCGTGCAGTTCTATGTGAAACCACCGCGCGAAGCGCCCCACTTTCCTACGAATTTGAAAATAGTTTCATTTCTTTTATGGAATTTCAGTCTTTACGGCATCTTTACATACACAAAGGCAAAAGCAAAAATCCAAACCCTTTAAATCACTTTACCAACAAAAAACCAACCCAAACATTTTTGCACTTTTCTACTTGACTTGCCACTGCTCCGTTGGAGCAGGTATGTTCACCAGCGCATCACTTCTACTTTTTAGTTTGTGTTTTTTCTGCGATCTATTCGCTCATGACTTAAAGTTTACTTTAACCCTTTATTCCATTTTACAAAATGAAACATCTTAAACAAATCGGAGGAATTCTTGATTTATTAACAAGTTACTCCCCCCCCAATTTGCCCATAGTGCATTTTCAAAATTCACTATGATGGCACTTTTTGGCGTATCCTTTTTAAATACACAATCAAATGCACAATGCGGTTTCAACCCCAACTGGAGTTATAGCAACGAAACATGCCTAGATGCAAATGACGGCAGTATTTGTTGTGCTCCTTCCGGCGGTACAGGTCCATTTTCATGTTCTATCACACCCAGCGCAGGCAATCAGATTGGCAATTGCTTCCTGAATTTACCACCAAGTAACACTCCTTATGTGGTAATAATTACTGACGGAAATTCTTGCCCGGATACTGCGTCATTTACAATTGTTGAAAATCAATATCCAGCAATTGTTATTACACCAAGTTCAACGGCTTCATGCACGGGTAACGGCTCTGCATGTATTTCTATAGCCGGCGGCTCGGGAGTTTTTAATATTGATTGGTACACTAATTCTACATTTAGCACTTACCTGGGAAGTGGAAATTGTATCACTCAACCAGCGGGCACGTATTGGTACAGGGCTGAAGATACCACGCCAAACGTACCATTTACTGTTTGTGTTAATTCCGGGCCGGTAACGATACTAGCACCACTTCCAATTCTGAGTTCTGTTATTTCAAACAATACACTTTGCCAATGTCCGGGAGGAAACGGCGCGATTGATTTAACACTGACAGGTGGTGTAGGTCCCTTCAGCATAAGCTGGACAGGCCCAAACGGTTTTACCGCAACAACTGAGGACATTGCTAATTTATGCGAGGGTGTATATGTAGTCAACGTCACCGCCGGCGCATGTGCAACGACTGCCGCTTATACGGTTGGAGGGACCATTTTTCAAGTTTCAAGTAACGGAAATTGCACGGGCACCAATGGCAACGATTGCGATTGTAATACTATAGCAACGAATACAATTTGGGATCCAAACACTTTTGGACAGACCTCAATCAATGTGAACGCCACCATTATTATCCCTGCCGGCGTTACACTTACAATTGACAACCTGAACCTATTCATAACGCCACATCACGTGATTCGCGTTTTGCCTGGTGGTCAACTCATCACTCACAATTCCAAGTTTGATGTAACGTGTGGCAGTTCATGGAGGGGCATTGAAGTGGTTGGCTCAGGTGTGGCCTCCACTCTCGGGCAGCGTGGATATTTGGAGATGCAAAATTCAGAAATTACCCATGCCGAATGCGCAATTCGAAATTACCGAGCTGGCTTGAACGGCAATTGTAATTTAACGACTCAGCAGTTTTCACTGGCAGGTGGAACCACTGGCGGTCGAATGAACTGCTACGGCGGTTGCAGATTCATAGACAACCTAAAGGACCTTTCAATTTTAGACTTCTACAACAATGGAACTGACGTCAATAATTACGGTGGTCGATTTGTCGATTGCACATTTCTCCTGACAGACGCCGGCTTCCCGTCGCCTTCAGAATGGTCTACCACAAATGCAACAAGAAGAATCCACTTGCGACGAATGGTCGACATGTCATTCATGAATTGCAAAGTAATAGTGGACAATGAGGCGTATTCGAACTCTAACCGTGTGATGGGAGTTTTTGCTGAATGGTCAGATTTCTATTGGGATGGAACACCCGCTGCGAATCCTGCAAACTATTCATCAATGATTACCGGCTGTCGCATTGGAATTTGGATTGCCGGATCAAGCGTTACTGGTGCTGAAACAGGTCACATTAATTTGAGTCAAGTGGTGAATAATACTTACTTTGAAAATTTTGTTTCAGTCTATATATTAAGTACGCGCAATTTATTCGTAATTGATAATTACTTTGCAGACATGCAGCCTGGGTTCAGTAATACTTTAAACCCTGCTATTGACGTCATCGGGAGAACTTCCACATATATTGCTTATGTTGTCTCCACCGGATTCCCAGCAATGAATTACACCTTTGCCGGAAATCAAATTGTATCCAATTTACCTAATGAACCCTTAAACGGTTTGTACGTTTATAACACGGGAGCGCACAACAATTTTGTTTATGGAAATCGTTTCACAGGTTGTTCTACCGCGTGCGCATTCAACAACATCAATCGAGGAGATGTCATTCAAACTCCGCAGGGTACACACTATGAGTGCAATACATTCATCAATTGCAATAGAGATGTGCGAATAACCAGCTCCAATCCCGCTGCACCCGCAGGTGCCCCAAATCAAGGAGTCGCCCCTGTTCAAGGCAATTTCGCACAAGGTTTTGTAAACAATTCTGCAGGAAACAAATATGTTCTAAGCCCCTCAAATTCCAGCTTCATATATAATGACATTTGGATTTCAATGAATAATCCTGCTGGACATTCTTATAGGTTTTGGCCAACGGAAATGAACGGTGGTGCTTCACCAACGCAAGTTGATCCAAATATCTCACTGATAAATATGCAATTGAATGGTGGCGCTCGGAATCTTTGCGAGTGGCAATATCTATTTGAAGTGCCTCAAAATCCTGTTTCAATGATTTCACAAGGAAATCAAAATTTGACCAACCTATTTGGTGCTTATCAATATTTGGTAGATGGAGGCAACACTCCAGAATTGAAATCGGATGTAGAGAGTAGCACATTTTCGCAGGCACTAAGTCTCTATCAACAATTATTAAACGAATCACCTGCGCTTAGTGAAGAGGTTATGCTTGCAGCCATTCAAAAGGAATTTGAATTGCCTAAGACATTACTGGTTTCTATTCTTGCATTGAATCCTTCAGCCGCTAAAAGCGCCGCTATTAAAAATGCCCTTGATAACAGAAACGACAAATTGGATGAATACCAAATGCAACAAGTTTTGAATGGATTGCAAATTCAATCAGTGAAAGAAAACCTCGAAATGCAGATGTCTTTTGAGTATTCCAAATTACAAAAAACAAAGGACAATTGGAGTCGCGATTTGGAACTCAATGGCGGCGCACTAAATGAGATACTATCGGTCTATGAAGAAAATAAATGGTCGGATGATCGTTTAATAGAAGCTGACGTGTTACTCAGGCATGGGCACTGCAACGAGGCAGCAAACCTTTTGTCAACATATTCCAATCATTTCGAATTATCATCAACCCAACAAACAGAACTGAACGACTATATCACGTTTGCCAATACGGCGTGCGATATCTTATATAGAGTAGATCCAACATTGACACAAGCTGAAACTTCCTATTTAATGAGTGTGTATCAAAACAGTGAATTCAATCTTGGAATAGAAGCTGTAAATCTTCTCAATGCGTTTGGAGGGTATGACTTGATAATTGAAATCCCTGCATTTGAAGGAAATATTCAACAAAGATCGTTGCTCACTTCGAATGAAAAGAAAACAAGGTCATTCGTAGCATACCCAAATCCTGCGGGTGAATTCGTTGTATTGAAATCATCGAATCAAACACCTGCAATGATTAAAATCATTCAGGTAGATGGCAGAGTGATAGAAAATATTCGGCCGGACATCAACTCGAAAGAGACCATTCTACAGTTGAGCCATCTACAAGCCGGAATTTATTTCTTGCTGCTTTACGATGAATCCGGAATACTTCTGGATCAAATTTCAATCACTAAAAATTAAAAAATGAGAACACTCTTAATCGGAGTGCTTTTGAGCGCGGGCATGTATGCCCGCGCTCAATACACTCATTTCAATAATATTAATATAAATGAAACAGGCAACGGCTTTGAATTCGCATACCACCTGAATATTTATAACGACACAATAGAATCAATTATGTTCGTATCGAATAACGCTCAATTCGGAGCCAAAATACGATCCGCTGATTTACAAGGAAACATCCTAGAAAACTCATTCTTTCCTTCTCAATACTATTCCATCGGCGGAAGACAACTGGGAAACTCTGTGGTTGAATTGGGTGATACTAGTTATGTAATGCTATTTACACAAGTTGACAATTGCCAAACACCGAGACCAACAATCCAACGCATTAATAAGTTGGGCGGATTAATTTGGGAGCTAACATTTGAAGACTGGATGACTCCTTGTGAATCTCCTATTTATTTCAATCCAACCAGTATCTTCAAAAACGATGTCAATCAAATTACTTTAGTTTGTTTGGTCCGTCCTGACCAAATGAATAATTTGGCTCAGCTTCGCTTTACTACATTCAACACTGAAGGAATTCAAATTGCCGACTTTACTACTTCGGCACCCGAATGGCCTTACTTTCAAGATACATCTATATCGAGATTGAATGACCATTTAATTCTAAGTGGTAACGGAATCGTCTGTGGAACTTATGACATCCAGGTCGTAAAAACTGATCTTGAGGGCAATGTAATTCAATCCAATTGTTATGGAAATCAGGCGTGGCAACAAGGAGA
>JAYTOA010000084.1:0-55402 GCA_043748015.1 Flavobacteriales bacterium
CTATAAACTCAACCGAAGGTACTTTGGCAAAAGGCTCTTTGACCGCGTCACTATTGCTATGGCTTCAAATTACTTGTAAACTCCGAAAGAATCAATTTCATTGAATGTAGAATTCTAAGGTGCAAAATCATTTGCAATGTATATCCCCTAAGCATCACTCTTAACTTATACAATCAAATACAGGCCAATGCGAAGTAACACGTTAATCCGAAAAAAAAATATTCAAAGCCAAGCATTTTTCCAAGGTCTATGAAAGCTCAGGTTATAACCCTGTTTAATCTTGCGATAGCAATCCAGGTCGGCGCTCAATTCAATGAAAACATCCGCACAGGCAAACCCGGTTGGTCGATTGGACCATTTGCTGTTGGTCGCAATGTCTTTCAGACACAGTCAGGTATTGATATTGGATCTTTTGAAAAAAGTCCAGAGAAATTTTCAGGAATGAACATCGCACCGAATACAGTAATTCGTTTTTGAGAGCAGAGATTGAATTTTCTATCGCGTATTCTGAGTTTAAATACTGACCTGATATTGCAAGATAAATGAATTCATTCTTTTTATTTCATGCACATAATTGCTGCCATCCGGCAAATTCGTTTTCTCATCAACCGGTCTGTTTTGTACTCCGAACGTGAGTTTGGATCTTGAACCATCCAGATACCATGAGCACCCTGCATCAACAAAAACCATCGGCTTATCTAATCTTTGATACTGGCTCACCTGTGTTGAGAAATATGGCATCACCTTCCCTATATCCTTCGTCTGTGAAAGCTTTGGAGATAAGTATCCGAGTTGCAGATAAACACTTTCTCCTGTTCCAATCATTGGAAAACCAACACCAGTTCCATTGAAAACGCTATTGGCATTCACTCCATCTGTTGTATTCATTGGGCCCACATTTCGGACATAGTTCTTCCCGAAATCATAGTAAGTCGCTACGGCATAAATTGAAATAGCATCACCTTTTTCAGTTCGCAATGGCGCATCATAGTATACGTCTACTGCAGCGAGTAACATATCGTGATTCAATGTATCACCATTTGAAGTGTACCACATCGCGTTCTTTTGATACTGCGCACCGCCACCGATATTCAGCACGCGTTTCTTACCGAGATAGGTTCCAACCTGATAAGGCATTTCATTCGATTCCTGATCAAGGAATTGACACGACACATAACCGCTTCCTTGAACAGAAGGAGGTCGCGGACTGATCTGCGCATTATCGCTGATACCGGTTGCAGCATTGTACAGAGTAGATGATGTGAATTCGAAAGGCTTGGATGCGATCAAACGATAATCAAGCTTTCCAATTTTACCTTTAGCGTACACACTTAGCTTTCTCAGAAATTGATCATTCGCATCGTTAGTAGCTTGCAAAAACAAAGGCGCATCGAGTGCCATGATGCTTGCAATACCAGGCGATGAAAAACGTGAGAATCCCGTCCATGCAGTTAATCCGGCACCCATTCCAAAATGTTTGTTCACGTTGATTTCACCTAAGGCATCATGAATGAAAAGCCCTGTCTTACGAGCGCTCAGATAATTGAAATTATTTTGACCGACCTGCAGATAGAAAAATGTATGTGCTGAAGTTTTACCATACAACTGCATTCTTGTTCTTCTCAAACCAATATCAAAAGTTTCGTTTTGCGCTTGACCCGCTACAGTACTTCCAGGATTGTTTTGCGCATACCTCACCCAAGTCTGATTGAGGAAGGTCAGTTTTACATATTCAGTGCTATCCTTATTCAGGTAGTGCTTCAATTCTTTGCTTTGCGCGGAAGCATTTATCTGTGTAATAAGCACCGCCGTCAATGCCAGAGAGAATCCGGCAATTATTTTTCTGATGGTCATACGATAAATTACTTCTTGATTCGAGGTATGTAAGCTGTAGCCATGTGATGACCAGAAGCGCGTTTGTGATGCTCCATACCTACAATCTGCAGATGCGTCCCATTCCGTTCGAAGTCTTGCTCCATGTGATGCAGCGTTTCCAATGCAGTATGATCAATCAATTTTGCGTTTGTCACGTCGAGTATTATTCTGCTTCTCGATGGCAACGCAAGCAATTGTTTTTTCATACCCATCATATTAGAAAAAACCAGAGAGGTATCAGCGTGCAAGTGTATTTCATTTTCATCATCGCTATCTACCACAAGAACTGCTTTGAACGCTTCCTTCGTTCCCATTCCTCTGAAAAAGTGAATGATAAATTTGAGAGCAACACCGGTGAATACACCTAGTAGCAAATCAGTCAACAAGCACATGATGATGGTGCCAAAAAAGATAATAAACTGATCCGTTCCTATAGCCCACACTCTGCGGAATTCCTTTGCTGATGCAAGTCTAAGTCCGACAAAAATTAGCATGGCTGAAAGCGCCGCCACCGGGACCATTTTGATAACAGGAGTGAGAGCCACAACGTAGATAAGTAGAATTGCGCCATGAAAGAAATTTGCCCAACGCGTTCTTCCGCCGTTCATTACGTTGGCGGAACTACGCGCAATTTCGCTGATCATAGGCAGTCCGCCGAAAATTCCGGATACAGAATTTCCTGCACCAACTGCAACGAGGTCCTTGTTGTTATCGGATTTTCTCTTCATCGGATCCATCATATCGATTGCTTTGTTACTCAACAAAGATTCGAGTGATCCAATCAAAACAAACATGATCACATACTCAATAAAAACTCCGGTATGCGAAGACATTCCCGTAAAGTCCACGTTGACATTCGCTGACAACTCACCCGGATTAATCAGTGGTTTCAAAGCGGCAAATTCCGGATCCTGCAGGTGAAAATATTTAGCCATAAAAATGGAGGAGACCAACACAATCAAAGCTGCCGGAATTTTCCTTACCCATGATATTTTTATCAACGGCATGATAAATAAAATCGCCAACGAAACAACACCAATGATCAATATTGAAGTATTGAATTCAGTGAATGCCTGAGGAATCATTTCAATTAACTCAATCGGCGATTTACCTTTTAGGTTAGCAGGATTCTCACCCATCAGTAAGTGAAACTGTCGGCTGATGATGATGATACCGATTGCAGCTAGCAGTCCGTGTACTGCACTCACAGGAAAAATGTCAGCAAATTTTCCGGCTTTCACCAGACCAAGAATGACTTGAATAATACCGGCAACCACAACAACGCCCAAAGTGAGATGCCATCCGATATCTCCCCCACCCATGCCATCAACGCAACCGGCAAGAATTACAATGAGACCGGCTGCAGGTCCTTTGATGGTGAGTTGAGAGCCGGCAAACCAGGCGACCACCATACCGCCGATGATAGCGGTGAGCACGCCCATGATTGGAGGAAAATTACTTGCTCCGGCAATTCCGAGGCAAAGCGGTAAGGCAATGAGAGAAACGAGAAATCCTGAAAGTAAATCTGCCTTCCAGTTTTGTTTTACTTCATTGATATCGAAAAACGATGTTTTTTTATTTGAATTCATGTGATGAAATTTTATAATGTTGATTGATTCGTATTGGCTGATCAAGAAGACCTGTAAGCCATTTCATAAATTGATTTGACATTGGGGCCCATGAAAACGCGGGCATATATTCTGACAATGGCGAGACCATCGATGATAAAACTTAAAGAGGTAAACAACGCGAGAGTTGCCTGATCTTCATGTATATGACTAAAGATCAAATCCTCTCCAATGAATGAAGGTGTGATTGGAAAACCAGATGCGCCAAGGCACGCTACAAGAAAAAGAAATGCGAGCTTCGGATGCACATGCGCTATACCATGAAAGCGATCCAGGTCGATGTTGTTTCCCCTTGCTTTCAAAACACTCAAGGTGAAGTAACCTACCAATCCAAAAGCGATAATTCCGCTGAGGTATAAAAAATTGTGCATCATATTGTAATGCTCGTTGAATGAAATAGCAATAGCGATACAACAGTGATTCATTATGATCAGCATCCAAGCGACCATCACATTTTTTCTTTCTGTAAACGATTTCAGTACGAGCACAAGACCAACAAACCCGAAGAAGTATGGCAGATAGTGAAGTGTTTTATCAGAAAATATCTGTCCACTAATAAGCAATACGATACCGGCAGTCATGAATACAAAAAAGAAAATCAACGTGCGGTTTACATTTAGAAAATCCAGTTTCCTGCCCGCAACCTTTATCGGATTCCACAGATAACGATACATGAAAGAATCGAGATTCCACTCTTTCAAACTCAGCATATAGAATGAATATGCCAATCGTTTAGGATAAGCGTCCTCAATAGTATTTGACTTTTGAGGTGCACTGTAAAACTGCTCACGGATTAAGTAGCTCACCACCGAAGGAGACACCAGCAACTGATACGTTCTAAGGAATGCGTTTCCTGCGAAGTGAACAAGAACAAAATCTGTCCAGCCGAATGACATTTCTATGAACATCAAACCGATTTGTGCAGCAGAAGCATAAGCGATCTGACTTTTCACTGAAGACTGAACGCGTGCAATTCCGGTCGTCACGATCGCAGTAGCCAATCCCAGAATACCAATCAATACACGAACAGAATATTGATGTTCCCAGAAAGGATAAGTACGCAATAAAAGAAACACACCGAGATGCACTGAAAGCGATCCATAAAAAATTGCGCTCGAAGGAGTTGGTCCTTCCATGGCGCGTGGTAACCAAGTGGAGAATGGAAGCTGCGCAGACTTCGCTGCGGCAGTCAAAAGAATCATGAGCGAGATCATCACACCAGTCATGCTATGACCTTGCAGATGCTCATGCACCAGATCATAATTATTCAGCTTGAAGAAAGTGATGTTCTCGTGCCACAAATGATGTGTCAACCACATTGCGAGAATAATTCCTACGTCACCAATACGATAAATGGAAAACACCTTCACGGCATTCTTCACGGGAAGATATCTGTCGCGATAAAAAGCAATCAAAAGGAAGGAGGAAATCCCAAGTATTTCCCAACCGATAAATAGTGTCTCGAGATTACCGGAGAGGATGGTGATATTGTATCCGATATAAAAAAACAAGAGCGAATTAAAGAAGCGTTTGTAGCCCTCTTCACGATGCAAATAATAGCGGCTATAGATGGTGACAAGTGTTGTCAGAAATGCGCCAACAAGCAGGTAAACCGCGGTAATTTTATCGAGACAGAAGTCGATGTAGAATTCATAACCGGCAGTTTTGAACAAGACAAGATCCTTTAGATTCATGGCGACATGACCGTGTGTAATCCAGTACCCGATGTAGAACAGAAGAACAAACAGATGGCTTGCAACAGTAATAAGTGAAATGCGCGAAATGGCGGTTTCTGCCTTGTCGCTTACAAGCAAACTGATAATGAAACCGATCAACGGAATCAAAACAAAAACAGGGAGCAATTGTGAGATATCCATGGTCTTATGAAATGATATAAACGGGTAAATTTTCAGTATGCGTTTCCAGAATATTCTCCAGGTTATCCGTATGCTTCACATTTGAAATAGTTTGATAAGGCAGAAATTCCTCATTGCGAAAAACAGAAAGCTCATGCGTTTCCGGATTCACAACAACTAGATTCACCCATTCATTCTTGAACCATTCGTAAGTCGCATCATTTATTTTTATTACGCGCAGCACTACTTCAGGAAAGTGTTCTACGATGATCAGCAAACGCACAGGATCGTGCACTTCTATCATCTGACTCGGTAGACCCGGTCTAAGATCACCATCAATACCATTGGCAACACCAAACAGTCCCATCACATTATGTGGCAGTTTCGTACCTGCTCCAAGCTTTTGATTATCGACACGTGAAAAGAAATACTCAAGATTGATTCCGCCACAAACAGGTGCTGCTGCTTTCAGAATATTGAGTAAATACTTTCCCTCCGGATCAATTTCATAGTCGAAAGAATTCATGAAGGATCTCCTGTCGAGAAAAAGATGTTCCGTAAGATTTCTTCTTCCAACAATGCAAAGAGCGTTAGTAGCGTGATTCAATTCAGGACGAGGTTCGAAAAGCGAGACAGACCTTTTGCGTACCACATCGTGCACCTCCTTCAAGTTGCCATGTGTCTTCACGTACTTAAATCTTCTAGAGCGCTCCTTTGCATTTTTATCGAGAGCCACTTCGTAAATTTTCTCGTTTGTCACATGCATTTTTGCATGAATTTCCGGTAACACATCCTCATCAAAAAATTCGATATCGTCTCTGGTTGTATCGTGTAATCCACCGACAAATAATGTGGAATCCGGTATTTGAATACCGCGCTCAACAAGCAGTTCACGCACCTTCTTGTGATTTGCCATAAAGCAAATCACCCGAGCATTCACAGAACCCGCTCTTCCGGAACAAGCACCACAATCGTAAGCCGCATAGTGAGGATTATTGACACTAGAAGAACCATGACCTACCACATAAACTATTGGAGCAAAATTTTTGACAAGTCCAATGCTTTTCAGCACACCTTCCACTCTATCGGTCATTTCGAGAATTGTAAATCCAACTTGAAGATTTTTCTCGTGATGATCCGGGTGGGTAGTTTCAATGGTGAGCTTCGCGGTCTTATCCATGTGACGAAAAGATGAAGCCGAAGCCGGACCAATGGTAGGTCTGAAAATATTCAAGAACAATTTGAATGCAGACCAGAAACCGAGTGTCTGTGAAATGAGCCATCCACCGTGAAATGACTGAGCGTGTTTATTGAAGTGCGGATCCTTTTTCCTCTTCACACCTGCGCCAATTTCCTTGATAAGGTATTTTGGAGTCATGGGAGCAGGACAAAGTTTCGTCAAGTGTTTGCCATCCTGAGGTTGGAAGTAAAACTCAACACCGAAGAAACCCGGAGTTCCAAATGTTTCGCAGTTTGCATCAAGATTTTCCAGATATCTTCTGAAAGAACATTCTCTGTCATCGATGCAAAACATAGCTTGAAAAGAGGGTGCATTCTTCTCATTCTTCTTGTTCTTTTGTGTGACAATTCCTGCCAGAACTTCATCGTAATAACTCCACTCATATGCCTCTTGCCACAATGAAATGACTTCGCTGTATTCTGTAGGTTGAACAATAGCAAATAAATCAGCGGGCTTTTCAGCGGTACTGTTGCAAAGCGGTTTCCAGTTATCGCCAAATTGATCGTACATCACATCAATCTCAAGCAGCAACTCAAATAGAATAATATCGTGAAGTGTGATTCTTCTATGTGAAAGAAGCGTTGATGGTTGATCTTCAATAGCGGAAACCATTCCAGCCCAACCTTGATGTGCGAATTGCTGATCAAAAAGATACTGTTTGAAGAAGGCGGTATCGCCGATAAGAATATCCAGGAGTTGATCTAATTCTACGCGACCATCCGTTAAAAGTTTTGACACCATTTTCGTACGGAAAAAACTGGTGTAACTCACTTTTTCCATTTCTCTGATAGCGCTTAAAAAACCTCTATTCGCTACGGGAAAATTCCAGATGGCGATTCCTTGATCGAGATAACTGCACAGAATCCTAAACAGTGTGGGATGCACAAGTGAATCCATATCTAGCTTGTAGATGCGTTTCCAGTTTGAACGAATTGAGCCGATCCTCGGAAGTGGCTCAGCTTCAAATTCGCCTTTGAACATTTGGTTGATCCAGAAAAGAGTATCCTTAAAACCCTTAGAATTAACGATGCACTTCTCGAGAATTTCCATTGAAATTCTTCCATTGCTGAATGCCTGGCGATACTCTTCTAATGAGAGTGAAACTTTATAACCAAATTTCACTGATGCATGATGAATGGCGTCATGAAACTTCTTATCCTGAAATGCGTGAAGCGTATTGTGATGAATAAAGTCCTTGAGCGGAGCTTGTGCAGGCAGATAATGTTTGAGATCGTGCAATACAGCCGTTTCGTCAAAAGACTCGTTTGAAGGGGGATGCAAGGCATTCTCCTTTGAAGCAATAAATGAAATATTCGTGGTCATTTCCATTCGAAATATTTGTGTACGTTTTGTTGGGCGTTGATTCGAAGAGCATCGAAAAACATTCAGATACGAAAGCAGACTTGCCTGTCGCATGAATGAAAGGGTACAGGAAGTACCAAAGTCAGAAAGCCAAAGCTTCTGACACCAATAATCAAATTCTGAAATTACCGAAAAGCAGGAAACGCCTTTCCGTATGAAGAGAGCTGTAGCTTAAAAAAGTATATGCAGCTTGCAGGCTGAGAATATCTGTAAATTCTATGCAAGAATTTTCAAAATAAAGTTGATCCTTATCACCAGACTCCTCTTTGGATTCTGTTTTCGATTCACATTCGTCAATTAGACAAAGTTCACTGTGAAAACCGCTTTCGTCTTTTGCAGAATGAACACTCGCTTTGACGGTTGCTATTCCACCAAGATCAGATCCCAAAAAGGACATGGTGAACTTTGCCAGCAGGACAAATACAAGTGTAAATATTTTAAACGAATTCAACATTTCGAGTGTGGCCGCAAATATTTCACTTTTGCCATCATGGTTTCTATATGTATAACATGACATTAACAAGGTTTTGATTTGCATCAAAAAAAACCGTGACCACTTACGTGATCACGGTTCAGAATGTTGCATTGGGCAACATAGTTTCAATTGCATTCCTTTATGGCTGAAGCAAATTTGGATTTTCGTCAGTAGGTAATTTTTCGTCCTTCTTTCTACCGCTTAACCATCTCCAGATGGCTGCGCCAGCGCCCGCAAGTCCTAATAATATTAACTTACCAAATTTTGCGATCACAGCAAACAATCCAACTTTTGCTAACACTTTACCCGCTATCAATCCTCCGATTGTATAGGCAGCAACTTTATCAACGCTCGAATCGAAATCGCCATACTGATGACCTTTGTCGAACTTCATACTATTGAGTACAGCGGGAATATTTGACTTCACCATCTCCAATTGTTCCATACTACCAATGGCATTCATCACCATCACGCCATTTCTTCCGAGAATGCGCACATTATAGTTAAGGGTGTTAAAACCCATATCTTGAAACTCCAGGTTTTTCGCCCAATGCAACACTTTATTCTGAGCATCATAATATGGTGGCGACGCCCATGCGATAAGTTTCACTGTGGGAAAGCCTTGTTCAACGCGCATTTTGTTTTCTTCTTCAAGATCACTTTGCATACTTGTGAGAAGCTCATCATAATCGGTGTCCATAGCGTCGTCGTCTTTTACATATCCCATGTCGTCCCAGGTAATTTCGAATGCCCAGGATTCATCTTGCAGCACTCCGCCGCCGTCAGGAACGAGCATTCCCTTGCTATCTGAAGGTGGATTTCCCCAAAGTTCTTCCATCACTCTTTTCGCCTGGATCGCATCGAGATAACCAAAACCATCAGGAACAGTCAAAGTAGCATGACAACCCGGCAATTGAATTTCACCTTTCTGATAGTGGAATGAATTTTCAACACTGTCGACTTGCAATTGCATGGCAAACAACAACGAGTCAGACATTTCTTCGCTCAACTCTTCATTGATTTGAGCAAAGCCAATTTGTGAAGGCCATAGAATCGCCAACAACGCAACACGAATAATTGATTTCATATATAGGAGTGAATTTAGATTGCGGGTAAAATTTGAGCTGAACATTCACCAAAGCCTACTCTCACACCATCTTTTTCAGCATAGCCTCTAATGGAAACTGTGTCGCCGTCTTCAATAAATTTTCTTTGTGAGCCATCATTCATAGAAACAGGTTTTGTTCCCTTCCATGCAATTTCGAGCATGCTGCCGAACGAGCCTTCCGTTGGTCCACTGATGGTGCCACTTGCGAGCATATCGCCGCAGCGAATGTTGCAGCCATTCACGGTGTGGTGCGCCAATTGTTGTTCCATGTTCCAATACATGAATTTGTAATTGCTGCGCGAAACAATAGTTTCTTCTTTGCCTTCAGGTTGAATAGCCACTTGCAAATGGATGTCAATATTCTTTTGACCTTCATACTTGAGGTAAGGCAATACCTCGGGAGATTGAACAGCACCGGCAGTTCTGAAAGGCTCGAGCGCATCGAGTGTAACGAGCCACGGCGAAACAGTCGATCCGAAATTTTTTCCGAGAAAAGGTCCGAGAGGAACGTATTCCCAACGTTGAATATCGCGCGCACTCCAATCGTTGAAGAGCAACATTCCGAAAATGTAATCATCCGCTTCAGCAGTGGAAATACTTTCGCCAAGTGGCTTGCCATCAAAAGTGACGAAAGCCATTTCCAGTTCGAAGTCGAGTTGTTTTGTAGGACCGAATGTGGGCATTGAATCATCACTCGCGTTCATTTGACCTTTAGGACGTCGCAACGGAACACCGCTATTGACTATGCTCGAAGCGCGACCGTGATAACCGACAGGCATGTGCTTCCAGTTGGGAAGTAATGCACGTTCAGGATCACGGAACATGATGCCGACATTGCGCGCGTGATCTTCACTGCTATAAAAATCTGTGTAGTCACCAACATTGATGGGCAACATCAACTGCACTTCGCTTTGATTGAAAAGCACTTGACGCACATGATGTTCTTTATCGCGCAGGTCGGGCATATCGCTTGAAAGCAACTTCGAGATACGGTTGCGCAACAAACGCAAACCTTGTTTACCGTGGCGCATACATCTATTGAGTGAATCGCTCACCATATCGTCTAGTGTGAATGGAAGGTTCTCGAGATAACCCATCACGTGCAGTGCTTTCAGGTCGACGAGTTTATCGCCGATGGCAACACATACATGAGGGAATTGGCTTTCCGTTCTGAAAATTCCGAAGGGTAAATTCTGAATAGGGAAATCGCTCCCGGCGGGCACGTCCACCCATGACTTCAGTTTGGGGTCGTTGGCTTTGTTTTCTGTCATGAAGAATTATTTGTCTTTCGCAAACGTAGTGCGAGGAGAAAGAAAATTCTTGCAATTAGTTGAATATGTTTGAAGGCGAAAGATTGCCTCACAATTCTCGAAAATTTGAATACACAACAAACAAAAATATTGAAGCCAATAATGCTAACGCTGGTGATGATTGCGCTTACACACTTCGTCCTCATCACAGCATACAGCTTCCGCGACAATCTACCGCATGCCATTACGAAGTATGCCGACAGATATGCTGTTCCAATGTTTCATCAGAACTGGAAACTGTTCGCTCCGGATCTTCCGAAATACAATGTAGAGCTGGAATACAGATACGCGACTTCATCACCCTGGAGCAATTGGGAAGATGCGAGTGGCGCTTTTGGATATGGAAAAACTTCACGGATAGAAACTGTGGAGCAGGGATTCAATACAGCACTTGGCTGGCAGGTTTTGAATAATTTCTACTCAAGAGATGGTCGGAAACAATTCGATAGAATTTTACAGAGTCCGGATTATGCACGTGCGCTATTCTTTGTTTTGAAGTTACATCAATTGAAACGCGATCCTGTAATGCCAGATTCTGTTCAGGTAAGACTCAACTTCAGATTTACTCCGCCACCCGATCAGGCATATACATTCCAGTCATCACTGCTCGAATTTCCTGTTTATGTTCCTCAAAAATGATGTATGAAAATCACTGAAAAAATTACACATCATCTCACCGCAAGAGTCATCACACCGCATTCATTGCGATTGCTTTCGCTGCTCGTGTATGCATGGTTTCTGATCAATGTGATGATGGTGTGGAATGTAAAAGATCTGTTGTGGGGAGTTGACAATGTATTCTACCGACAAGGTCATGCAGATAGTTTCATTGAGAATTTCTTCTATCAACTCATTTATGATGCGACGAGATTCAAAATTATTTTTTACGCACACATTGCAGGAGCCATACTTGGCTTAACAAACAAATCGTGGAGTTTTATTCCACGTATCATCGCGTGGTCGACAGGTTGGATGTTGTTTTACGCTGCCACAGAAGCTTTCAATTCAGGCATGATGATCATATTGTCGCTGGCATTTTACTGTAGCATCGTTTATACAAACGCGAAAGGAGTTTTTCGCATCACACTCACCAATCTGGCGCGATATGCATGCATGATACAAATCTGTCTTGTGTATCTCGTGGCAACAGTATATAAACTCAGTGGAAAACAATGGCCATCCGGAGATGCGATGTATTACACGCTTCACATTGATCACTTTTCATCGCCGATGTGGATAGGAAGTTGGGTAATACAATCAGCAGTCGTTATGAAAACGCTGACGTACTTCGCACTCATCTATCAACTCCTATTTCCAGTGATGGTTTGGATCAAAAAAGGAAGACATGTGTTTCTCATCATCGGCGTGGTGTTTCATCTCTTCATTGGCATTTTTCTTCACCTATGGGATTTTGCACTGTCGATGATTTTTGCGTATGCAGTTTTTGTGGAGGATGGATTAGCGCGAAGAGTGTTGGCCGCGTTTCGTCTTAGAGGGTTATAGGTATATCGGATTATGGGATAATAGGGTGTGTTACGTAATCCTTAAATCTCCAAGTCCAGAAATAGCTTCTCGCTCAAATCGCAAATAGGAATACAGGAAAATAGGATAATGGAATTATGGGGAACGCGATCTGCATCAATCAATAAATCTTCAAGTCAAGAAATGCTTTCGCGCTCAAATCAAAAATTACAATTCGCAAATCGAATCACACAAATCCTCAACTCAACAAATCAAAAAATCATCAAATCACTTAAAGTAGCTCACCGATAATCTTCTCCACCGTGTAGCCTTCCGCTTCGGCTTTGTAGTTGCGGACGATACGGTGACGAAGAATTGGCATGGCAACAGCGCGAACATCTTCGATATCCGGACTGTATTTTCCATTGAGAGCAGCGTGACATTTTGCACCAACAATGAGGTATTGCGATGCACGCGGACCGGCACCCCAACTGAGGAAATTGTTAACCATTGCAGGAGCAAGATTCCCATCAGGACGCGTCTTGCTCACGAGTTTCACCGCGTATTCAATCACGTTGTCAGTTACCGGCATCTTGCGAATGAGTTGCTGATAGAAGACAATCTCTTCACCGCTGATGACAGTATTTACTTGAGGAATAATATTCGTAGTAGTTGTTTTCACGATATCCATTTCCTCTTGAAGAGATGGATAATCCACCCAAATATTGAGCATGAAACGGTCGAGCTGCGCCTCCGGGAGTGGATACGTTCCTTCTTGTTCAATCGGGTTCTGTGTAGCAAGAACGAAGAAAGGTGAAGGCAGATTGTATGTCTGACCCGCAGCCGTAACGCGTCTTTCCTGCATTGCCTCGAGTAGCGCCGATTGTGTTTTTGGAGGCGTACGATTGATCTCATCTGCTAGAATAATATTCGAGAAGATGGGACCCTTCATGAATTTAAAATGACGGTTTTCATCGAGGATTTCAGAACCAATGATATCACTTGGCATCAAATCGGGAGTGAATTGAATTCTGTTGAAAGACAATCCGAGCGATTGCCCAATGGTGCTTACCAAAAGCGTTTTTGCGAGACCGGGAACACCTACGAGCAAACAGTGTCCGTTACCGAAAATAGAAATGAGTACATTCTTCACTACATCATCTTGACCTACGATGGCCTTTTTAATTTCCTTCTGAAGAATGCTGTACTTACCTTTTAGTGAGTCCAATGCTTCTGCATCGGAATTGAATTTTATTTCTGTCATATCAAGTTCTAAAAAATGGTGCAACGAAAAAACATTTTTTGATGCACCGGCGAAAATAAGTTTTGTTTTAACAAGCGTTCAATGCGCAAACTGTTAAGGTTTGTTTTTGATCCATGGAAATTGGTAGCTGCATTCCACGAAATCCTCATGAACCATAACGTATGTATTATCGATTTTTTTCTTTACCCATTTATCCGTTTCACGTTGCTTTGCGTCACCTTCCGTAACTTGTTTGAAGATTTCATAATCATCTTTCATATTGGCTGAATGCGCGGGAATTCGCTTATCGAGTCTATATACAACGTAAGCCTGAGCACCGTCATCTGCCACACTCAGAACGACATCGCTGATCTGACCTACATTGAGATTGAGCATGATGAGATTCAATTCAGAACTAAGCGTTGAAACCTCATGTTTAGTACCACCTGTTGAAGGACTCAACACCTTTCCTCCTTGATTTTTAGTCTCCGTATCCATGCTGTATATGGCGGCAGCTTTTGCAAAATTCGTACTGTCATTTCTCAAAACCGGAAGCAATTTTCCCAAATCATTGCGCGCTAATTCGAGGTCTTCCGGACGCACTTTAGGCGACATCAGGATGTGACATGACTCGTATGCTTCGCCTCGACGTTCGACCACCTTCACAATGTGGTAGCCATAAACTGAAGAGAACACAGGACTATATGTTCCTTCCGGGGTATTGAAAACAGCGGCCTCATATTCCGGGACGAAGGATCCTTTGCGTTGCATAGGATAACATCCGCCCTTGTATTTTGACCCGGGATCTTCGCTCCACTTCGCCGCTTCAAGTGTCATAGAAGTATTGCCATTCACCAGATTCATTCGAATAGAATCAAGTACATGAATAATTCTGGTTCTTTCACTTTCTCTCACTGCAGGGCTAATAGCAATCTTAGAATATTCTATTTGCTCACCAATGAGTGGAAGCGAATCCTTAGGCACAGTGTTGTAATAACGCAAAACATCCGCAGGAGTGACTTTCGTATGCTTATTGATTTCATCCTGCATCTTTTGTACGAGAAGTTGATCCTTAATGAGATCAAAATATTCGTCTTTCAATTGTGCAGCAGTTTTGCCGTAATACTTTTCGAATTCCGCAACGCTCCCGAACATGTTCATGAAATACGTCAGTCGTCTTTCAACTTGAGATTGCACCTCGCCATCACTCACTTCAAGACTATCGAGTTTGGATTGATTGAGCAAAAGCTTTTGATACATCAAATTTTCATAAGCTCCACATCTTTCCTTTTGATTTGCTCCACCCTTGCCTTCAGTCATCTCCATGATTGAATTTTCCAATTCACTTTGAAGGAGAATTTCATTTCCCACGACGCCCACGATTCTATCCACCACCTTTCCCGGCTGAGCCATTGCATTAACCGAAAGAAGAATAAATACTATATGGAGTAGCTTTTTCATTTTTTGTTGTAGTGTGTCTTCACCATATTTTCTTGCTGAGCGCGAGCGTATAAATCCCTGCGCATCGTATCAAGCAATTCTAGCTTTCTTCGATTGATGATCATACTCCTGATGCGATCTGTTTCAAAACTCAAAGGTGATCTGCTGCCATTGAGCTGATAATCTGTAATGGTAAGTAGATATTGATTATTGTCCTTTTCGAATTCGATAGTCTTTTTATTCTTGAGAAATGCTTCAATGTCGTAGACTTCAAGCGGCACCTGTTTCATGAATTCTTCCCAAAGCAGCCAATGATCTTCATTGAAATAATAACTCGCTCCGATATCGACGCACATTTGTTCCCACTTCACATGATCTTCAGGCTTGATAGAATAAAATAATTTCTTAAGTTGTGGATAGGCTTTACTTCCTGCCGCCACTGCGCAAAATTTCACCTTAACGATATAACCTTTGAGTTGAAAATTTTTATCGTTGTCGTTATAATATTTTTCAATCTCATCATCCGTTACGATGGTATCCAACTTCTGGCTCACCCATTCCTGCTCGTAGGCGTAAGTCAGAAGTGACTTGCGATAATTTTCTATAAGCTGAGTAAAATCCTTTTTGTCTTCCGGGAGGCTTTCCTCCGCCTTGGACACGATGAGCTGTTCCATAATCCATTCCTGGATATAGCGATCAGCCAATGCTGTGCTATCGGTTGCATCAGAATTATCCGGAATCACCTCCATGAGTTGGTTGAGTGTAAGTTTTTTGTCCCCTACTTCCACCAATATGGCGTCCTGATCATCGTTTTTGTTACAAGCAGAAAAGATCAGGCAAGCTGATAAAAACAAAAAGACAATTCTGCGGGACACATACATAGACTTATTTAATCGAATACATCACCTCTTTATTGACGGCATACTTGTACTTACTTCTCAATTCCTTGATCCATTCCTGCTCGAGATATGTCTGATAATCAGAAGTGATCATTCCCTTCGCTTCTTCCAATTTTTTCGGAGCGGCGAGTAGAATATTTTTGATGTCAATGAGGATTACTTGTCCGTAATCATCGATGTCATTGCTCATTCCAACTTTCCATTCAGTCTTCTCAAAAAGTTTACGGTCTTCCTTCGCCCAAATTCCTTCTTCAATCTGAAGATTGAGTTGAGAGTCTTTGTTGAGCTCACCTGCTATCTCCGATTTATCTTTTCCTCCAATGAGCATTTTTTTCAGGTCTTTTGCTACCTGCGCATTTGCACAAGTATAGAAAACAGCTTCAGCTCTTTCCGGCCACATAAATTTCTGAGCGTTTAACTTATAATATTCAGCAAGGCCTGCACTGTCTTTCACTGCGCGTGACCACACCTTTTGATCTGTAAGTTCAAACAACAATATTCCTTCGCGATATTCCTTCATCAAAAGTCTGAACGCGGTGTGTTTCTGTTCGAGCTTACCATCTTCGTACGCCAAGAGTTTTTCTTCACCAAATTTTCCTACCTGAAATTTCAAATACTCGGATGGGCTCAGCGCTGAGCGATTCATTCCTCTGTCGCGCATGTAGTCATTGAAATCTTTCACTGTAGTTGACTTGCCATCGATGGTGAAAAGCACCTTCTTCATTTTGCTCTTTTTCACATTCACTTTACCTGCATAAATATTTGAATCAGCTTTTGCGGCGAGTGAATTGATTTCCTTTTCGTTGAGAGTGTAGTTATAATTTTTCTTCAATTTTTTGATGAAAGAACTTCTTGTTTGTTCCGAACGACCATCTTTCGAAACATCATTCTTCAGCTTCTTTTCCTGATCCTCAAAACTTTCGAGTTGTTTATAACCAAGTCTTTTGATGATGTGCCATCCGAAATCTGTTTTCACAGGCGAGCTTATGTCGCCATCCTTAGCGAGACCAAAAGCAGCGTCTTCAAATTCCATCACCATCTTACCTGTACCAAACCACGGTAGTTCGCCACCCTTTTTTGAAGAGCTTCCATCATCAGAAAATTTCGCAGCAAGATTTTCGAATGTGTCCTCCTTGCTGATTACTTTCTGATAGATCTCCTGAATTTTCTGTTGAGCGTTTGCTTCGCCGTTTGCTTCTTGTTTAGCCTTCACCATGATGTGAGCGGCATGAATTTCACCGCGCGCGGGACGTTTGTCAATCACCTTGATGAGGTGATAGCCGTATCTCGTGCGAACAGGCATAGAGATGCCTCCAACCGGCGTTTTATACGCAGCTTCCTCAAAAGGATAAACCATCTGGAAAGCTGTGAAGTATCCAAGATCTCCACCATTGTCTTTAACGCTTGGATCATCTGAGCCATCTTTACCACGGGCAACCACATTGAAATCTTCGCCATTCGTCACTCTTTCGCGCAATGCCATAATTCGATTGAATGCGGCTAGCGAATCAGCAGGCGTTGCATTGGCTTCGCATTTCACCAGGATATGTTGAGCGTGAATTTCTGATTGTTGATGTTCGTAAGCCTCACGCACCAGATCATTGAGCACATCAGTATCTGTGAGATAAGGACGTGCCAATTGAGCGCGGTATCCATCCAATTCATTTTTGAATTTTGTAACCGTATCCAGTCCAAGAACACGGGCAGCTTTTACCTTCAATTTGAAATTGATAAAAAGCTCCATATACTCATCCAAAGATTGTTTGGTGATGACAGAGTCGCGATTGTTTTTTCTGAAGATATTCTCAAATTCCTCGAGAGTTGTTGGTTCACCATCTACGATAAGCACTGCGGCATTTTTATCTTGTGCCGAAGAAGTAAAATTGAGATTCAGAAAGATGAATGCGAATAGAATAAAACGGATCGATTTCATACCAGGTTTTTGAGTAACTTTTTTAAAGGAGCGCAAATGTAACAACTGACCTTAAGCAGGCAATGCTCAATTAACATTTTGAACCGAAGCAAAAGCAGGCTCATGATTTTGAAAATCAGTCATTCTGAAGTAAAAGCCGCAAAGATTTCACGCGAATAAAAAATACACAATCAATGATCTACCGATCTACTTCAAGCTATAATTCGGCGCTTCTCGTGTGATGAAAATATCATGTGGATGACTTTCCTTCATACCTGCATTGGTGATACGAATAAATTTCGATTTCTTTAGTGCTGAAAGGTCAGCAGCACCACAGTATCCCATGCCAGCGCGCAATCCACCGATTACCTGATAAACTACTTCCTGCACAGAACCTTTGAAAGGAACACGACCTGAAATACCTTCCGGCACCAGTTTCTTGATATCATCTTCCGCATCCTGAAAATAGCGATCCTTAGAACCTTGCTGCATCGCTTCCACAGACCCCATTCCGCGATATGACTTGAATCTTCTGCCCTCGTAAATGATAGTATCACCCGGACTTTCTTCCGTGCCGGCCAACATGGAACCAATCATTACAGAAAAACCTCCACCCGCCAATGCTTTCACGATATCGCCGGTGAAGCGTATTCCGCCATCTGCAATCACAGGAATGTCCTTGTCTTTAATTCCAAAAGCCACATCCATTACGGCGGTGAGTTGAGGAACACCAACGCCGGCAATGATTCTCGTTGTGCAAATAGAACCAGGACCGATACCAACCTTCACACCATCTGCTCCCGCATCGATCAACAGATTGGCGGCATCAGCAGTGGCAATATTTCCAACGACGATATCCACCTTGTTGCCAAATGCTGCTTTCACATTGCGCAACATTTCAAGAACACCTTTAGAGTGACCATGTGCAGTATCGATCACGAGTGCGTCAACACCCGCTTTCACCAAAGCTTCCGCTCGTTGCAAAGTATCGTGAGTAACGCCAACTGCGGCTGCCACACGCAATCTACCGAGCGCGTCTTTGCATGAGTTGGGATATTTTTTAAGTTTGATAATGTCTTTGTAAGTAATCAGTCCAATCAATTTTCCTGTCGGATCGATGACGGGTAATTTCTCAATTTTATGTTCTTGAAGAATCGCCTCAGCGGTTGAAAGATCATTGGGTTTATCGATCGTGATCAGGTCCTTTGTCGTCATCACTTTCTCGATTGCTTTCGAAAAATCCTTTTCAAAGCGCAGATCACGATTGGTGACGATTCCCACCAGAATTCCGGCATGATCAATCACAGGAATTCCTCCAATTTTATTTTCTGCCATCAGTCGAAGTGCATCGCCAACATTCGCCGTTTTCTCCAGTGTGATGGGATCCTGGATCATGCCGCTTTCCGAGCGTTTCACTTTGCGCACCTGTGCAGCCTGATCATCGATGCTCATGTTCTTGTGGATCACGCCAATTCCGCCTTCCCGCGCCATGGCAATAGCCATTTCCGACTCAGTCACGGTATCCATAGCCGCAGACACAACGGGAGTGTTGAGCGCAATGTTTTTTGAAAATTTCGATTTGATATTGACTTCTCGCGGGAGTATTTCCGAAAATGCCGGAACAATGAGAACGTCGTCGTAGGTGAGGCCTTCACCTACTAATTTTTCTGACAGATAAGACATGAACTTTTGAATTTATCAGTGAAAAATAAATTCGCGCAAATGTACGCAAGACCATTGCGATGGATTCTCGAATAGTCACTACAACATTTGTAATGAAGACTAAGGACAAGTTGTACCGTACAATCCTGTGAAGATTTGCATGTCGGCCACAGTGATAATATCGTTGCCATCGAGATCAGCGAAACAACCGGCAGTACAGCCGAAATCACCGATGATGATCAGCAGATCAGCCACACTGATAAATCCGTCGCAATTGTAGTCACCAAGACAACAATCCTGATTAGAAGGATCCACCGTAACATTGAATGAGCAGTCACTTGAATTGCCGGCATCATCAGTAGCAGTGTAAACGACAGTGGTAACACCTAGCGGATAAACTCCGCTTGCACTTTCCGCTCCATTGAAATCATTGATCAATAAATAACTACCACAATTTTCGAAAACAGCAGGAACCGGAATATTTACGAAAGTGCTTGTCTGACCTGACGGCGCGGCTGCAACGATGTTCGCAGGACAATTGAATATTGGCGTATCATCATCAATGACAGTGAGATTGAAAGAGCACTCAGCGCTGTTGCCGAAAGTATCAGTCGCGGTGTATGTAATTACATAAACACCAGGCACTAGAGGCGTTCCTGTTTCAGGAGATTGCACAACTTGCGGAAAGGGATCTACATCGTCCATCACAAACAGGTCTGCGCTGTAATCATCCACTTGTGCGCAAAAGTCTTCAGTAAAAACTGTTAGATCAGGAGGGCAAATGACAACAGGAGGAATGAGATCCACACCGAAGTCTCCATTGAGAGCGATGTCATCCACAGCGAAACTTGGATCTGTTGCATCGAGGTCGTCATTGTTGACCCATCGAAAACCAATTTTTACATTGAGATTATTGTTGGCACTTGCAGGAAGTGGCATAGTGAAATTTGACCAGATGCCTTGTGGGCTGCAGGTCAATGCAGTTTTCGGCAAGTCGATTAACATGCTCCAGGTTGTTCCGTCAAAATACCAGAGTGTAGCGTTGTCGATGGCGTTGCCGCCTTCCAAGTAAACAAAACTTATTTCGACATTTCCGATACCGGAACAACTTATTGGAGGTGAATCAACGCGCTTATCCGTTGCTCCGCAGGGCAAAATGTCGCAGACAGCGTCAGAACCTTCATAATATGAAGCACCAAGATCAGTTCCGGCGAAAGAACCGTCAGCACCGAGGTGTAGCGTTCGATCCGTACCGCAGCCGCTCCCACATTGACCGACAGCGTTTCCGTTTTCTGCAGCAGAAACAAACCAATTGTTTGCGCCGTCAGCATTGGTTCCGGTAGAAACCACTGTCCAAATGCCATTATTGATCGAGAAATAATTATTTGCCTGTTGTCCTGCGTTGCAGCCTGTTCCAAAGTCCTCTGTCCAGAACACGACATTCTGAGAGAATGAAATCAAGGGCAGAAATAAGGTCAGACAGAGTAGAATTCGTTTCATACTGATCTGGTTAAGTTTTGCGAAATGTAATTAAAAAAGGAACATCCGGGCCATTTATGATTCGTGTTTTGTCTTTTATAAGTGAAATAAGTTTTTGATCAGAAGAGAAAGTTCAAAGTTCAGAGTTCGCGTGAACTTTCTCTATTGTGTTATGAAAGATTTCGATGCGAAGGGCACTCCCTTTAATCATGCAATCCTATTTGCAATTTGTGATATGCGATTTGAGATGGACGCAGTTTTTTTACACGGAGAATTGGAGATTGACGTCAACTCGTTGCCTTCTCTTAACTTGCAGTAATTTTCAATTTGCAATTTGCAACTTTCAATTCGACTGCGGCAACTTTCAATTCCAGCCGCGACGCTCACTCCCTATAATCCCACAATCCTATTTTACTGTAATCCCAATTGCGATTTGAGCGGAAGCAATTTTTTTACATGGAGAAATGGAGAATTGGAGATTGACGCGAACTTGATGCCTTCGCTTCACTTGTAGCAATTTTCAATTTGCAACTTTCAACTTTCAATTCGACTGCAGCAACTTTCAATTCCAGCCGCGACGCTCACTCCCTATAATCCCAAAATCCTATTTTCCCGTAATCCCAATTGCGATTTGAGCGGAAGCAATTTTTTTACATGGAGAAATGGAGAATTGGAGATTAACGCGAAGTCGTTGCCTTCGCTTCACTTGCAGCAATTTTCAATTTGCAACTTTCAATTCCAAACACAGTTCGCCCTCAAAACAAAAGGGCTGTCCATAATGGGCAGCCCTTTAAAATTTATAACAGCGTTGCTTTACACCACACCCTGATCCAACATTGCATCAGCCACCTTGAGGAAGCCTGCAACGTTTGCACCTTTTACATAATTGATATGATCACCTTCTTTACCGTAAGCAACACAAGCCGAGTGGATGCTCTTCATTATACTATGAAGTTTTTGATCCACTTCCTCACGTGTCCAAGAAAGACGTAGAGAATTTTGCGACATCTCAAGTCCTGAAGTAGCAACACCACCGGCGTTTGACGCTTTTCCGGGGGCGAACAAAACTTTCGCTTGAAGGAAATGTTCAACAGCTTCAGGTGTGCAAGGCATGTTAGCACCTTCAGCAACAGCCATTGTTCCGTTAGATATGAGTGCTTGCGCATCGTCACCCTGTAACTCGTTTTGAGTTGCACAAGGAAGAGCGATATCACACTTCACGCTCCAAGGCGTTTTGCCTGCTACATACTCGCAATTGTATTTGTCAGCGTATTCTTTGATACGCCCGCGCTTCACGTTTTTCAATTCCATAAGGAAAGCAAGTTTCTCAGCAGAGATACCTTCTTTATCATGGATATAACCATCACTGTCAGAAGCAGTAACCACCTTTGCGCCGAGCTGTGTCGCCTTTTCGATAGCGTATTGAGCAACGTTACCAGAGCCGGAAACGACAACTGTTTTGCCTTTGAAAGACTCACCTTTTGTACCGATCATTTCAGCTGCGAAATACACGCAGCCATAACCTGTAGCTTCAGGGCGAATCAATGATCCGCCCCAGTTGCGGCCTTTACCGGTAAGTACGCCTGTGAATTCATTTCTGAGACGTTTGTATTGCCCGTACATGAAACCGATTTCGCGACCACCCACGCCGATATCACCGGCAGGAACGTCGGTATCAGCACCGATATGCTTTGATAATTCTGTCATCAAGCTCTGGCAAAAAGCCATTACTTCACGATCGCTCTTTCCTTTTGGATCGAAGTCAGAACCACCCTTTCCGCCACCCATTGGCAATGTCGTCAAAGAGTTTTTGAAAGTCTGTTCGAATCCGAGGAACTTCAACACAGAAAGATTCACTGTTGGGTGAAAACGCATTCCACCTTTGTATGGTCCGATAGCAGAGTTGAACTGCACACGGTATCCGCGATTCACTTGAACTTCACCTTTGTCGTCCACCCAAGGAATACGAAAAATGATGGTGCGCTCAGGTTCAGCCATACGCTGAAGAATCTTTGCTGCTTTGTATTTAGGATTTTCTTCGATGTAAGGAATAACCGCCTCGGCTACTTCGTGCACCGCCTGCAAAAATTCAGGTTCATTAGGATTTTTGCTTTTGACCTCTGCTACGAAAGCATCGATCTGTGCTTGATACTTGTTTGCCATTATGCAATGTTAGTTTTTAAAATTATTTTTCAAAACGCGGGCGAAAGTAATAGTAGTTTGATGGCGTGACCTTAAAAAAAAACGCACAATCCTGCCAACCCAAAGTAACCGGCTGTTGATTACTTTCGTTGAACCAATCTGAAGAAATCTAAAAGACTATCAATGAAAGACTTAAAATTCATTTTCCCTTTACTCATTGCCACCACATTGGTGATGTCATTTTCATCATGTAAAAAAGACGAGAAAAAGAACGACCCATCAAACACTTCAGAAGAAGTGCCAACCAACGAAAGTACCCACAAGAAATTCACTGCTCTGGTCAATGGATTTGCATTTACAGCCGACACCACATTGATCAGTTATTCCTTCGATACCAATTCCAATCTGCATGTTTTTTCCGCTCCGGATAGCAATGGTAATGTGATGAAAATCTCTTTGGCGTCCCTTGCGCTAAACGTCTATCCCGTCAATTTCGACTTTACAATAGTTAGCTACCAAAACGGAACAATTCTATTTGACGGAGCGAATAATCCGCAGGGGCAGGTAGTTATTACAAGCAATCAGAACAATAAAATTACCGGAACTTTTAGTGCGACATTATTCAATTTCGACACAGCAACATCGATGAGTGTAATGAATGGAGTGTTCAACAATATTCCCTATCCCAATTAGAAAAACGAATCAACAAATGTTGATTCACTTTTTAGAATGTGAAATCAAATCCAATCGTTGGTAAGAACGGTAACTGATCCAGACGCTTTCCGGTGATACGGTCGATGTAAAATACATTCGCACGGTTATACACATTCGTTGCACCCGCATTGATTTCAAGTGACGTTTTGTTTTTGAAAGCAATTGACTTTTTCAGGTTGACATCAAGTCGGTGATAGAATGGAAGGCGGCCACCGTTCAGATCGGCATATTGCACTGTGAGGAACTGGCTGTTATTCGAGAGATAATCGAGACTGATACCATTCTGCGCGCCTTGTCCATCATAGAAACCTTGCGTTTGAGTGAATGGCAAACCACTTCCAAGATTCCATCTTCCACCAAATTCCCAGTCGCGGTTTTTACCAAAAATATACGTACCGATAAGATTGATGTTGTGTCGGCGATCGAAGACCGGTGCATAATACTTAAATCCATCCCAACGCTTCACTTTAGCAATGGAATACACAATGTTGAAGTAATAGTGTTTGTCCTCATACTTCAAAACCAGATCTGTACCGGCCGCCCAACCTGTCTCAATTACAAAATCACGGCGTAAAGCTTCAGGCTTGTCTTGATTAGCTCCGGTATCTTCAAAAATTTTATTCCTGTTGGTGTTGGTTAACTGTCGGAAGTCCCTGTAATACCCTTCCACATTCATATTCCATCTTTCCGTAAGATCAAATTCAAAACCGGCGATATAGTGCAAAGCACGCTGCAATACATTCTTGATCTCGCGTACTTTCAGATTCTGATCCGTGTATTTCGACTGAAGATCTTCAGGACCTGCAAGGAAACCATAGAACAAATTCACGACATCACGATCGCTATTTGTAGCCATAAGATTCTGGGAGTAACGACCACCCGCAGCCTTCAGACGCAGGCGTTCGTTCACTTTATACTTAAGTCCAAGGCGCGGCTCCGGCGAAAACACTGAAAGTGTTCCATAATACTGGAAACGAATGCTCGGTTCTACAATCCAGCGACCACGATTCAACTTATAATCGAAGAAAGAATTCAATTCGGTAGTGTTCTGTTGAAATTGTACAATCTTCGAATTATCAAGCGCAGCAAAAGTTTTATAGTCAGTAGAAAATCCGACAACCTCTACACCATATCGCAGAATGTCTTTGTCGATTCCATATTTAAAATCGAGACCAAAATTGAAACTATTGATTGAAGAATATCTATCCGGATTGCTTTCCTCGTGCATGGTAATTTTATATGCACTGCGTGCAAAATTTCCACTGATCAAAACTGCCGAAGATGAAGGCACAATGACGAAATTTCCGCCTGCGCCATTGTTACTCCAGTTGAGAGAAGCAAGATTTCTGAAGCTCTGAACACCATCGTTAAATGAGAAACCGAAAGCGTTGAATTTCGATCCATTAGCACCACCAAACGACACCTTACCATAAAGGTCAGTGTAGTTGAAAGGCAATCCGGTACCCTCGTTCACATATGGATAAAGGAACTTCGAGCTTTGATCGAGGTAAGATCTTTTGGCAGAAAAAACGTAAGAAATACCGCTTCCATTGGGACGCAATTTCTTCAAAGGTCCTTCTAGTTGTAATTTCAAACCAAAAGGATTCACACCAATGTGACCATCAACCTCGCGTTTGTTACCGTCGCGAGTGGTGATGTCCATAATGGAAGAAATTCTACCACCAAATTGAGCGCTGAACCCACCGGTATAAATATCCGCATTCGCAATAATATCTGTATCAAAAACAGAGAAAAGTCCAATCGAGTGAAACGCATTGTAGACAATCATTCCATCGAGTAGTACTTTATTCTGAACAGGCGAGCCACCGCGTATATAAATCTGTCCGCCCTGGTCACCTGTACTGATAAATCCGGGAAGAGTCGTCAATGCTTGAGCAAGATCGGGGGATCCGCCGATGCTGGGAATACGCTTAATATCCTTTGTGCGCATGGATTCCACTGAAATATTCACGTTGTTCCTCTGATCAGCACCTTTAGCCGAAATTTCTATTTCATTCAGGACGACGTCATTTTTTTCAAGCAGGAAATTCTTTGCAATTACCTTGTCTTTGGACACTTCAATTTTCTCTCTTACATCAGTAAAACCAAGAATAGAAATGGCCAAAGTGTAACTTCCATCGGGAATTTTTGATATGGTATAGTAACCGTTTTCGTCGGTTTGTGTACCAAACGAAGTTCCCTCAAGGCCAACAACGATAAAGATCATAGGCTGACCTGTTTGCGAATCCTTTACAAAGCCGCGAATGGTTCCCTGACCGGACATCTCAGCACCTGCAAGACAGGTTAACAATACAATTGTCAAACGGAAAAAAATCTTCATATAAAAAACAGGTACTTAAAAAGAGTCGCGAATGTAAGAGGCCTCAAGAGCTTAAAACTTATTCTTTTACATAAATGGTTGGATTTCTTGCTAGTCCGACCCGCAGTATTGAACTTCGCACCATACCAATTATTGATGTCAGAAGAACTCGACATATTTCCGGAAACCGGCCTGACACCCGACTATCAGCAGCTTTATAAAGAGGTGGCAGCACAGTTAAACAAAGATTTTCATCCGCATGTTCGCATGTCGACCCTACCGGAAATTCTATCTTCATCATGGTTGTACGACGAAGTCAAAAAGATGCTTACAGAAATCGTTGAGCACAAACAGCAGGCGCTTGGATATATCGTCTATCGAGTAGATCTGTCGGAAAATCTGGTGAACAGAACACTTAAGCAATCCGACAGTCACAATAAACTGGATGAGCTAACGGCGATGGTGCTCAAGCGCGAGGCACAAAAAGTCTGGACACGACGAAACTATCGTGCAGACTAAACATTGCGCCTTCTGCAGTGAAAACTTGGTGTAAAAACAATAACTTTTCTTCAGGATAAACGTAACTTCGCAGACCAATACAATGGCCCTATTACGTATGGATAATCAGTCATATCTCAGCAACAGTGACATTACTGCAATTGAAGCGCTCTACGAGCAATACAAGAAAGATTCAACAACGGTAGATATTTCGTGGCAGCGTTTTTTTGAAGGATTTGAATTTCAACATTCTTCCTTTTCCCCATTGCCTTCAGGAAGTGGTGATGCTCCATCGAAAGAAAGTTCGTCTGAGGTCATCAAAGAATTCAAAGTGATCAATCTGATCAATGGCTATCGCATGCGCGGTCATCTTTTCACAAAGACAAATCCGGTGAGAGAGCGTCGCAAGCATGGGCCAACGCTCGATCTGGAAAATTTCGGATTGAGTGATGCAGATTTGAATACTGTGTTTCAAGCCGGAAACGAAATTGGACTAGGTCCGGCCACGCTCACTGCTATTATTGCGCATCTCACTGATTGCTATTGCAAACACATCGGTATTGAATATATGTACGTGCGTGATCCGCAACGTGTAATGTGGTTGCGTGAAAGACTGGAAATGGTCAATAAGCCGAAATTCAGTGACGATCAGAAGAAGCAATTTCTTCAAATGGCCAGTGTCGCTTCATTATTCGAACAGTATATCCACAAAAAGTTCGTAGGCGCAAAGAGATTCAGTGTTGAAGGTTGTGAAGCGGTAGTTCCTGCCATGGATTACATCGTGCGCCAAGGTGCGGATATGGGCGTGAAAGAATTTGTAGTTGGAATGGCCCACAGAGGCCGACTCAACGTTCTCACCAATATCATGGGAAAACCGCAAGAAGAAGTTTTTGCAGAATTTGAAGGTCTAGAATACAACGATGACGATTCATTCGATGGTGATGTGAAGTATCACTATGGCTATTCGAACGATGTGACAACAAGTAGTGGTAATAAAGTGCATGTTACACTTTGCCCGAATCCTTCTCACCTAGAAGCGGTGAATCCTGTTGTTGAAGGATTGTCGAGAGCGAAGATTGATCACTACCTCAATAACGAAGACAATATTGTTCCCGTGTTGGTTCATGGCGACGCTGCCATTGCCGGACAGGGAATTGTATACGAAATAATTCAGATGGCGCTTTTGGATGGTTACCGCACCGGTGGTACCATTCACATCGTGACCAACAATCAGGTTGGATTTACTACCAACTATCTCGACGGACGATCATCGACGTATTGCACTGATGTTGCCAAGACGACACTCAGTCCAGTATTCCACGTGAATGCCGATGATGTAGAAGCCGTAATCGAGACGATGAAGATTGCACTGGACTATCGCATGAAGTTCAAGATGGATGTATTTGTGGATTTGCTTGGATACCGAAAGTATGGCCATAACGAAGGTGATGAGCCGAAATTCACGCAACCATCACTCTACAAATTAATAGCGTCGCATCCTTCACTTCGCGAGATTTATCTAAAGCAACTTATTTCAGATGGAACAATTGATGCCGCTTACGGCGAAAAGGTGAAGTCGGAATTTGAAGCCATGCTTGACACCAAACTCGAGATTGCGAAGACGATGAAAATGGCGAATGTCAAGCATTTTCTTGAGCTCACATGGAAAGGAATACGCAGAGCGACTGATGCCGATTTTGAAAACTCCATTGATACAAGTTTCGATAAAAAGAAATTGATTGATATAGCTAAAAAAATCAGCACACTTCCGAAAGGAGAAAAGTTCATTCCCAAGACAGCGAAAGTTTTTGCTGATCGATTAAAAATGATCGAAGAGGACAAACTCGACTGGGCAATGGGCGAATTGCTTGCCTATGCAACATTGCTTGACGAAAAACATCCTGTGCGCCTCAGTGGACAAGACGTGGAGCGCGGCACGTTTTCACACAGACATGCTGTCGTGAAAACAGATGAAGACCAGGAAAAAGAATTCATCACACTGAATATGATCAGCGAGAAACAGGCGAAATTGAGTGTTTACAATTCGCTGTTGAGTGAATATGGCGTACTCGGTTTTGATTACGGCTATGCCTTCGGAACGCCGCAAGGTCTAACTATCTGGGAAGCGCAATTCGGCGACTTCAACAACGGAGCCCAAATCATGATCGATCAATTCATCAGTGCTGCGGAGGACAAATGGCTCACGATGAATGGCATCACCATGCTGTTGCCGCACGGCTACGAAGGTCAAGGCAGCGAGCACAGCAGTGGTCGCATGGAAAGATTTTTACAGTTATGTGCTGAATTGAATATGCAGGTTTGCAATTGCACCACACCTGCAAATTTTTATCACTTATTAAGGAGACAAATTCACAATGCGTATCGCAAACCATTGATTGTTTTCACACCGAAAAAATTATTGCGTTATCCAAAAGCCGTTTCGACAATAGATGAACTGGCGAAAGGTCGTTTTCTTGAATTGATTGACGACGCAGGTGTGAATAAGAAAGAAGTTGACACGTTAGCCTTTTGCAGTGGAAAAATTTACTATGAAATTCTCGAGCAAAAAGAAAAACTCGGCGCGGGAGAAAACATTGCCATCATCAGATTGGAACAATTGTATCCACTACCTGAAAAGCAGATCCGCGATTTGATTAAGACCTACAACAAGAATGCGCGCGTGCTTTGGATCCAGGAAGAACCCGAAAACATGGGTGCGTGGAGCCACATGATGCGCATGCTTCGCGATTTGAATCTCAACGTGATATCGCTTCCTGCTTCGGCATCACCGGCTACAGGTTCGCCGAAAGTGCATGTGCGAAGAATGAATACGTTGATGGAAAAATTGTTTACAGGTGCAGGAGTGAAGGCGTGAAAACATAAGTAGAAATTCATTGAAGAACTATTGATGACTGTTGATCTTCAATATTTCGTTAACGCATCGGCAAACAAGATATAGTTTTTATCAGCGTCAAACTTTTGGGCGAAAAGCTTTCTTGCCTCAATCCTCATTGAGGATAATTTTCCTGAGTTCGAAATTATTTCATTCAATACAGTGTCCAATGTTTTAGTATTGAAATCAACTTCCACCAGTTTTCCTGTTATGCCATCCACCACTGCCTCCGGTGTGCCATTCGCGCGTGTTGCAAGAACAGGAATACCATGAGAAAGCGCCTCCATAATTGTCACGGGAAGTCCTTCCACACGACTCAAATTCACGAACAGATCAATGTGGTGCTCACTATAAAATTTTCTGATTTCCGCATTCGGTGTTTGACCTTTCACTTCAAATTGAACAAGATCAGACGAGACAGATTTCAGCGCCATTGCTTTTTGATGACCGTCACCAAAGTGAATCCAGTTTACCGGAAGATTCAACCGCGATAGCGATTCACCCAACAGATGAATCCGCTTGTTGTCATCAATACCGGAGCATGTCACAATAACGAATAGCCCATCCGATATAGTAGATTCCGGATTCAAACCTTCATCTTTTACACCGAGATAATTCACTTCAACTTCTCGAATAGAAGGATACTTTTTATTGAGATATTTCTTTCCGTGATTTGAAATCGAAAAAATCACATCGACATATTTCTGTTTGAAATTTCTGAATGGAAGGACCCTGGTTTTTTCATTTAGTAAACCCCAGTCTTCATGATAAAGATCCAATGCATGTGCGCGACTGACAAATCGCGATATCCTCTTTCTCGATTTCAAGATGGCCAGACAAAGCGCTGAAGCCGAAAACCAATACGAGTAATAAACGATGTTCTTCTTGTCCAGTTTATTCTGTTCGATGAAACGCTCCAATCCACTACCCAATGCGAATTGTGTAGCGTAAATAGAATAAAAACGCATCGCGTTTTTCAGCAACCACCATTTGCTGTGCGTTCGAAAAAACTCAAAATAAAATGCGCTTATAAAACTTTTGAATACAGCGATTTTCTTTTCCGGAATGATTTGTCTGTTCAGATCAATGACTTCCACATTCTCCGGAAGGGAAAACGAGATTTTTTCTTCCTTTCCAAAATGATCATGCGGATAAATAAAAACTCTATCAAACGATTTGGCGAGATATACAAGTTCATGCGCCACATATTGCTCCCTATGCTGATAAGGAAATTGTTTGGTCAATAATATCAAAGTCTTTTCACTCATAGATTGACAAGTCCGGGAGGCGATAAAATCCCACTACAAAAAAGTCCGGTTGATCTTTGAAGTAATGAAGCGTGTAAAACTAAGCGAAGCAGGAGAAAATGTTTCTTCACAATCATTGAGGAAAAACATGTGCTCTCCATTGCGGGAAATGGAAGAAACTATTGCAGATTTGTGCCTCAATTAGCCGCCGGCGAAAAAAGCAAAATGGAGTCGGATAAAAGAAGAAACTATGTCGAAATTAGAAATGAAAGTGCCGTCACCCGGCGAAAGCATCAGTGAAGTCATCATCGCCAATTGGTTGGTGAAAGACGGTGACTATGTAGAAAACGGACAAGTGATCGCAGAGATCGACAGCGATAAAGCCACGCTCGAGTTGCCGGCAGAAGCCAGCGGCACCATCACGCTCAAAGCAGAAGCGGGTGACACTGTAGCCGTTGGAGCAATAGTATGTCTGATTGATACATCGGTTGCAAAACCTGCAGGTGCACCCGTGAAAGAAGAGAAAAAAGCAGAAGCGAAAAAAGCGGAGCCCGCATCAGTTGCAGTATCAGCACCTGCCACAAAAGCGAGTTATGCATCAGGAACGCCTTCGCCATCAGCAGCGAAAATCATGACAGAAAATAAAATCGCTCCTGCACAAGTGAATGGCACTGGTCCTGGAGGCCGCATCACAAAAGGCGATGTCCTTTCAGCCATTTCCAGCGGATTCGATTCAGCAGCTCTTGTGCGCCACACAGGCGAGCGCACTGAGCGTCGCGAGAAAATGAGCAATCTGCGCAAGAAGATAGCAGAGCGATTGGTGAGTGTAAAAAACAACACGGCCATGCTCACCACATTCAACGAAGTGAACATGAAACCGATCATGGATCTTCGCACGAAATACAAAGAAGTATTCAAAGAAAAACACGGTGTAGGTCTTGGCTTCATGTCGTTTTTCACCAAAGCAGTGAGCGAAGCATTGTTTGCTTTCCCTGCGGTGAATGGTCGCATCGAAGAAGGCGAAATCGTTTATCACGACTACACAGATATTGGCATCGCTGTATCAGGTCCAAAAGGTTTGATGGTTCCAATTATTCGCAATGCAGAAATCATGGGACTTGCAGAAATTGAAAGCACTATTGGATCCCTTGCAAAAAAAGTACGTGATGGAAAAATAAGCGTGGATGAAATGGTGGGTGGAACATTCACCATCACCAACGGCGGTGTTTTTGGTTCGATGATGTCCACTCCTATTCTCAATCCTCCACAAAGTGCGATCCTGGGCATGCACAACATTGTGGAGCGCCCCGTTGTAGAAAACGGACAGGTCGTTATTCGTCCAATCATGTTTGTGGCGCTCAGCTACGACCACCGCATCATCGATGGCCGTGAGAGTGTCGGCTTCCTTGTTAAAGTGAAAGAGATGCTTGAAAACCCTGAGCGCATGTTGTTTGGTGGAAAGACGGCAGAAGAGGTTTTACTAGGGGTGTAGGAATTGGGTCGTCTAGGTATTGGGTATTGGGAAATTGTTCCTGCCTGAAATAGGTTGATCTTATTAGTTATTAGTTGTCGATGTCTGTGATTAGAATTTTACAATCTTCAACTTCTCTGTTTTATTTCCATCACGATAGGTGAGAAAATAAACACCGTTCAATAAATTTTCTGTGATGATTTTTGTTTGAACATCAAAAGTTTTTTGTCGCATCAATTCTTTTCCCATCGCATCAAAAAGTACCATTTCACCACTGGACTTCGTTCCATTTATTGACAACTCATTGGAGAAAGGATTAGGAGAAACTATCAAACTAATTAATCCATGATTTTCCGAAATAGTATTTGGAGTCACTGAAGAAGTAATTTCAATATTGTCAATTCCGGCATAGTTACCTCGAAGAAGATCAAATACGACAGTTATATTTCCGTCAATGGAGCCACTGATGTCGAGGCTTGTGGTACACAAAGTCCAATTAAATGTGAAAGGAGTAAGCCCCGGTTCACTACCCAAAATTGTATCTTCATCAAGCAAAGTTCCAGGAGAGAAAAAGGAGAATATTCCATCGGGTGAATCGTAAACTGTAATGTGTATTTCTGCGGTATCAAGTCCAAAATGACCCCCGCATGCTGCAAGGTCAATTGGCGACATATGAAATGTAATGTTTGCATAGGGTAGCATTTGCGAATTCAACGTAAGTGCCGCCTTATCATCTTGAACAGATGAAAGCAAGCTTATGCAATAATTGCCACCTGAACCTGACGGGTCTGTGTACTGCAAGCCTGGCCCGTTTATCAAAATAGTCTCTACAGTATTAACCTGTTGAAACTCGCCTCCACCGCCAGTACCCAATCCTGTTCCACCCCAAAGCGTATTCACCAGAGTAGCGTCAAGATCAGGACCGCAGTTCGCTGAAGGATCAATAAGTGGAGATTCAAAACTGTTTTGATAGAGAAGTACTGTTTGAGTAAATCCAAGCTTTGTAATGCTCAGAAATATGAATGTAGTAAGTACGAGCGGTCGTAAAAATATTTTATTCATTGTGATTGTCTTTAGAATTTATCGGCTGATTACATGCATAACCAGAAGTCCGTTTGTTGTTGCTAAAGTCAAGTTACTTCAGCCCGATCAACTATTGATATAGCTCAAGCGAACACATCAAGTTTAGCAAATGCAAGCAGTATTGCCTATCGGTGCATCAACTCAAAAGTATAATAGAACTTTCCTCTCTGCAACAACCATTTTAGCACCAAAAAGCCGCATTGTTTTGAGACGATATCAGCCACTGCTATTCATGCTATTTTATTCGTCTTTCTCCACAAAAATATTCGTCCGTCATTATTTGAATTAAGTTGCCATATCGTAAATTGGGTAGATTCTTAAATACATATTCAAACTCACTTCTTTGAAACCACAATGCGGTGCAAACACGTTCAAGCGTTTTTATTTCAGCCGGAGGCCTTAAAGATTTGTCCTTAATTTTTGTGCCGGTTAATGTTATGTATTTTAAATTTTGAAGTTTGATTATTGGCGATATTGATTCAATAGTTTGGTTCTTATTCCAGTCTCCTTCAATACCCAATCCCTACGATTTTGTCAATTCACAAATGGTTGAAATTTCCTTTAAACCTTTTATGTTTTTTATTTCTAACGTTTCCAACTTAGTTAAGTTTGTCAAAATCGAAACGTCCTTGATTTGACCGGAATTACCTAGGTGAATATGCTTAAGTGATTTTAATTTTTGAACATTATTGATGTCTTTAATCCCACTCCATTTAATAAAGAGTCCCTCCAAATTTTTCATTTCACAAACGGCGTCAAAAAGGTGTTGATTGACTTGGCTTGTGAACCAGAGGCATTTTACATTTTCAAGGCTTGGAAGAACTTCGCACCAATCTCTAACTGCTTTTTTCGATTTGAAAATTTTCCAATTGAGTGCATGCGGCGTTTAACAGCTGGCCTCCTAAATACTCAGAAGGATTTGTAACAGCGATTGGCTCCCAATGATTATTCTGGTCATAATACCAAAAGCCTTTTTCAATTTGTGTTGCGTCTAATGTCAATTTCTAAGCTGCTTGCTAATCATTTATCACTTCCCCACAACATTACACCAAAAACCACCCGTCCCATTATCGAGAATCTCCTCTTTGCCGGTATGGCAAAACGCCTTCGATATCTCCACAAAAATCCGAATACCCAATTCCACTACCGCGCTTCAATAACTCAATAACCCAATAACTATCCAACCAAACAGTATAAGATCTGAAGAACGAAAACAGAACTCGACCGCGCGAAACGCACTTCGCTATTAACCACATCATTACGAGCGAAGACAACACCCGTGGAAAAAAACCCCTTCCGGCTTGAAGTTTCGAGGTTGCGGTGCTAATTTTACCCCATTCAATAAAGTAAAATCTGCATGGAAACAGCACCTTCATTATTTCAACAATATTTCCCTATTGTCGTAATGGCAGCAGTAGCACTGGGCTTCGTGTTCACTACCATGATAGCTTCACATTGGATGGGACCAAAGAGACATTCCAAAGTGAAGGAAGAAGCCTTCGAGTGTGGTATTGAGTCTGTAGGAAATGCAAGATCTCCATTTTCCATCAAGTACTTTCTCGTGGCCATCCTCTTCGTTCTTTTCGACGTGGAAGTGATTTTTATGTATCCATGGGCAGTGAACTTTAGAGAGTTGGGCGTGTTTGGATTGATAGAGATGTTCACATTTATGGGATTGATGGTTGTGGGATTGGTTTACGTAATCAAGAGAGGAGCGTTGAATTGGGATTGATTCACCCGGGGCGGACACTTAAAAATTAGAAATGAATACAACTGTAGATATCAAACCGGAACACCAACCTGAAGGACTGGAAGGACAAGGATTCTTTGCGACAAGTCTCGACAAGGTTGTCGGACTTGCACGCGCGAATTCATTGTGGCCACTTCCTTTCGCTACGTCATGCTGTGGTATTGAATTCATGGCCACGATGGCGTCGCATTATGACTTGTCGCGATTTGGAATGGAGCGTTTGAGTTTCTCTCCACGTCAGGCAGATCTATTGATGGTGATGGGAACCATTTCCAAAAAAATGGGACCAATACTTCGTCAGGTGTACGAGCAAATGGCGGAACCAAAGTGGGTGCTCAGCATGGGCGCATGTGCCAGCAGCGGTGGAATTTTCGATACCTATTCCGTATTACAAGGCATTGACAGAATCATTCCCGTTGATGTTTACATCCCGGGTTGTCCGCCACGCCCTGAACAAGTACTCGACGGCATTCTGAAAATTCAAGAGCTTGCAAAAAACGAAGGAAGAAGTCGAAGACAATCACCGGAATACAAAGCATTACTTGCCAAATACGGATTGGAATAATCAGCAAAAAAAAAAATTACAGAATTGTAAACTGTCCTGTTAACTCAGATATGCATAAGGAAATAAACCCATCAGCGACAACTAAAGCACAGGAACTGCACGATAGCGTTCTGACCGCCCTTTCTGCCAAAATCGGCGAAGGATTGTTGCGTTCCGTTATTGATTATGACTTCCCGGTTTTCATACTTGAAAAAAACAGCGTGCACGATGCACTTGAATTTTTGAAGAACGATCCTGAAATGAAATTCGGATTTCTTACCACGATGTGCGGCATTCATTTTCCGGAAAACGCGGGACAGGAATTCGCACTGATGTATCAGCTTCACAATTTGGAAAAAAACCGACGCATTCGCATCAAAACTTTCATGGGTGAAAAAGATTTGACGATACCCACAGTCACAGATATTTGGCTGGGAGCAAACTGGATGGAAAGAGAAACATTCGACTTCTATGGATTCAAATTCACCGGACATCCAGACTTGAGAAGAATCTTGAACATGGATGAAATGAACTATTTCCCTCTGAGAAAAGAATACGGATTGGAAGATGCGGGACGTGATGACAAGGAAGATAAATATTTCGGTAGATAACTATGAAAGGAACATCAGGAAATATAGGTCAGTCGTTTGCGACAGCCACCAAGGTGACTGAGCAGAAAGATTACTCCATTCTCAATCTGGGACCTACACACCCGGCCACGCATGGCATCTTTCAGAACGTGTTGACAATGGACGGCGAGATGATCGTGAAGGCTGAACCAACAATTGGCTACATCCACCGTGCATTTGAAAAACTTGCCGAGCACAGACCCTACAATCAGATAACGCCGATTACAGATCGCCTCAACTATTGCTCCTCTCCAATCAACAATATGGGATGGCACATGACGGTGGAAAAACTCATCGGTTGTGAAATTCCAAAGCGCGCACAATACCTGCGCGTGATCATCATGGAGCTTTCACGCATCGCTGATCACATTGTTTGCGATACGGTAATTGCGGTGGATACCGGAGCAATGACGGGCTTCCTTCATCTTTTCCAATGGAGAGAAAAAATCTACGAAATATTCGAAGAAATATGCGGCTCGCGCTTAACAACCAACATTGGTCGTATTGGTGGGTTGGAACGTGATTTCAATACTGTAGCATGGAGCAAACTACATGCTTTCATGAAAGATTTTCCGAAGGGACTTGCTGAATTTGATAAGCTCGTAACACGCAACAGAATCTTCATGGAACGCACCATGAAGGGCGGTCCAATAAGTGCAGAAAAGGCGCTGGCATACAGTTTCACCGGACCGAATCTTCGCGCCGCAGGCGTCGATTATGATGTTCGCGTAATGTCTCCGTATTCTTCTTACGAGGAATTTGAATTTGATATTCCCGTTGGCACCAATGGCGACACCTACGATCGTTACATGGTGCGCATGGAAGAAATGTGGCAAAGCCTTCGCATCATTCAACAAGCGATAAAGAATATGCCTGATGGTAAATTCTACGCTGACGTGCCTGAATTTTATCTTCCTGCGAAAGAAGATGTGTATAGTAAAATGGAAGCGCTCATTTATCACTTCAAAATTGTGATGGGTGAAACCGATGTACCGAAAGGTGAAGTGTATCACGCAGTAGAAGGCGGCAATGGAGAACTTGGATATTACCTCATCAGCGATGGTGGAAGAACACCTTATCGCCTTCATATGAGAAGACCTTGTTTCATTTATTACCAGGCTTACCCATCCATGATTGAAGGTGGAATGCTCAGCGACGCCATTCTCACCATGAGTAGCATGAACGTGATTGCCGGAGAGCTTGACGCATAAGAATGCATTCAATTTTTAGATCAAGAAATTAAAATGACTGACAACAAAACATATCAATTTTCAGAAGAAACGCTTGCAGAAGCGAAGCGCATCATGAAGCGTTATCCTGAAGATAAAGTGAAGAGTGCATTGATACCATTACTGCATCTTGCACAAGCAGAATTCGACGGATGGTTGAGTCCGGGGGCGATGGATTGCGTTGCTGCATTGCTTCAGATTCAACCAATCGAAGCATATGAAGTGGCGTCGTTCTATTCCATGTTCAATTTGAAGCCTGTTGGAAAATGTGTGATTGAAGTTTGTCGCACAAGTTCTTGCTGGTTGATGGGCGCAGAAGATGTTGTGCGTCACATTGAAAAAAAATTACACATTCATGTTGGTGAAACAACTACAGACGGAATGTTCACCTTAAAAACCGTTGAGTGCCTTGGCTCATGCGGCACTGCACCAATGCTTCAGTGTGGTGGTGATTTCTATGAAAATCTCACGCTTGAAAAAGTGGACACACTTCTCGACAAGATGAGAATTTCCGACAAAAGAAGAGTTTACACCAAGGACGACATGATTCAAATCTGATGGCAAAAAAATTACTACTCGAAAACGATCATATTCCCGGACTCAGTAAACTGAGTGTCTATCGACAGCATGGCGGATATTCATCTCTGGAAAAAGCGTTGAAGCAAATGACGCCGGAACAGGTGGTTGAAGAAGTGAAGACTAGCGGTCTTCGCGGACGAGGCGGAGCAGGTTTTCCAACAGGCATGAAATGGAGTTTCCTTGCACGACCTGAAGGTGTTCCACGTTATGTTGTTTGCAATGCCGACGAATCAGAGCCCGGCACTTTCAAGGATCGCTACCTGATGGAACGCAATCCACACTTATTGATCGAAGGAATGATTGCATCGAGCTATGCACTCGGAGCAAAAACATCATACATATATATAAGAGGCGAATATTTTTATATCGCTCGCATTTTAGAAGTTGCTTTGGCCGAGGCTTACGAGTCAGGTTTACTCGGTAAAAATATTCTCAACTCAGGTTTTGATCACGACTGCTACGTACATGTTGGTGCAGGCGCATACATCTGTGGTGAAGAAACTGCATTGCTCGAATCACTCGAAGGCAAGCGTGGAAATCCGCGTATCAAGCCACCATTCCCGGCAGTAGCCGGACTTTACGGAAGACCAACTGTAGTCAACAACGTTGAAACAATTGCAGCTGTCGTTCCTATTATTCGCGATGGAGGTGCAGCATATGCAGCAATAGGTATCGGAAGAAGCACAGGAACAAAATTGATTTCTGCTTCAGGCCACATCAACAAGCCGGGCGTTTATGAAATCGACCTGGGAATTCCTGTTGAAGAATTTATTTTCTCAGATGAATATTGTGGTGGAATGCGCAACGGAAAAAAACTGAAGGCAGTCGTTGCCGGTGGTTCTTCTGTACCAATTCTTCCGGCTGATCTAATTTTGAAAACTGCAACAGGTGAGCCTCGACTCATGTCATACGAAGGTCTTGCTGATGGCGGATTTGCGACAGGCAGTATGTTGGGATCCGGTGGTTTCATCGTCATGGATGAAGATACAAGCGTTGTAAAAAATCTATGGAATTTTTCACGCTTCTACGCGCATGAAAGTTGTGGACAATGCTCGCCTTGCAGAGAAGGAACAAGTTGGATGGTGAAAATTCTCAACAAAATTCTTGAAGGAAATGGAACACTCGCAGATGTAGATCTCTTGTGGGACATTCAATCTAAAATAGAAGGCAAAACAATTTGTCCACTGGGAGATGCAGCTGCATGGCCTGTGGCAAGCGCGATTCGACACTTCAGAAAAGATTTTGAAGAGTATGTGCGCAATGGAAAAAACATCAAAGACGTGAAACATTATTACAGATTAAACAATCTGCAGGAAGCATAATCCATTCATTGAACCGTCAACATAACATATCAATTGTTGTCTTCTTGCTCATTAGCGTGTGCAGCGTTGCACAATGGTTTCCGGAACTTTCACGCAAGGGCGACGTTTTTGCAAGTTGGGGATGGAACAGAGCGATGTACACCAATAGTGATATACATTTCAAAGGTGCGACATATGATTTCACATTGCAAAATGTGGCCGCTACAGATCGTCAGACACAATTTAAAGCCGACACTTATTTCGGATTGACAACGATGACGATTCCTCAAACCAATATGCGTTTCGGATATTTTTTAAGTGATCATCTTGCGTTTACAGTCGGTGTTGATCACATGAAATACGTCATGGTTCAATTTCAAAAAGTAAAGTTTGAAGGAAGCATTGATGACCCTACATACGCTAACATGGTGCAAGACGGAAATATCGTATTGACTCCCAATTTCCTCACATTTGAACACACCGATGGATTGAATTATCTCAATGCAGAACTTGAATATCACACTGGAATTTATCACACGAAACATATCCAACTGAATGCATTCGGAGCAGCAGGCGCAGGTGCATTGATGCCGAAGAGCAATGTGAAGTTGATGGGTTATCCGCGCAATGATCAGTTTCATCTTGCAGGAATTGGAACAGATGTAAAAGTTGGTTTTGAGTTATTGTTCTGGAAACATTTTTTCCTTAGATATGAAGGCAAGCTGGGTTATATCAATATGCCTTCCATTGTAACGAGAATGGCAAGCATTGATGACAGGGCATCTCAACAATTTTGTTTTGCTGCAATGGATGGAATGTTTGGTTTCAATTTCAAGTTGAACAAGAATCCGGCAAAAACGACAACAGAATAAAAACATGTCGCATCATTTGATGCGCAATAAGAAAAGATACGCCAATGGCAAAAGTTACAATAGACGGAGTAAGCATAGAAGTACCGGAAGGCACATCCATCCTGAATGCTGCGCGCATGATAGGTGGTGATCTTGTACCGCCTGCAATGTGTTATTACTCGACACTGAAAACATCCGGTGGATACTGTCGCACATGCATTGTAAATGTTTCCAAGGGAAGTGACAAAGACCCGCGACCAATGCCAAAGCCTGTTGCATCGTGTAGAACAAACGTGATGGATGGGATGGAAGTGCAGAACCTCACCTCACCTGATTTACTCGAAGCGCGTGCAGGAGTTGTAGAATTTTTGTTGATGAATCACCCTCTTGATTGTCCAATTTGCGATCAGGCAGGTGAATGTGATCTTCAAAATCTGTCTTACGAAAATGGAAAGGCCGGAACGCGTTACGAATTTCCAAGAAGAGAATTTGAAAAAATAGACATCGGTGACAAAGTGCAATTGCACATGACACGTTGCATTTTGTGTTATCGCTGCGTGAAAGTTGCTGATCAATTGACCGACGGTCGCGTGCACGGCGTCATCAATCGCGGTGATGCGAGTGAGATATCTACCTATATCGAAAATGTAATTGAGAACGACATGTCGGGTAACGTCATTGACGTATGTCCGGTAGGTGCGTTGACTGATAAAACTTTTCGATTCAAGAGTCGCGTATGGTACACCAATCCTGTTGATGCACATCGCGATTGCGAGAAGTGTGCAGGAAAAGTTCGGTTGTGGTACAAAGGAGAAGAAGTACTTCGCGTTACCGGTCGCAAAGACACCTATGGCGAAGTTCAGGATTGGATTTGCAACGAGTGTCGTTTCGATAAAAAACAGACCAGTGATTGGGTGATTGAAGGGCCTTCAAAAATTGCGAGTTCATCTGTCATTTCTGCAAACCATTACGAAAGTTTGAAGGTTCTGAAGGCGACTGTGGAAAGACAAAAGAAATCGTTGCCAAATGGACATAAAACAACGCTAGGGCATGGGGCTTTGGATCCGAATAATACGCATTGATTCGGTAGGCAGTGGGCAGTAGGCAGTCTGTGAAAACTTAGTTTGGACTGTTAAATGAAGAATTAATATTGAATAAAGAGAGGACACATAAAATTTTTGCTTCGGATCCATTTGGATTCCGGAAGTTGACCGTTTATCAGAAAGCATTCGAGCTTGCCGGTGAAGTGAATTCGCTTTCAGGAAAATTTCCGAAAGAAGAAATTTTTGGATTGACATCGCAAGTAAGAAGATCATCCAAGAGTGTATGTGCAAATATTGGAGAAGGATATCGCAAAAGAATGTATCCGTCTCATTTCAAATCGAAGATGACAGATGCTGACATGGAAATAACGAAACACAGATCTCGTGTGATTTCGCTTTCTCCTGTGAGCACATCAACGAAGAAAAACAAGAAAAACTTTTGAAGACTTCCTCAGAAGTTGGAAAAACGCTAAATAACATGGAAGCAAATCCTGAAAAATTTCTTCCGAAAAAACAACAAGACAAAGGGAAAAAGCTATGACGGAAATCTGCATACTGTATACTTCAGACTGCATACTTCTTCCTTCAAAAAAACAATTAAGAGCTCGAGCATGGATTCAATGATGATATATAAAATAATTCTCTGCGTGATCGTCTTCGCGATCTCTCTGGGAGTTGCGGCTTATATGACCTGGGGTGAAAGAAAAGTTGCTGCGATACTTCAAGACCGTGTTGGTCCGAATCGCGCAGGAATTTTCGGATTGCTTCAGCCGTTGGCAGATGGTGTGAAAATGTTTATGAAGGAAGAATTTATTCCCACGAATTCCAACAAGTGGCTCTTCATCTTAGGTCCATCCTTCTTCATGCTCACAGCCTGCATGACAGGCGTGATCATTCCATGGGGCACCGGCATTACTGTGAATGGAACATTTTATCCGTTGCAAATCACGGACATCAATATTGGATTATTGTATCTCTTGGGCGTTGTTAGTATCGGCGTTTATGGAATCATGATTGGAGGTTGGGCATCGAATAATAAATATTCCTTGCTTGGTGCCTTGCGAGCTTCATCACAAATGATTTCTTATGAAGTTGCAATGGGTCTTGCACTTATCGCATTGGTGATGGTAACGGGTACTTTGAGCCTCAAAGAAATATCAGCACAACAAGATGCCGGATTTGCCAATGTTGTTTACCAACCGCTTGGATTTCTTATCTTCATGATTTGCGCTTTTGCTGAAACCAATCGCGCACCATTTGATTTGCCGGAATGTGAAACAGAACTGGTGGGTGGATTTCATACTGAATACTCTTCCATGAAGCTCGGATTCTTTCTTTTCGCGGAATACATCAACATGTTTATTTCATCGGCAGTGATGGCGACATTGTACTTCGGCGGATACAATTTTCCGTTCCAGCATGAATTGGGATTAGAAGGCAACACGCTTGCAATCGTTCAGACATTGGTATTGTTTGGAAAAATATCCATCTTCATTTTCATCTTCATGTGGATTCGTTGGACATTGCCGCGTTTCCGTTATGATCAATTGATGAATCTCGGATGGAAGATTTTGCTTCCGCTTTCGATTGCCAATATTTTCATCACAGGTATTGCGATGTATTTCCTTGGAAGATTGAACTAAAAGAATTTGTACATGTGGTATTACCACAAATTGAAAAATAATGGCATTAACAAACAGATCTAAAACAGTAACAGTAAGAAAACTCACATTGAGTGAGCGCCTCTACTTTCCTGCGATTCTGAAAGGAATGATGATCACATTCCGACATATGTTTACCAAGCGACCTACCATTAGGTATCCCGAAGAAATTCGCGATTTCGCTCCTGTGTATCGCGGTCAGCACGTATTGAAACGAGATGAGGCCGGGGCTGAAAGGTGTACCTCTTGCGGATTGTGCGCAGTTGCATGTCCTGCTGAGGCCATCACCATGGAAAGTGGTGAGCGCAAAAAAGGTGAAGAGAATCTTTACCGCGAAGAGAAGTACGCGAAGATTTATGAAATCAATATGTTGCGTTGTATCTTCTGTGGATTGTGTGAAGATGCTTGTCCGAAAGAAGCAATCTTCCTCACCGACAGATTGGTTCCTTCATCATTTACACGTGGTGAAGAAATTTTCGGCAAAGACAAATTAGTAGAGCCGATAGATGCCAGAGTTGATGTTAGTGTAAGACAAACACCTGCAGTCCTCCAATTTAAACAAGACAAAAAACATTACCATAACCGCACATTCAAAGATCCAAAACCAAAAGTTATCGGACACTAACAATACCGCATACCTTTTGAATCTTGAATATTGAATTTATTAATTATGTCAGAATACATTTTTTGGTTTCTCTCCTTCGTCGCGATTTTCAGCGCGATAGGAATGATCTTTTCAAAGAATCCTGTTTACAGTGTTCTCTCATTGATCGTGACTTTCTTCGCCATTGCAGGTCACTACTTTTTGCTTGGAGCGCAGTTTCTCGCTGCTGTTCACATCATCGTTTACGCAGGAGCTATCATGGTTCTTTTTCTTTACGTTATCATGATGCTCAATCTCAACAAGCTTGATGAACAGAAAATAAATTTATCAGTGAAGGCATTGAGTGTGACAGCCGGCGGCATTCTGATGTTAGTGATCATCGCAGTACTTAGAAGAACGGAGGAATTGAATGCGGTGCAAGGCGCGGTCTACAATGGAGAGATTGGCACCACTGAAAATCTTGGCGTTATCCTCTACAGAGAATTCCTACTGCCATTTGAATTGGCCAGTGTTCTGTTTCTAGCAGCAATGGTTGGAGCCGTTTACCTATCTAAAAAAGAATTAGTCTAATGCAATTATTTCACAATATCACAGTCAATCATTACCTCATTCTCTCCTCCATTCTTTTTGGTTTGGGGGCCTTTGGCGTACTCTACAGACGCAACGCTATCATCATGTTCATGTGCATTGAGTTGATGTTGAATGCAGTCAATATCACCTTGGTGACCTTCTCAAAAATGTGGAACCAGACTGATGCGCAAGTATTCGTGTTCTTCATCATGGTAGTTGCCGCTGCAGAAGTTGCAGTAGGTCTCGCCATATTGATGATGCTTTACCGCAACATGCACACCACCGACACAAGTGTCCTTGACAAACTAAAATTCTGATTCAGGAATATGGAAAAATTAGTTACCCTCATCCCGTTATTTCCTTTAGCCGGATTTTTATACATCACTTTTTTAGGAAAAGGTTTTTCTAAAAATTTCATAGGTGGTCTTGGATCGGTGGCAATTCTCTTGTCATTCATTACATCCATACTTGTGTTCAGTACACAAATGCATGGCGCGCATCCTACAGTTGTAAAGGCATTCGATTGGATCACTGCGGGAAGCTTTAATATTGATTTCGCATTTTTAGTTGATCCACTTTCGTCCATTTACTTGTTGTTCATCACGGGAGTTGGATTTCTGATACACGTCTACTCCATCGGCTATATGCACGAAGACGAAGGTTTCAATCGCTTCATTGCCTATCTCAACCTATTTGTTTTCTTCATGTTGATACTTGTCCTCGGCGACAGCTATCTCACCATGTTTGTTGGTTGGGAAGGTGTCGGGCTTTGTTCATTCATGTTGATTGGCTTCTGGTACAAAGACATGAAGAACAATGACGCAGCGAAAAAAGCATTCATCTTTAATAGGATTGGTGATCTTGGTTTGATCATCGGAATGTGTTTGCTTTTCTCTCATGCCGGTTCGTTAAAATTTGACGATCTCTTCATCAGCGGTACCGGTATTTCAGGAATGTCGGGTGAAATGATTACGACCATAGCCATTTGTTTATTCATCGGTGCTATGGGAAAGAGCGCGCAGATTCCTTTGCACACCTGGTTGCCGGATGCGATGGCCGGACCCACTCCGGTATCTGCACTCATCCACGCCGCAACAATGGTAACAGCAGGTATTTACATGGTGGCGCGCAGCAGCGACCTTTTTGCTGCAAGCGAAACAGCGAGCCAAGTTGTGGTGTGGTCGGGTATTTTAACTGCACTTCTAGGCGCGACTGTCGCACTCACGCAAAACGATATTAAGAAAGTACTCGCTTATTCTACGGTGTCTCAACTTGGACTGATGTTCGTCGCACTTGGATTGGGTGCATACAGCACTGCAGTTTTCCACGTTATTACTCACGCATTTTTCAAAGCATTGCTATTCCTTGGTTCTGGTTCTGTCATCCACGGTATGGGCGGCGAACAAGATATCCGCAGAATGGGCGGATTGAAAAAATATATGCGGACTACACATATTACATTTCTCATTGGAGCTATTGCTATCTCCGGCGTATTTCCATTTGCGGGTTTCTTCTCAAAGGATCAAATCGTAGCAATAGCATTCGAAGAAAACTTGTTGATGTTCGTGCTATCCGTTTTCGTAAGTGCATGCACAGCGTTCTATATGTTCAGACTTTACTACCTCACTTTCCACGGAAAATTCAGAGGTACACATGATCAAGAACATCATTTGCATGAATCACCGAAAGTGATGACGATACCGCTAGTAGTTCTTGCGATACTCTCCATCGTTGGTGGCTTCATCGGACTTCCACATGCCGTGGGCGAGCACTTCGGAATGCATTGGCATTGGCTTGATCATTACCTGCAAGATGCAATGGTAATGACTTCAACAACCATGGAGCTTTCCACAGAAATTCTATTGATGACATTCGCCACTTTCATTGCATTGGGTTCGATCTTTTACGCTTGGTTGAAGTACAAAAAACGCGGAGAACTTGCTCTTGAAGATGATGACATCGAATCGAAAACACATTTGCTTGTTCTGAATAAATACAAATTCGATGAGTGGTATGATCGCTTAATAAGAAAGCCAATCGACTCCTTGAGTCTTGGTTTCAGCAAATACATTGAACATGGATTGATGAGTCGTCTTGTTGAAGGAACGGCGTCACTTGTTGAAAGTAGTGGCAACAAACTTCGCCTTATTCAATCAGGAAGTTTGTTTACTTACATATTCATTTTCATAGTCGGACTCATCGCACTCCTTTTATATATCTGAGAAAAATATGTTGACATTACTATTAATAGCAATTCCACTTTTTATGGCCGGCGCCATCTTCCTGATGGGTGCAAAGCTTGCCCGACAACTTGCCCTGGCCGGTGGCATCGCTGTACTGCTGGTGACGCTCTTCGCTTTTTATTTATTGAAAACGGGAGATACCAAACAGTTACTCACCTTCAATCAGGATTGGATTGGTCCGCTGGGAATTTCTTATGGATTCGCGATGGATGGAATCAGTGCAGTAATGGTGCTGCTGGCATCTTTACTTACCCCAATTATTATTTACGCATCATTCAACAGGTCATTTAAAAATCCACATGTGTTTTATGGATTGATGATGCTCATGGTGGCTTCAATGATCGGCGCATTTACTACCACTGATGGATTCATGTTTTACATCTTCTATGAATTTGCGTTGATTCCAATTTATTTTATCATACTCATTTGGAGCAATTTTAAAAACAAGTCAAAAATCACATTGAAGTTTTTCCTCTACACTCTATTCGGTAGTTTGTTCATGTTGATCTCTTTGCTTTATATCTATCAGCAATCAAAATCTTTCGCATTCGAAGATCTTTATGCTGCCGGACAGGCAATGAGCGGTCTAGAACAGGGATGGCTTTTCGCAGGTTTCTTCGTTGCTTTCGCCGTGAAAATTCCGGTGTTTCCATTTCACACCTGGCAGCCTGCTACTTACGATGCGGCGCCAACTGCAGGCACTATGTTACTCGCAGGTATCATGCTCAAAATGGCTAGTTATGGTTTAATCAGAATTGTTCTTCCCACACTACCAATCGGAGTAGCAGATTACGGAACATGGGCAATGGTATTAGCTGCGATAAGTGTGCTTTACGCTTCCGGTATGGCTATAGTTCAAAAGCGCTACAAACTTTTGATCGCGTATTCTTCCATAGCTCACTTAGGACTGTTGACTGCCGGTATTCTGTCTGGAAATGAACAAGGAATTCAAGGAGGTGTTTTCGAAATGCTATCGCATGGTATTCTTGCTGTTGGACTTTTCTTCGTTTATGACATCATCGAAACGCGATTACAACATGACGACATGCATCGCATGGGTGGCATACGCGAAGTGAATCCACTTTTCGCTTTCTTGTTTTTCACAATTGTGATGGGATCGGTTGCGCTTCCGTTGACCAGTGGGTTTGTGGGTGAATTTCTCTTGCTGGTTGGACTTAATCAATACAGCACCTTATTTGCCGTAGCCGCAGGACTCACAGTTATTCTTGGCGCGGTGTATATGCTGCGCGCATTCCAGTCAATGATGTTGGGTACTGCTAATGTCCATACACAGAATTTCGCACCACTTACCACTCATGAAAAAACTGTTCTCGTGATCATTGTAACACTTGTTATTGCACTTGGCATTTATCCGGATCCGATTTTAACGATATCAGATCCTTCTATTACAACCCTCTTACTTGGCATTCACTGATGAAAGAAATTCTTATCATATCATTACTTGGTATCGTTGTTCTCGCAGTAGATCTTATGAAACTGCGCAAATTGGTAATGCCTGTGACAATCACCGGTCTGGCAGCACTGTTCATCTGTTCATTCCTTGATTGGGGTCACAATGAAATACCATTCGCCCAATATTGCGGAATGCTCGTGTTCGATAATTATGCGCTTGCATTCACAATGGTTTTTAGCTTTATTGGAATACTTTGGTTTCTGATGACAAGCGATGCCTATGATGGACAAACACAAAAACGAACAGACATTTATGCCCTCAGTTTATTCAGCATGTGCGGAGCTGTTGTCCTAGCGAGTTTCAGCAATCTTGTCATGATGTTTTTAGGTGTGGAAATTCTTTCTATTCCATTATACGTGCTGGCGGCAAGTGACAGAAAAAACATTCTCAGCAACGAAGCCGGATTCAAATATTTTTTCCTTGGATCGCTTGCGTCAGCCATTTTACTTTTTGGAATCGCGCTTATTTATGGTGCTGCAGGAAGTTTCGACTTGCACAAGATTCACGATGTCATTACGTCATCGTATCAATTCACGCCACTCATGTGTGCCGGAACAATTTTGATACTCGTCGGTTTTTCATTCAAAATTTCAGTAGCTCCTTTTCATATGTGGGCACCTGATGTTTATCAAGGATCGCCAACAATAATTACAGCATTCATGGCAACAATTGTAAAAGCCGCAGCATTTGCGGGTATGTACCGATTATTTGCTACCTCATTATTTCCTATTCCGGAAGTGTTCACCAAAGTCATGGCGATCATGGCTGGACTGACGCTAATCGTATCAAATGTTGTCGCTGTCACGCAAACAAATTCAAAACGACTCCTCGCCTATTCGAGTTTGTCTCATGCAGGTTTCCTGTTGGGATTTGTAATGATGTCGCAAAACGCTCCGGTAAAATATCTTCTTTACTACACTTTGACATACGGCCTTGCCAGTCTTACTGCGTTTTCAGTAATGCAGCACGTGTCGAATATTCAAAATGGCGACGAGAGTTTCGATGCATTCAAAGGACTGGTGAAAAGAAATCCCGTGATGGCAGGAGCAATGACCATCTCATTGTTAAGCATGGCCGGCATTCCACCATTGAGCGGATTTCTTGCAAAGTATTATGTGATTACGAATGTGCTTTCCGGTGGTTACCTCACACTTGCAATTGTTATGATTTTTGTTTCTGTTGTGGCAGCTTACTATTATCTCAAACTCATTTCAATCATGTTTACACCAATTGAAAATGCAGGTAGAATTGTTGTAGGTGGATTGCAAAAAAGTCTTTATGTGATTCTGAGCTTGCTCATCATCGCACTCTTCTTTGCTGCGAGTTTGCTTGAGTTATTACGATTCTGATTCAACGTTTCAAGACAACTCTCGCTCGAATAACTTCGTGATCAATACAGATATCCTTGATCTCCGAGACTACCGCGCTTTTGAATTTTCAGATCTTGTAATAATGAAGATTTGATATTGATCTGAGCCATGTAACTCTTTCGTTGTCCAAAAGGAACATAGCTGACAGACATTTCCCAGCAATGCAAATCCCAGTGCAGACCGAGGTTAGTGGTTGTAAAATCTCGCCATCCAAAATCACGAATTTCAATTGTCTTATAGCGAGCGTTACTCATATCGTAGCCGCTGTTAAAACTTAGTGCCCAATATTTGAATACAGTAACATCACCTGTAAATGTCAAAGCTTGTGTAATCGAAAGAGTGTCACGTTGAGAAGCAACGTCAAAGTTTTTTACAAATCGCAAATTGTAATTCAGGTTCAAACTCCATGGAATACTAAAGTCAATCAACTCAGTATTGTTCTTGTCAAGAATGGCTTGCTCTTCCGCTGTGAGTTCTTTATCAGCTCTGGCAGGTCCGCTTCGTTGTTTGCTTTGAAAGCGAAATCCAAGAGCAAGATTTGTTCCTTCCATGCGCAACAGTTCTTCCCTCGATTTGATTAAAAACTGATTGATCTCTCTTCCCAAAGTGTCTCTCTCATAAAAGCTATAGGTAGAACTATAATTCAGTGTAATATTCTTAGCCACGGTCGTAAAAGCACTCATCGAAAGATTGCTGAAGTTGAGTGAATCTGCCATCAGATTATAACTCAGAGATTTTCTCCAACTATCAATCAATTTGATTTTGTTGTAGGCAATTTTCGCTGATGATTTATCTCGAACCTTAGCCTCGAAGTTATTTGTTGAGCTCCAGTTGATATTGAGTTGCTGTGTAGAATTCGTTGGCCTGAAAGCCGCAATATCAAAAGGACTATAGCCTACAAACTCCCCCGTGGTTGAGAAAATTCCGGTACTGAAATTCGAGTATGGAGAATAACTCGCTCCAACATTCCATTGCAACATATGACGGATTGCTTTCACTGCTCCGCCATTTCTGAAGTTGAATGTTCCGAATAAACGCGAATTAAAATTTCCCGATGCACTCCAGTTCATCGCTTGCTTATATCCAAAAACAGTATCTGTGGAAAGCACTTGCGTATCCTGATTGAAATTTTTCTCTACATACTTAAATGTATTCACCATCGAACCATTGATACTTCCGCTGAGCGTGCCTATTCGTCCTGCTTTCAACGATGAAGACGCCTGACCCTGCAGACGGAGTCCGTTGCTACTTTTCTTATTGAGCTCACTGAAATTGTTGAGCGCAAAAAGACTTTCATTCTCACTAATGGCATTGGTGAAATCTGCAGAAGCAGTAACACCAATATTATCCAGATTGCGCTTCATTGTAGGATTGTTTTCAGCCAATCTACCCAAGGTAATTCTCGACATATTCAAGTTGACACTAGGCAATGTTAGTTGAACATTTCTCGACTGTGTATTCTGTGTATGACCTGCTGTAACACCCATGTTGAATGGCGTATCCGGCCAACGTTTCGTCCATTGAATTCGTGAAGAAAATGTACTACTGAGAAAATTCTGCTGAGAAGTATTCAGATTGTTGCGAAAATTATTCAACGATCCAAGATTCACACTAGAAGAAAATCCTGAATTCGGTCTTGCTTTCGCATCTTGATTATGAGTCCATTGAATATTGAAATTCACAGATTCGGTATACGTTGGCAATTCGGGAATACCATTTTTATTGACCAATCGCGACACATTGAATGAGCCATTGTATTTATACAATTTGCGGTAGTTGGTGACATTTCGCACTGCCCAACTTCCGCGGCTGTACAAATCTGCCATCACACGCGTATCTAAATACTGACTGATGGGTACGTAATAACCAAGATTCTGAATAAAATATCCTTTCTCGTTTCCATTGCCATAGCCCGGAAGAATGATTCCCTGTGTGCTTTCCTTTTTATTGGGAAAAAAACCAAAAGGCAACGCAAGCGGTGTAGGAATTTTTCTGAACTTCAGATAAAGAGGACCCGAAACAATTTTTTCATTCGGAATAACCAACGCCTTTTGCAGTTGAAAATGATAGTGAGGATTGTCCTTGCTGCAGGTTGTGAATTTGCCACCACCCACAGAAATCCAATTATTCTCAGCTTTTTTAGAAACAGATGAAAGCAGATATGCTTCGCCTTCCTGAGTGCGGACACCGTAGCTGATACCTCGCTGCGTTTTGAAATTGTAGGCAAGAGAATCTTCGCTAAACTCATTTTCACCCTCTTTGAAGCGCGCCTTTTCGATAATATAACCGGTACTATCTCTTTTACCGATGGCCCTTGCCGTTAGATCATTGAATGAAAACTCAATGTAATCAGCCTTCACTTCCATATCACCATAAGTCACCCATGCCTCGCCATACAAAAGAATCCGTTCATTGATAACATCAACGACGGTACTGTCTTTGCCATAGTAGTCGATGGGATGATCCAAACCGAGATCGTCAGCAACAACAATAGTATCAGAAATGCCAACGTTAAGAGAATCGGAATTTTGGCTGAAAACAGGGCTCCCTATTATCAACACCAGATAGGTGAAAAGAGTAATAATCCTGTATATCTGCACGTAAGACTAAAAATATTTTTGTAACTTGTATAAAATCCGGGTCCAAAGCTATGCATAAGCAAACTAGCAACACCTCACATACCTCAAGAGGAAGGCGAAGTAAACGCCTCGCTTTGCTATTTCTTGCGTGTGGCTTCATTTTAATGGCTGCCACAATGCCTGAAGCAGATCCTACGGTGTTCACTCTGGTGCTTGATGCCGGCCACGGTGGTAGCGATCCTGGCAACCTTGGCACAAAGACCTTGAAAAAATCAGAGAAGGACGTCTCTCTGGATGTAACGTTAAAAGTGGGACAATACATCAGTGAAAATTATCCTGAAGTAAAAGTGCTATACACCAGAAAAGGTGACACATTTCCGACTTTGAGCAAACGGGTAGAAATAGCCAATGCCGCTTCTGCCGATCTTTTCATATCCATTCACTGTAATGCCAACGACAACAAAGGAGCAACAGGAACGGAAACATTTGTAATGGGACTTCACAAATCTGAAGAAAGTCTGAAAACGGCGATGCGTGAAAATGCATCGATCTATCTTGAGAAAGACCACGAAACAAATTATGCGGGCTTCGATCCAAAAAATCCGGATACATATATCATCCTTAGTATGCGCGAAAACGCATATCTCGATAATAGCATTGTTTTGGCCAAGAGCGTCCAGGATCAATTCAGAACAAGGGTAGGTCGCAAAGATCGAGGCGTAAAACAAGCCGGGCACTACGTCATTAGTTTCACAAACATGCCCAGTGTGTTGATTGAGTTAGGTTTCCTGACCAACGCCGAAGAGGAAGCGTTCCTCCATTCAGAAGAAGGCAAAACTTATATGGCTTCAGCCATTTTCAGAGCATTCAAAGAATTCAAAGAAAAAGACGATCTCAAACGAGGGCTGAAACAAAGTGAAAAAACAAAGGAAGTTGTTGAGGAAAAAAATCCAATTCCGGTTGTTGCGGAAAAAGGAAAAAACGCTCCGGAAGTAAATCCTAATAAGGACAACTTGATCTGGAAGGATTTGACAAAGGGAATTCGTTATCAGGTGCAAATAGTATCTTCACCGAAATCGCTGGATAAAAAAGCATCGGAATTCCGAGGACTAGAGCGTGTAGATGAATACAAACAGAACGGCGTTTTTAAATACCTAGCCGGCTGTACCAACAGTTACAAGGAAGCCAAACAAATGCAAGAGCAGATGAAAGAGTTGGGATTCAAAGATGCCTTTGTAATTGCTTTTGACAACAAAGAAAGAATAGACCTTAGCAAAGCGATTTCGCAAACAACAGAATAATGAAAATCAGCAGGGAGTTTTTAATCGGAGTTTTGGTCGTCGTTGCCATCGCCTTGCTATATATTGGACTTAACTACCTAAAAGGTGTCAATCTTTTTCTGAAGCAACAGAAATATTATGCCCTTTATGAAAATGCAGCAGGACTCACCGCTTCCAATCCGGTTATCCTTAACGGATTCAAAATTGGGATCGTGAAGAAGGTGAGCATGAATGAAAACGGAGATGGAACTATCGTTGCTGAAGTTGTCTTAAACGACAGCAAACTAAAGATTCCAAATGATACCAGGCTTGAAATTTTCGATGCGGATTTGTTTGGTGGAAAAGCAATCCAGATCGTGCTTGGTAAAAGTGAAACGCTGGCCAATAACAAAGACACATTGTCGTCGAGCATTTCACTTGGACTCACGGAAAGTCTTAAACAGGAAATCGAACCACTGAAGCAAAAAACCTCTCAGTTATTTCTTGGCATTGATTCATTGATTTCAAATTTGAATAACATGGTCGGTGTTGGACAAACAGAAAGCATGGCTGATATTTTTGATAAGCTCAAAAAAACCATGAGAAATCTGGAGGAGTCTACATCAAAGTTGAGTGAAGTTATTGATCACAACAGCGGTTCAATCGATGTCATTGTTAAAAACGCGGAATCCATCACTTCGAATCTCAAAAATAACAACGCCACCATTACCGCCGCAATCAAGAATGCTGCGCTGATTACAGATTCCATAGCAAAACTCAATCTCTCCGGCACACTTCAAAAAGTAGACAAAGCATTGGAGGACTTCAACCGGTTAGCTACCAATATCAACTCCGAAGAAGGCACCTTCGGCAAACTCATTCACACCGATTCGTTACACACAGAACTGGTAAATGCTTCGCACAGTCTCGATCTTTTGTTGAATGATATGCGCATTCATCCGAAAAAATATCTCAGTTTTTCATTGATCGATCGTCACAAAAATGACGAGGAATTTTCTAAAAAAGAATTGGAAACAATGCGCGAAGAAATCGATAACGCATTGAAAGCAAAAGCTGCGAAAGGAGAAAACTAATTTATTAAAAAAATGTCCGACATCTGCATAGGTCGTTCATCCTTTCTCCAGGTAAAATTTTCCAACTGAAACATTTCAACTTTCGACATACGCATTGGCGTGAATACCGAATTCGTCTCCGTTTCCAATCGGACTTTTGTAAGCTGATTGTCCTGCACGGTAATATTCATGTTTGAACATTCACCTTTGTTGATGCCCATCGCTAAAGGCTTTCCCGATTTATCATCCGTGGGAAAATAAATCAACTGCCCATTGCCTTCTACATAAACTTCCGCGAGTTCATTGTCCACAAATAGACCTTTCATGTGCCTGCCCTTTATCTGATTGTATTTACCGGATCCCACTATGCTGTCACCCTTCGCTTCGGCATCTGAAATGATGAATGAATTGTTTCGCACAAAAAATGATTTCATCTTTCCACTTTCCATTTGAATAGAAATTGAATCTCCTGTCACTTGATTCTGCGCACTCCAAAGGATAGGTTTGGAAAACATGCGCATAGTACTGTCCATTTCAGAATAAACCAAAGAGTCACATTTTCCTTGAAGATCTCCCTTGAATAACTTCACATGACGATAAGCATACACGATGTCTTTGCCTGAAGTATCAGAAACCGATCGCAAAGTATCTGCATGCATGAAAAGTGAATCCTCGTCAAAAATTTGCGTCATCAGAGCCCTTCCGGTCACAAAACTCTCCTTGGATTTTTCGTTGTGCCTTCCATACTCACCAGAGATGACATAGTTATTCGTAGTATCACGAATCAAAACATTTCTGAATACCTCACCACGACCTAACACTCCATCATAGTAAATGCTATCACCTTTGAGTGTTGTCTTATCAGAAGTGATAACAGCATTTATTCCAAAGCGCGATTGATCCTTCTTGGAATTATAATATCCATTCTCGCAATAAATCGTTGTCTTGTCGCCAACAATATTCGTCGGCCCGTAGAAATAGGAAATCTCACCTCGACTATCATACTGCATCGTATCGCAATTCACCTTGTAATCCGGATTCGTAAGAACAACATTGTCTCTAAAAAAAAACATTTCATTGCGGGATAGATAAATCCCTTTGCGACTGGTGAGCGTATTTTTATTTACGTTAGATACAATCTTACCTCCACCAAAATAATTGGCAACGTCGGTTTCAAGGTTATAGATCAGATCATTTGTGGTAAGTGTGATGTCCTTATCGCGTAGCACGATATTGCGTTCCATTTTCGCCGTCTGTGTCTTTTTATCGAAATGAAGAAACTCACCATTCACCAGGTATCCACTGCTCTCCACGATTCTTATTCT